>CAZIOX010000001.1:0-60526 GCA_964541145.1 uncultured Candidatus Saccharibacteria bacterium
CTTGGCGCGCCCGACCGGATTCGAACCGGCGATCTCCTCCGTGACAGGGAGGCGTGATAGGCCTCTTCACTACGGGCGCATGGGATACAACAGGGGTAAGTGTAGCAACCAGTCTCAAAAAAAGCAACTATTTTTGCGGTTTTACAGCGATGAACTGTTTTACCGTATGACCCTGTTGGAGCGGACGTATATAGGCTTCAGCCTCTTTAAAACGAAGCTCTATATGAGCCGCCTTATACTTTCCGTTTTCGACAGACAGCAGCTTCACGACCTCAAAAGATGTAGGCGTGGTGACAACCTCAGAAACTTGGCCTGGTTGCATGCGACCAAGCAGTCGAACGATTTGGGGTGGTACTTCCTGGCTACTCATGGTAATGGACGTGTCAGCGTACTGTCCACCGTTAGTTTTGGTGCTTTGGTCGTCGGAATATTCGTTTGCAAGCGCTGCAAAGTCAGTGCCCGACTTTACTTTTGTGACCACTTGTTCAGCACGTGCTCTCGAAGCGGTATCAAGCTGGGCGGCAACTTTCTGTGCGAGCAGTTCTTGTTTAAGCTGTCGCCGCAAATCTTGTAGCGACCAACCGAAGAATTTTTTCGTAACGCTCGCAAGCTCAGTGTTATTGCCGCCCAGTTGGTTCTGTAGCCTCAAAACCTCTACAGCATCGTCGACCTCTCGTGATGAAACATTCACATTGTGTTGACTAGCGAGCACTTTTACATACGAGTCGTCGATGACCTGTTGGAGCGCTCGTGGCTTAAAGCTTTCGAGCTGTAGCTTACCCGATTCACTAGTGAAATCTACCTGCTGATGTGTTTCGTAGTAGTGCATGTACCGTCTGAGCCCAAACAGGTAGCTTTCGTAGGAAACCCATCTTTTATCCGTTTTGGCGACCGGAAACGGTATAACTTGAGTCACCCGGTACATAAAGAGCGAGGTACTCTGAAACCTATACAGACTCAGCACTGTAAAAATCAAGAAGCTTACAAGCGCAAGCCCAAGCAGTGATGTCGAAACAAGCACAATCTTTCGCTTGGAATGCTGGAGCGGGTATTTGTACTTTCGGGCACCTTTCAGAACCTTTTCGCGGTGTTCCGCTACCGTTTCATTCGTGATACGCGGTACGAGACTGAGTGCTTCTTCGGTTTGCTGCTGGATAGTTGGTTTACGAAAACGTTTGGCCACTTCTGGCACAACTGCACGAACACGTTTTGCACTCGGCATTTTCGTGATCTTCTTCAGCTTTATATCTTGGACCTTTTTCACGCGCTGCGTTACCTCATTCCCCTCCAGGGGTGCTTATAGTCTGGACACCGTTCGACCGTAGAATCTCCAGTATCTTTTTTTGAATTTTGGCAGGGTGGTGTATGTAGTGAATGATCAAATCCCCCACAAATGTCTGCATTAGTATGGTACCATATCCGAGTATTGTTTCCTGTAGCCCCTTCACTTCATAGTTCACCATTTGGATTTGATTTAAACCCATATCGACTACACTTCTATGAAAAAACCCTTTCTGGGTAATCTGTATAAACCTTTGGTCGGTAACTATAAAAACACTAAAATACCAGCTCATCCAAGACGGAAAAAAAAGTAGCGCACTCACCGCAATACTCACCAAAAAACTGAGATAGAAAAACGTCATTGTCGGTGGATTGTCGGTGTTCATGTACGTTAAGACTAGTGTGTAGAGTGGCCCCACCAAAAGTCCGAGCGAACCCACTACCAAACCCATTCTCATTACCACCGGGTGTTTACGGAAAACGTACAGAACTTCTTCGTCATCAAACTGATCTTCAAAATATTTTGGCTTGCCAGAGTTCAAAACAGCGGTTCTTTTTTTTCTAGGCATAAGGGTATTGTATCAAACCCAGCTCCGTTGATACACTGTTCCGCAAATGTACAAGCAATCTGGCAACGTCAGGAGATTCTTTTGGTGCCCCCACCAGGACTCGAACCTGGAGCTTCTCCTTAGGACGGAGCTATTTTATCCATTGAACTATGGGGACAAATGAGCACAAAAAGTGCTCAAAAAACTTATTTCGCCTTTTTCTTTGGCTGCGTGAACAACTCATGCAAAACTTGATAATCGTACAGTTCGCTATTGGCAAACCAGTGATCAATCTCTTGTTGAGCCTCTTTGCTCGTCGCCGACGCATGAACGATATTTGGTACACCAACACCTGCGTCAGACGCTTGTCCGTATGTAACATGGGCATAATCACCCCTGATAGTCCCTGGCAGCGCCGTTTTCGGCTGCGTATCCCCTACCATCTTACGCACAAACTCAACTGCTTCTACCCCTTCGAGTACCATGGCGATCACTGGACCCATCTGCATGGTTTCGAGCTGAGTCTCAAAAATCTGATCCCCTTTTCGTGTTTTAAGTGTCCCTATTCCCTCATAGTGCGCAAAAAAGTGGTTGTAGTCAGGCTGAAGCATTTTAATCCCGACGATTTTGAAGCCTGCTCGTTCAAAACGAGTCATTACTTCTCCGACAATCCCTCGCATAACAGCATCTGGCTTAAAAACTACGAGCGTTCGTTCCATATTGTTCCTTTCTTTGATACTTATCTCTTCTTATTCTAGCAGACCGCTTCAAAACCAAAAATTCGAACTCAACACCATCATCGCTCAATAGACTCCTGCGGGGTTCAGCTCGAGTGGTACGCAATGTCGTACAATGTTATACTGGTTAGCATATGCAATTCGTTAAGGCAAAAGTCGATTTTCTGGAATATCTCGAAATCGAGCAAAACCGCTCCCAAAAAACCATTCGCAACTACGACCACTACCTCACCCGCCTAGCCGACTACGGCGGCGATATCCAGGTATCAGACATCGACCAGGAGCTGGTACGCAAATGGCGGCTGTGGCTCAACCGTCTCGGGACAAATGTTAGCGATGAGCTCCAAAAAAATACACTCAACTACCACTTGATTGCTCTAAGAAGTTTCCTAAAATTTTGCCATAAACGAGGAATGGAGTGCATGCCACCAGATACCATCGAGCTATCCCGGACGAAACGACCTCAGGTTACGTTCCTGAACGAGGAAGAGCTGGTGCGCATGTTTGAGCAGCCAGACGTCTCGACCGAGGCTGGCCTGCGCGATAGAGCCATCTTGGAACTACTCTTTAGTAGTGGCCTGCGCGTGTCCGAACTGGTTGGGCTTGACCGTGACCATATAAACCTCAAGCGCCGTGAATTTATGGTGCGTGGAAAAGGCCAAAAAGACCGCCCTATTTTCATTAGCCAAGATGCTGCCGATTGGCTCCAGCGCTATATCGACGCTCGCAAGGACACAACACGCCCGCTTTTTATGCGCTATGGTGGGCGTAAAACTGTTGACCGGAGTGGGAACTTCCACCGGCTCACTGCCCGGAGCGTACAGAGACTTGTCGCTCACTATGCCCTGATGGCAGGTATCACCAAACATGTCAGCCCGCACACTCTTCGACATTCTTTCGCGACAAACTTACTCATGAACGGTGCCGACCTACGTTCGGTTCAAGCCATGCTTGGTCACAGCAACATTTCTACCACCCAAATCTACACCCACGTAACAGACCCGCACCTCAAGGCTGTCCACGAAAAATTCCATCACAAATAACTCTCAACTTGGAACGGCTATATGTGCTCCACGTGATAATTATGGAGCACACTCGCTGTTGTGATACCCGTTATATACGGTAAACCGTTTACAAACCGCTGCCTTACTCTGTATAGCCCCGTTCGGTACAGAGCTAGCCCCTGGCATAAGTGAAACTCGTACTTGAACACGCCGCAGAACGTCTTGCGACTTCCCCGTAGAGTCAATGATGGCTTGCGCACCACGAAAATATGATTCGTTCGAGGCTCCTCCATCTATCTCAACCAATGGGGCGTCTCTATACATCATCGTCAAGCGTGCATAGTATTTTTGGCGTTTTGCCGAGTCGCTCAGCATAAGCTTCCCCTCGCAAGCGGTCGCCGAACAGCCCGCCCGCACCACATGCGCCCGCGGATCACTCGAAGCAACTCCTGCCTTGAAATTGTTCACCGGCTCTGCCACGGCTGCCCCTTTCACGGGCTGGAAGTAAAATGTCTCGGTCATATTGCCCAAATCCGCCGCCCCGCCAAACGATGCGGCCTGCATAAGATCGACACGCAACAAACCATAGCCGCATTTGTACCCTGCGCCATTCGGCGGGAATGTTTTGAAAGTCTGACAGTCGTTTTCGGGCGTCGCAGAAGACAGATACGGAAACCATTTGAACGTCAGCGGTACACTCGTCGTATCGGCAGGGTCACTAAAGTTTGTGCCATTCGCCTTCGCCATATCGACATACACGATTGATGATGCCCCAACACTAGCAGTTGTTTTTATGGCTTCTACATTGGTGCTCACGAGTAGGCACGTATACTGCACATCTGGGTTTGTACTGAGTTTTGGTTCAGAGGTATAGTTTGCATCTTTCCCACATGAAGTTTTTTCTTTCACCGCAGTTGGGTCTCCCGACTGTAGCACAGTGTTGATGGCTTTGCGCGCGTCGTTGACACCCGCTTCGGCCGCATAGAACGCCTGTGTACTCAGCTGACGGTCGAGTGTTTCCCGTCTGTTGCGGTTCACAACCTGGGTGAAACCTATGACAATGAGCGAGATCACTATCATCATTATCATCGTGATCATAATGGAGACCAGACCTGCTTGATCATGTACGTGCACCTGATTTTTTTGCCCCATATGTGTCCTTTTCATTGTTTAGCCTTTCCCTACTAAGTGCCCACTCGCTTGATAACAGTTGCCTGTAGCCGCGCTGTCGCACAATACTGATTGCCCTTTTGCGGCTTACACTGCACTCTATCAACACCAACGAGCTTCGACGATACGCTCGGGTCTACCGCCGTACTAGCACAACTGAGAATACTTGCGTCATCTGGAGTACACAGCAGGTCATCGTCACCATAAGCAACGGTGACTTTGAACGAATAGGTCTTGTCGCCAGTGCTCGTAAGAGCTATGTTCGTTATACGCATACGGTTCGCTAGCAACTGGCGTCCTCCTGTCGGGAGCGCGGCCACCGTCGGCACCGCACAGCCTGATTCAGTCTGGGGTAGCACATACAGACCAAGGTTGCCCCATGCAGAAACTCCTGTATACATTTGCCCTTGTGTAAATAAAAACAGCTGCCCGCCAGCGCAGAATGCTCCAGCCTTCCCGGCTACCAGCTGAGCGTTCTCGGGCGCAGTCGAGAAGTTCGTCGGCGTCACGACGGCCGAACCAAACTGGATAGCTTGGCTAACTGTTTCGACGATGGAGCGGGTCGTGTTCTGGGTACTCGAAGTGTGTACCCCTCTGTAGTAGGAGCCGGTAAACTGTAGAACTCCCACCGTTATGACGAGCAGAATAACCGAAAAAACTAACGTCGCAATCATGAGCTCAACGATAGTAAAGCCTTGCTGGTTTGTCCGAGCTCTGAGCGGTTGTGAAACCTGTCCTCGCATTATTTGACCGTCCTGTAGTACATGCTCACTTGCTTGTTACGACCCCCAAGACCTTCCCATTTTGCTGCAACATTGTAGGTACCGCTCGTCTGCTGGATGGTTATCACGTACGTTGCGCCGCCGTTTTTGAATGTACAGGCGAACGTCGGTGCGCCGTTGTTCGCTGGTTGGCCAGCTATGTCAAAGCATGTACTAGCAGCGGTCAATGGCTTTTCGTTGAGCAGCTCCAACTGTGTCTCTACGAGCTTGACTGCATAGTTTTGCTCCTGAGCGTCCTGGGTTGCTTGGACATTTCTGTTTGTTGTAGCGTAGGCAG
This sequence comes from uncultured Candidatus Saccharibacteria bacterium, assembly GCA_964541145.1. GTDB lineage: Bacteria > Patescibacteriota > Saccharimonadia > Saccharimonadales > UBA4665 > JAGXIT01. The sequence goes on from CAZIOX010000001.1 coordinate 5,800, forward strand.
CTGTCAAAATAAGGCTAATAACTGCTACTGCAATGAGCACTTCTACAATGGTGTCACCTCGCTGGTTTGAGGCAGGCGAGAACACGCTAGCACGGAGCCATTTCATCAGCAGTTTCTCCCCGATTTTATCGAGAGCGCCACGCTGATGCCGCCAGCAGATCCTCCCACAGTGATCAGCCCAGATTGATCAGTTCCCCCGCTCGCAAAACAATATTGCGCCATTGTCGTAGCCTTTTCGTAGACCTGACGGTTGAGATCATTTGCTTCGATATCGACACCTGAGGTGGAAGGACTAAAAGTGTTTAGACCGGCTAGGCTGTAGCTCTGCGAGCCCCCCATTTTGCCGCCAGGAACACTCGTAAAGCTACCCATCGTACTGACTATCGAAACCCTCATTTCGTCATCTCCCGAAGCCGTGACAACTGGCGGCACCGCAGAAGGGGTAGTATGCCAGCCTCGAACAAACTCAATCCCATTTGAGAGCTTGATCTTTTCGCTCAGGTCAGGTGCGTTACGGTTATACGGGTCGGTGGTAGGGGCAACGACCGTTATGTACGCATCGTTCCGATTACTTGGATCTACATTTTCATACGCTCTCCAGGCTGCTAGCGGATAGGTGACGAGTTCGGATTTGTGATACCTACCACCAGTTACAATCACCTTCCCTACAAAGATACAGTTTGCGTTTGTACCTTGCCCACTTCCACCGCTCCTCAGCACTACAACCCGCGGGCTAGATGAATTTAGCGAGTCGCATCGAACGTCAGCGGTGTTTGGATAGTAGCCACTCGCTGTCTCATTGATGATTTGCTCAAACTGCTGCTGCACTTGGCGTATGCCGACGGCAAACTCGGTTTTATTCTGCTTGCCACTGATGTACAGTGCCGCCGATACGAAAAGCGAACCCGTCACTGCCAGTACTATGAGTGTCTCGACTATAGTAAAACCGCGCGAAAACCCTCCGTCAGTCTTCTGGCGCATATCTGTAGCTCGACCCTCGTAGCCACCCGTTTTCATGGTTTCAGTATAGCATAAGCGTGACTGCAAAAAACTAGTATTACCGAGTATTGTCGTTCGGAAAACTTACAGCATGAAATAGCCTTGCAACCAGCCAAACATGCGTTCGGCATAGAGCAGAACCAGAACACAACCTGCAAGCAGATACGGCCCAAACGGAATATGTTGTTCCAGCCCCTTTTTGCCCCGGAGAAGCACCGGTACGCTTGCTGCCGTGCCAAGGAGCGAAGCCAAAAAGACCACTAAAAGTGCCTTAATGGGGCTGCCCGCTATCAAACCCAGTGCCAAGGCAAGCTTAACATCCCCGCCTCCTATCCACGCTCCTTTGGAGACCTGGTATATCCCCCAAAACAAACCAAAAATCGTCAGTGCCCCAAGCCCAGCCTGCCACAGCACATTCGGGTCACGCTCACTAAAAGTCCGTAAAACAGCCTGGGCAAAGGCAAGCGCCACGAGCGGATACACGAGACGGTCGGGCAGCAAAAACCATTTGAGATCATAGACGGCCAGTGCTACAAAAAATACCACATATATAAGACCGAACATAAACCAAACCAAATGCAATCCACTGAGGTCAAATGGCCATCCCAGGTAAAATAGCCCAAAAAGCACCCCCGTCACCAGTTCCACCAATAGGTACTGGGCGGAAATAGGTTTTTGGCAGTACCGACACTTCCCGCCTAGTCTCAGCCAGCTCAACACTGGTACCAGGTCTCGTGCCGCCAGCTGGTGCGTGCACGCTGGGCACATACTGCGGCCGCGAAAAATCGAGTAGCGTACGTCTGAACTTATACGTTTTGAGGCTTTTTTGCTGCTAGGAGTACCCGGCAGCCCTTCCTGCCGAGCCAGTCGCCAGACGAGCGCGTTTATGAAACTACCTAAAACGACACCGTACCCAAATAAAATAGCTGTCAGTATACAGTTCATACAAAAAGCATAACAGCTTCCGCCCCCAAAACAAGAAAACTCCCCATGCAGGGAGTTTTCTTATACGTCGCGGGATCGTTAGATTTAGCTATCTACACATTTCTGGACTGCATTACCCGATGTTTCGATCGAGTAGAACACTGCCACAGAACGCGTATTTGCAGATACGGTCGTATCGCTAGCACATTTCCGTCCAAGATAAACCTGTAGCTCCGAAACGGCTGGCGGGGAACTCGGTACGGCAGTTATTGCGGTAACCTTTGTGCTTCCTTGTATTTTGATGGAGGTAATCTCTGCACTAGCATCCCTGTATTTGACTACGCCAGGTGTGGCCACATCTATAGAAGCCGGATTAGCCCCATCTTTTGCGCCCCGATATTCACTCACACCGCCGAGAACATTCTGTGCGTCATTCTTTATCGTGGTGTTACGACTATTTCGCTGTAGAGCTGGTACTGCAAGGAAAACGACCAGCAAGATCAAGCCAGCTATCGCCAAGACTATGAGAACTTCGATGATAGTGAAGCCGCTCTCTTTTCGGTCTTGAAGTTTTGTATGCATATGCAAGTGCCCCTTTGCTTATTACCCTTATGCTTCAAATAATACGGTTACTGGTGTAAAAATGCAAATGTTTTATGCGCTCTACAGTGAAAATTGAATAAAACTGAGAGCTAGCTGCCACTAAAACCGCTCTGCCCCGCCAGGCCGTATATAGGCAGCAGTACCGCAGCTACAATTATAAAGGCCACGACCCCGAGCAGAACCATCATGACTGGCTCAATGATGGAGGAGATGTTGTCAACTTCGGTATCAACCTCTTTTTCGTAGTAGTCAGCAACCTTGGCCATCATTTGTTCGATAGCGCCTGACTGTTCGCCAATACGTACCATGTTCGGAACTAGTGGCAAAAAGTGGTTGTCGCCATCGATGCTATCGGCCAAACTTTTCCCACCTTTGACTTTTTCTGCAGCCCGCTGAATGGCTCGTTCTATATGGACATTGTTGACAGCCTGCCCTGTTATGCTCAGCATTTGCAGCAGTGGCACGCCACTCGAGACCAGTGTGGTGCCCGTTCGAGCAAACCGCGCCATGTATACTTTCATGAAAAGTGGTCCGATTGGCCAAGCCCTCATCTTGATAGTGTCGATAACTTCCTTCCCTGGTCCGGTTCGCGCCCAACGACTGGTAAAGAACGCACTAAAAGCAACCACCAGTAGCCCTACCCACCAAAACTTGATGGTAAAGTCTGAAATGGCGAGCATAATCCGTGTAATGAGGGGGAGCTGAGCGCCTTCCATGCCATCGTAGATGTTTTTCACCTGAGGTAGCACCTTGACGACCATAAAACCAACTACCATAATCATGACGCCCAAAACAACAGCCGGATAAATCATGGCGCCTCTTATTTTACTGTTGAGGTCAGCTTCTTTTTCCTGCTGTATAGCCAACCGATCGAGCGCCTGGTCGAGCGTACCAGAGGACTCGCCTGCGGCGATGAGACTGATGTAGACTTGGTTAAACACGCGCGGATGCTTGCCCATGGCATTCGCCAGGGTACCACCGCCTTCCACATCGCCAATAACCTGGCTTACGACGACTTTGAGCGCCTTGCTGGTGGTCTGGTTGTTGACGCTACGGAGCGCTTGGAGTAGCGGCAGACCAGCGTTAATGAGTGTGCTGAGCTGACGACTAAAGAGCACGCGGTCTTTGGCTTTTACCTTGTTCTGCAGCTTGGCAAACAGTTGATTGCCATCGTTTGCCAGCACGATATGCGTTGCCACCAATCCTTCTGCCCCAATGAGCTTTGCTGCAGCGGCCTCGCTGTCAGCCTGAACGGTTGACTTGACAAGCTTGCCTGTCTGCGGATTGCGCGCCTGGTAGTTGTAGCTAAGCATGCATGGTCTCGTTTCGTTGCTTCACCTTCATGTTCTAGTCCCTCATAAGTCTATCTAGTTCGTCTATATCAATAGCCACGTTGCGTGCTTCATCATAGCTAACAGTGCCAGCGTGGATGAGCTGCACGAGCTGTTTATCCATGCTCTGCATGCCAAATTCCATACCTGTTTGAATAACCGCGTCCAGCTGATGGGTTTTACCTTCGCGGATGATGTTGCGAACAGCTGGCGTCGCAATGAGGATTTCTGCCGCAGCGATTCTTCCGCCCCCGATGGCGGGTACCAAGCGCTGGCTACAGATGGCCATCAAAATGTTACTCAGCTGCGCCCGAATCTGCGGCTGTTGGTGCGGGGGGAAAACGTCGACCATACGGTCGATAGACTGAGCCGCACTGTTTGTATGAAGTGTCGCAAATACCAAGTGACCTGTCTCGGCGATGGTGATGGCGCTCGCGATGGTTTCGAGGTCACGCATTTCGCCGATAAGCACCACGTCGGGGTCTTCTCGAAGTGAACTGCGCAGTGCCGCACTAAACGAGTACGTGTCGTAGTGCACTTCGCGCTGAACGATGACCGATTTTTTGCTCTTGTGTGTGTACTCGATGGGGTCTTCGATGGTTATAATGTGCTTTGCCTGTTCCATGTTGATTTTATGGATCAGCGCAGCCAAACTCGTCGACTTACCTGAGCCAGTTGGTCCGGTCACGAGTACGAGACCTCGAGGGTACTCAGCAAATTTACTGACGATGGGAGGCAGGCCGAGCTGCTCAATGGTCAACATTTCGTTTGGAATAAGACGCAGTGCTGCAGCGAGGTTGCCGCGCTCATGAAAAGCGTTCACCCGGAAGCGACCAAGGTCACCAAAGGCAAAACTGAAGTCAAACTCTTTGTCCTTCAGCAAAATCTGCTTCTGGTCTTCGTCGAGGATGGCAAAAATGAGCGTTTCGACGCTTTCTTCACTCAACACTTCCGCGCCGTTTACAGCGACAAGTGCTCCGTCGACACGGAGCATAGGAGGCAAGCCAACCTGCAAATGAAGGTCGGAGGCCTTTTTTTTCACTACTTCCTCAAGTAACAGTTCGATACGTGGTTGGCCTTGCATTAGAGCACTCCTGTTTTCGTCGTTACGTGTCGATGCTGCTGTGTAGTCTCGGTTCGGTTGGCTCGTTTGATGTGCATTGTCTTTCCCACCTTTTCGTTACTCGCTGCCTGCTATGCGCTATCCGCTGAGGCAACTCGATTGATTTCCTGGACAGACGTGACGCCTGCTAAGGCTTTGAGGTAGCCATCTTGCCGCATGGTGACCATCCCCTCCCGTTCAGCCTGGAGCTGAATTTCGGAGCTGGTTGCCCGCTGTAAAATGAGCTTCTGGATTTGCTCACTAACCTCAAAAACTTCGTATACCCCCATTCGACCTTTGTAGCCGCCAGGGGTTTCCGGGCTATCTACGCCCTTGGTTAAAGTATAAGCGCTATCGGTGGCCAATGGCAAGCTCTCGTACCCCAAGTCCTTCGCAATTGCAGGCATATGCTCTGCATCGGGCGGCAAAAGTCCCTTGAGCGCCTCCTGTATGCCAGCTGTTTCGGCCGCGCTCGACTGATATTGCTCGGTATTTTTTCCTATCCGCCGTACCAGACGCTGCCCGATCACCACATGCACCGTGCTCGCTATCAGGAATGGCTCGATACCCATATCTAAGAGTCGAGGCAAAATGCCGGCCGCGCTGTTCGTATGGAGCGTACTGAAGACAAGGTGGCCCGTTAGGCTGGCCTGTACCGCTAGCTCGGCGGTTTCTTTGTCGCGAATTTCCCCGACCATAACGATGTCGGGGTCTTGTCGGAGAATCGAACGAAGGCCACTGCTAAAGGTCAGCCCAATATCGGCGTTCACCTGAATCTGGTTAATCCCATCCATTTTGTATTCAACTGGGTCTTCGAGTGTGACGATATTGACCGAGTCAGACTTCACCTCTTGCAGGAGCGCATACAGGCTGGTAGATTTACCTGAGCCAGTTGGGCCAGAGGTGAGAATCATGCCGTTCGTCCGCTGCAAGCCGCTACGGATAGCCCGTAGGCTCCGTCCAGCGTAGCCCATATCTTCGAGTTTTAGGCTGGTGCCGCTTTTATCGAGTAAACGTATGACCACTTGTTCGCCCCATATGACCGGGCTTACCGAAATACGAAGGTCGATGTCTTTGCCGGCGACACTGATAGTAAACTCACCATCTTGGGGTACGCGGTGCTCGTCAATCTTTAGGTTGGACAAAATTTTTATACGCGAAACCAGGGGTGGTTCGGTGCTTTTTGGCAGATTCATGATTTCTCGCAAAATACCGTCTATCCGACAGCGGATCTTCAGCGATTCTTTCAGTGGTTCGATATGAATGTCGCTGGCTCGGTTTTTGGCAGCATATTCGAGAATGGTCGATAGTGCTTTGCTGATTGGCGAATCCTGGACAATGCTTTTTACGTCAGTTTCGGCGCGCTTTTGTGCCGCTGCTTCCTCTGACTGAGTGGTGTCGATGGTTACACCTTCGCCCATATTGCCAATGTCGTCGACGAGCTTGTCAGACAGCTTTGCTTCGTACTGGTGAAGCACCTGGCGAATGCCCTCTTCGCTCGCGGCATAGACCTTCAGCGGGCGCCCGATTCGGTTACTCAGGAAGTCGACCGCCTGGACATTGTCCGCGTCGAGCATAGCGACCACAAGCCGTTTCTGCATTTCCCCAAGCGGTACTGCCATATAGCGCTCAGCGATATCTTGGGGGAGCAGCTCAAGCACAGCAGGATCGATTTTGGCATCGAGCAGGTTGACGTACGGGACTTTCGAAACATGAGCAATCGTTTTAGTGAGCTGTTCGTTCGTGACCTTGCCTGAGTTCACGAGCAAGCTAAACAGTGGCGTTGTGCTGTCTTTTGCCTGCTGTTTTAGCTCGGCCAAGTCAGCGCGAGTCAGAACACTATCTTCAACAAGCTTATCCTCCACATGCGCTTGAGCGGCTTCAGAGAGTACACTCATGGGCGCTCCCGCCTATTGACCAGTGCCGTTAAATGGATTTTCGTTTGTCTTATCCTGGACTGTTTTACTGCGGGTAGGATTTATACTGTCTTTGTTGAAATATCGTGAGTCAGGCTCTTTGAATTCGGTCGATATCGGATCGACTATCTCCACGTTTTGCTGTCTGTTCTCAGGTGTTACAAAAATCTTATTCGAAATAAAAAACGAAATAACTCCACTGAGCGCTGCGATGACAATGATAATAGCTACGTCTTTCTGTTTCATATTATTTCACCACCTTTGTGCGCGTACCGAGTGATTTGCCGGGCTGGAAATAGGTTTGAGCGCTCACGGACAGCGACAGTTCCTTTTGGTTCCCAGTAATATCAAGGGTTTTTATCTGGTACGGGCGAATTGAACGCTCAAAAGCAGAAACTGCTCGCTTCACACCGTCATAGTCAGAAGCAACGATGATCTGAAATGGAATAGCAATTGGCTGGGGGTTATCACTCGTTTGATTGCTTGACTGAGCTACTTCTTCGTCTACACCGCTGATGGTGTTTATTTTCACACCTTGACTAGTCAACATAGAATCAAGACTTGTTGTCAGCGCCGGAAAATCGTATGTACTCGGGAGTGCATCGAGGACAATTTTTGCATTGTTGCCATCTCGTTCACCAGCGCCCACACTTGAGCCGCCCAACGCATTGGTCGGAGAAGATACAAATGTTTGATATGAATTCTTCAGAGTGCTAACGGCCTTCACGTTCTGCTCTAGGGTTGTTTTAACAGCTCGTTTTTCACGAATAACCCGGTTGAGGTAATTCGCCTGGTTGACCAACGTCTTAGTAGCAACGAGTGAGAAAATCACAAGGAACGCCGCGACGCTCACGAAAATCACCACAGTCGTGTTGGCCTTGTCGATAAGATTTCTTTTGCTTGAGGGTATGTTTGCCATATTAGTTGTCTGCTCCAAATACGTTTTCTGAGACTGGCGTGAGGTTGCTCTGCTGTGGTTCGGCGCTCTTTTGTGCTATTGGCAAAAGTTCAACCTTCTCTGTCTCGTCGAAAAGAACAGGGTCAAACTTGAGCGTAATAGTAAAGTTCGCACCCTTGTCACTACGACTAAAGCTACTGAGCACAACCTCACTGAACGCTTTTATCTTGTCTTTTGGCTGAGCGGTATTTCGGTAGTACGTTAGCTTTAGCGCGTCGGTATAGGCACTCACCCTGTCAAGTGAGTCAGCCGTGCCGCCGATACTCATCGTGCTCTGTTCAAAATCGAGGCTCAGCTTCGTCAGGCTGGTCTGCTGGGGTGTTACCGTGGCGATATAGCTAAAGAGTCTGCTCGCTGCCGGTCGACTCTCATGCAAAGATGGGAGCGTGCCCAGCTGGTTTTGCACCGTCAAGATTTTATCGAGGTTTTCGGTCGATTTAAGCTGCTTGCTGTACTTTGTAATGTCGCTGTTGAGATCGTTGAGACTTTTTTTCTGGACTACATACACGTAAAACAGAGAAAAAAGCAGTATGAACAGTGCTACCGCCGCCGTTACAGCAGAAATAAATGACATCAAGTACTTCGTTTTGCGAGCCTTTATGTATTCAATCTTGATGTCTGGCAAGAGGTTAAACTGCACCATTTTATTCGTTCCTCTCTGCAAGCCCAACGGCTACGCCAAACTGATTCGAAACAGCGAGTAGCTCGTTTTGACGGTCGGGGGCAAAGGCTACATTGCGCCAGGCGTTGCCAATCTCTACATTTACCCCAAATTTATTGGCCAGGTACAGGGGGAACTCTGGGATGGCAGAAGCGCCCCCCGTAACTATCATTCGCTCGATTGGTACCTCTGGGTATCGGGTTTGAAAAAACTTCACCGATTTGTCGATCTCACTTACCAGTAGGTCGATAGTGCCGATGATTGCCTGGTACACTTGCCCTTCTAGCTTGTCCTTACTCACGCCAAATTTGTACACAAACTGCTGCGCTTGCTTCTCGTCTATTGTCAGGTTTTGGGCGGCAGACCGGATCACTGCCTCAAGTCCAGTTGGGATAGATCGTGTCAGACGAGGTGCATCGGCCATAGTTATGACCAGGTCGGTACCAAGCTGCCCCATGTCAAGCACAAGCTGCGGCGCTACTGACCCAGAGGGCACCAGCGCTCGCGGCAACACTAGGTTATCTGGTTCAAACGCAATTACATTGAGCCCCACAGACTCAATCAGATCTAGTCGCTGTTCGACAAAATTGTTTGCGACACTACTAAGAAGTATCTCTATCTTGGTCTTATCTTTGGGTGAGTCTCCAATCACGGCCCAGTCGAGCTTACTTTCGGCCGGTGGAGTCGGTATGAGAGCATCCGCTTGGTACGCGATTGCTTTCGCCAGTTCGTTTTGTGGTATACGGTCAAAGTCGACGACTGTGGTAAAAACTTTGTTACTCGGCAGACCCACCGCCACGTTTTTTGTCGATAGTCGAGCCTCGCTGACCAAATTTGCCAAAATTTGTGCAAGTTTTTGCTGATCAGATCTGCTATCGCTCTGTGCAATTTTAGAATCTAACGGCACATAGGCGTACTTGACGAGCGTCCGGGTCGGTCCCGTTCCCCGTAGTTCGGCTAATCGTATGCCCGTGGTGCCTATGTCGAGGCCGAAAAATGATGATACCCCACTCAATATGCTCATAATTACTCCTGATTATAGACGACTCTACCCAAAAACCACAAGCCTTTTCCGTAGTTCATCACAACACCGGCGGCAAACTAACATAGTTGTCTATGCCTGAGCCGGTGTTGGTGCCGGTTGAGGCTGCTAGCCAGAGTTCGGGGGTATAGATAAAGTTCTCGGCTGGTTCGGCTGGTGCGCCCCCTGCGGCGATGAGGTTGCCGTAGGTACGGCTCAGGATGAGCTTGTTGGCAGTGACGGCACCGTAGAGTGTGAGCTGTTTGTTACAGTTTGTGTAGGCATTTGGGTCGGTAAGGGCGATGGGAGTAGTGGCGTTGGTACCGCAGGTGTAGAAGTTCCCCTGGGTAGTATTACCACCTGCGTAGAAGACACCGTGGAGTTCGGTAACGTCTTTGCTGACGATGATGTTGCCAGCTGTGGCAATGACGGTCAGACGAGGGATATTTGCGAGGACACTGCCTCCGCCGTAGTTGTAGCCAATGTTTCCTCCGAGGAACACATTGCCAGCAGTTGCCTGGATAGTGAGGTTAACCCCCGGGGGGAGTGTGAAGGCGGGGAGCGAGATGTTTCCTGCAGTGAGAGTGTAGACGTATGTGCCAGGAGCAAGGCTATTCAGGGCGGCAGTCGTGATGTCTGTGATGACTGTGGCACCTGCCGGAGCAGTTGGTAGAAAGCTTGGCATAGAGCCGTAGCCTCCGCCGTACGTGCCCGCTCCAGTGTTTTTGGTGGTATTGGCGAAGCCGAGGCCTGCCCCACTGTCTGAAGCAGCGCCGCCAGACAGACCAAAGCCAGTCAGGAAGTTCTGGATGTTGCCGCCAGCAAGAGCGGCGAGGTTAGTGCCAGCTCCTGACCAGGAGCCATCACCGTCTTGGACATTTTCCCAGCCTTTGATGTCGCCGTCAGAGAGGATGTCACCACCGGTGACGGTGAAGTAGGGGCGGTAGCCAGCATCGCCAGTGATTCTGTGCGAGGCCGTTGCCGGACATTCGAGCGTTGGAATCCCTCCTCCTGACAGTGACCACCACATGCGGTAGGTGCCTACTTTGGTGGGGGTAAGCTCGAGATTGTCGTGCCAGAGATTGCTGCCACCAGCGTCATTAGGGTCTGCATGATACGGGACTTGTTGCTGAAGTACTGTTGCCCCATCTGGATCGGTCACAGCCACCCAGTACGCCGGCGTGCCTGTGCCCGTTGCGCCAGTGTATGGTGGACCATAGGCAAATGCCAGTGTCATGCTGGTGTTAAAGGAGTATTTTTTACCGGCAAGCATTGTAGCAGGAAACGTGTTGCCGCCGCAGCTAGCGGCATTGCAGGGGCCCATAGTCACAGGGTTGCCGGGATAAGCGACATTATTGCCGTTGCCTACACCGCTACTATTTACACCGATGGCATACACGTAGTACGTCTGCCCTTTATTGTACATCTGGTTAGGTGCCGGGTCAGAGAACTGAAACCTATGTCCCGAGGTTCTAAGAGCATAGCCTGGAGCACCACTGCCTGGCGGTCCTCCGATATAGATGTGAACATCGATATCGCCAGACCAATCTCCGTCTAGAGCCACTCCAGAGAGCACATTACCTACGCAGTTGATGGTGTCGACATTGACCGTGGGGGCTCGATCTGGCACCACGCAGTTCCCGCCCGCATCTCTCACATAGCCTGGCGGAACCGACACTTGATCACCAGGAAGATTGGGGCACACGTCAACTGGTAGAACGCCGTAACAGAACCATCCGACATTCACCCCCCAGGTATACCCAGTCTTATCAATCTTCAGGCTATTATACGCCACCCGAGCACTCGGTACTGTAATATACGGGGAGGCTGATTGATATGCTGCGAATATTGAAGGTGAGTAGTATATGGTGTGATAATCATACCCCATCTGCCGCCTTGCTGAATCGTTTATAACAAAGATTGCCACATCTGTACTAAAGCCCCTACATGTGGCCTGTACGCTTGCCCAGTTACCAGATTTAAAACCAAGCGAAGGGCCTGTACTATTAACGGAATATATTCTCCAACCCCATCCATACCGTGACTGAGGAGCGGATGCGACATTTCCGCCACCAGATCCTCCAGAGCCAATACCCCCTCCGCTCGTTTGGGCATATGCTTTAGCACTACCGATGAGCAGCACACTGATTATGATGAGACAGATGCCTACTGTAGTTTGAATCGGAGTTCTAAAAATGGTTTTGCTCATATCATTAGTATAATCATATCAAACCATGAGCGTCATGTGAAAAGAATCTTGTGTCCCCTCGGCCTAACACATCGGTGCTTACCTGCGCTATTTTTATGTCCAAGCAACTGACACGACAAGGTATCGAAACACCTTCAAGTGTCTATAGGCGAACATTTGAGATAGCAAAGTCAGCCTCATAGCACTCTTTCCCTATAAATGCTTTTTTCAGCTCGAGCGTATTATATTCATTACACAATATTTCCAGCTGTGTCGCCTTGAAGAAATGCCACACCCCATCGGGCGTTTGATAGTATAAAGCACTGACGGCACCTTCAGTCGTATAGTCCTGTATAATGGTCGTTTCTCCGGTTTTATAACCTGTTGTGAGACTGTCTTCTATATCTATCCCACTCATACCAAGAATCTTTGTTTTTTCAGGGTTCTCTTTGGCGTACAATTCATAAAACTGTTGCACTTTCTTCACCGAACCCACATACGCACTCATGTCTGCGCAGGAAACTTGCACTTCGTGCTCACTGCCAGACTGTGCCGTCAAAAGAGTACAGCGAACAAAGGCATTCTCATAATACATTGCAGGGGTAGTGCCAGTTTGACTGCTAGATATAACTCTTCCCGATAGGCCCTGAAGCCCCAGTAGACGCTGCGTCTTTTTATATGTTTTTGGCATGTTCTCTAATGTGAGTTTATAGCTAATGGACTGAGCCTTATCCGGCTTTACAGAGAACCCCAGTCCTTTAGGTTGGTAGGCAGAGAGTACGTTGCCGTCCGCTTTGGTAGATCGTCCGCCAGATATTGATTTCTCCAGCCTATGTATAACCTGCTCTGCGCTTTTAGCAGTCGTACGTCTGTACGATTCATTATATATTCGTACGCCGCATACCAATCCAATCACTACAAGTAGTACACCTATCGCTCCAAGCACTGTTTTGTTCGGTGCCTTTGGCTCGCGCGAGTTTGAGGACACCACAGTATTGCTTGTTATATTCCCATTTCTCGATTCGATCCTATCGTCTGCCATATTACCCCCCGTGCGTTTATGCCACTATTATATAGTAAACTGACAACTCCAATCACACCAAAAGCTCCTATGGGATAGCGTCTAGATATACTTCCTACTTCTCACCATCACAACACCGGCGGCAAACTAACATAGTTGTCTATGCCTGAGCCGGTGTTGGTGCCGGTTGAGGCTGCTAGCCAGAGTTCGGGGGTATAGATAAAGTTCTCGGCTGGTTCGGCTGGTGCGCCCCCTGCGGCGATGAGGTTGCCGTAGGTACGGCTCAGGATGAGCTTGTTGGCAGTGACGGCACCGTAGAGTGTGAGCTGTTTGTTACAGTTTGTGTAGGCATTTGGGTCGGTAAGGGCGATGGGAGTAGTGGCGTTGGTACCGCAGGTGTAGAAGTTCCCCTGGGTAGTATTACCACCTGCGTAGAAGACACCGTGGAGTTCGGTAACGTCTTTGCTGACGATGATGTTGCCAGCTGTGGCAATGACGGTCAGACGAGGGATATTTGCGAGGACACTGCCTCCGCCGTAGTTGTAGCCAATGTTTCCTCCGAGGAACACATTGCCAGCAGTTGCCTGGATAGTGAGGTTAACCCCCGGGGGGAGTGTGAAGGCGGGGAGCGAGATGTTTCCTGCAGTGAGAGTGTAGACGTATGTGCCAGGAGCAAGGCTATTCAGGGCGGCAGTCGTGATGTCTGTGATGACTGTGGCACCTGCCGGAGCAGTTGGTAGAAAGCTTGGCATAGAGCCGTAGCCTCCGCCGTACGTGCCCGCTCCAGTGTTTTTGGTGGTATTGGCGAAGCCGAGGCCTGCCCCACTGTCTGAAGCAGCGCCGCCAGACAGACCAAAGCCAGTCAGGAAGTTCTGGATGTTGCCGCCAGCAAGAGCGGCGAGGTTAGTGCCAGCTCCTGACCAGGAGCCATCACCGTCTTGGACATTTTCCCAGCCTTTGATGTCGCCGTCAGAGAGGATGTCACCACCGGTGACGGTGAAGTAGGGGCGGTAGCCGGCATCGAGTACCCTGGAACAAGCTATATCGCCAGCAATAGTACTGCCCGCAAGCTCCCAAGTAACCTTATAGCTTCCTACCGCAGATGGTGTTAGTGTCAACTCCTGGCTCGTTAGCTCGCTCCCGGACACAGTATAAGACAGGTTTTTTTGAGTCGACACACCGCCCGCTGGAGGAGTAATTTTTACGGAAAGTGCTGGATCAGATTGGCTCATAGGTGGTTCATACGCATTAGAAAAGCTAGCCTTAACCCTGAACTTCAGAGGTCTGCCCACTAATGTCGTGCCGGGGAGTGTTGACGCGCCACAGATTGCAGTTACTTTTGGACATTCCTTGGTAAAATTAATGCTGTTGTACGGGAGCTTAAACTGCAGAACATTGTTAGAATATATCCCATTTACTTTCAGTTTGTACTTATGCCCACGCGTAATTTTGAAGGTAAAGTGTGCATCTTGGCTATTGGCGGCAAGCTTAGCAGTATCTGCAGTGTCCCACAAAATATCTGTCCCAGTAGTAGCATCGTGCAGAACAAGATTGAAAGCGGTGTTATACTGCACACTCGTCGGGCTACTACCGACCGTATTGTCACCGTCATACACCGTCACAGTGGCAATTGTACCTGTTGGCAGGCTGCATTCAGGCGCAAACGGCAGCTCGTAGTTTCGCCACACCGAACAACCAGGCCCCGCCGGTTCGCCCTTGACAGGATCACAGCGATCTCGGTTCGTAACAGCAAAGCGGTCGGTGTTTTGACTCGAGGAATAGCCGATCAGCGCGCGCAAATCATACGGCTCACGTGTCGTTAGCCGAAACGAGCGAGTTGCAAGCAGCGTGCTGTTGCTACTTGCATCGTAGATAGGTTTTTTTATGCCGTAGATATACGCTACATATTGCTGGGTTTCAGGATCAGATCTAAATTCTGAGGGGTTAATAGCTACAGTGGCCGGCGACCCATATACACTTTCGGGGATCGAGCCAGGCACCGTGTTAATGAAAAACACTATGCCTACACCGCCTGATTTATAGTACACATCGAGTACAACAGTACTCATCGGTTTCTCCGCGAGATATACTGGTATAACAATCCTGTTAGCCCCGCTAACATTGTCTGTATCAGCCAAATAGTACGCGACATTTGGGGCGTTCCCAAACTCGTTTATATCAGGACCGGACGATGCTATAGCGCTCACTGTCGCTGTGCGCACCCCAATCAAAACCAGCGAAAAAAACAAAAAAGCGCCTATACATGTACCTGCTTTACGCACTACACCGTCCATACCCATCATCGTGCTTATAGTATACTACGGAAACATCCTAAACCGCTCATTCACTCGACAGCCTACCCCTCATCGCGCATATCGCGGATGGGGTTGCGCCGAATGTTTGTCAGCAGCGGTAACACCGTGCTCAGTAGAGCCGCCAGCACAATCAACCCGACCACAATCCCCACGTAGACAATATCCATCCCAAAGAACGTAAACTGTTTGTGAATATTCTGAGCATTATACGCCAGCACGGCTGCCACGGACGCCTCTGGCGCAAGCCGAGCACTCAGCACATACGCTACCCCACCCCCAAGCAAGAGAGCCAAGAGAATAATGAATGCTGCGATAAACATACTGTAGGTAAGATACACTTGCGCCACAGCCAGTCGAGTCGCGCCAAGCGCCCGGAATACCGCGGTTTCGCGACGACTATCGGCGA
The DNA here is from genome assembly GCA_964541145.1 of uncultured Candidatus Saccharibacteria bacterium. Classification (GTDB taxonomy): domain Bacteria; phylum Patescibacteriota; class Saccharimonadia; order Saccharimonadales; family UBA4665; genus JAGXIT01. The sequence goes on from CAZIOX010000001.1 coordinate 21,245, forward strand.
TAATTTTGCCGACAATACCCATCAACACCAAACTAGCCAGCACCAACACAACTGGCGCAACATAGCGCATTACATTCCATACGCCTTGGCGAAGATCTTCTATTGCACTAGCGTTGTTGCCAAACGGTGATATATCAAAGTACGTCCCCGCCTTGTAGCAGTCGACTACCCGTTTGTCTACCTGGCCAGCCTGCGGCGGACCATAGTTCGCCATCCATTCGCTTGCACAACTCGCTTGTTTTGCAAACTCTTTTGCAGCCGCGAGGTCACCGAACTCAGCATAATACACTTGGTTTTGGGGGCTTGCTTGATCAAGTCCCGGCTGTATGTTGCTGGCCACCGAGTCTAGCTGAATTGCACCGATCGGAGAAAACCACCCCTGTCCCAAGCTTGAGCGCAAAATACTTTCCATCAAGCTGCGGGCGCTAAAACCCGGCTGAAAACTCATGTCCTGAGAAATTCCCACCACTCGAACGGTCAGGAGCGCCTGCTGCGGATCCTGGTAGTTTTCGTACTGCCGCTTAAAGTCTAACTCACGGTCAGTCTGAACCTTTTCTTCGTAGGTTCGGACATCTCGCTTCACGGTCATCTCGCCACACGCCCCTTCCGGCGCCGCGTACTGGAGACTGGGCGCCACATAATCAGCTTTTCCTTTATTCCGAGCTATTTCTTCGGCCACTGTTTTGGCCTGCTGGAGTCGCTCCATGCTCGTCGTATTTCGGTAACACAACGTAGCTGTCTGGCCGGCTATGTCTCGGCGCACCTGTGCGAGCCGTTCCAGCCGCTGCTGAGTACTCGCTGTTCCTGGCAAGGTCGGCAAACCCAGCATTTGCTCAACAGCACTCATGGGGGCAATCACCGGCACTTCTCCATTTTTACCCAGTGCCAGGTGCTGGCCTGGCAGCAAAAATGGTGCCAAAAGCTCATTGTCGAAATAGCTCCAGCCTAGTGAAGTAAGAGTACTAACACCCCGCGGCTCCCCCATAGCCCCAGTCGTTCCACTCTGATCTTGAACCTGCTCCTTACCGTTTACAACGGGAGAAACTGTTGCCTGCGGCGAGCCACCGCTGTACATCACACTCTGGTAGGTTGCTTTGGCGTCAGCTCCACGAGCAAGCGCCTGAAAACTTGTGTAGTCCAAGTGTGGAATAGCCCGCAACTGATCCCTCACTGCGCCCTGTGTTACTGGAGAGGATTGGTTCAGATATGTCTGGCTAGTCCCGTCGGGCAATTTAAACTCGCTGATCGGTAGCGTCTGGTCGTTCGTGGCGTCATACGCAATATTCAGGCGTTTTGCAGCCGCTTTTTTCTCGGCTTTCAACTGATTTGTCTGTGCCCTGAGTCGATCGAGCAATTCGGGCGTACCGACATATGTTACCTGCGCATCATACACTGGCCGAGCCTGCACAATAAACCGATCCCCCAACCCCTCTTTCCCAAAAGACTCCATGCTCCGTGCGGCACCCGTCAACATACAAAGTACGGTCGCAATCCCAGCAAACAGTAGGGCCGCCACTCCAGTAATAACGCCCGTCCGGACACGATGGGTTCGAAGCTTCGCCCCAGCCAGCTGGACACTATCAGCAACTCGCATCATACAAGCAACCCGTCAGACATATGCACCGACCGGTCGGCCAAAGCCGCTAGCTCCATATCGTGCGTCACAACGACAACCGTCGTTCCCTGTTCATCACGCACCTGCTGAAACAGCTCAAAAATTGCGCGGGCATTTTTGCTATCCAAGTTCCCCGTCGGCTCATCTGCCAGCAAAATACTCGGCTTATTCTGCATTGCGCGGGCAATTGCAGCACGCTGCATTTGTCCTCCCGAAAGCTCCCGAGGCAAATGTTTGAGTCGATCGGCAAGTCCAACCGTCTCGGCCAACGCCGCACTTCGTTCGCCTCGTACCGCACGTTTGGTACGTGCAAACATGGCCGGCACCTCTATGTTCGTTTGCAGGCTCAAAAACGGTTGCAGAAAGAAAAACTGAAACACAAAACCAATCGTCCTGTTACGGAACTGCGCCAGCTTTCTATCGCTCAATGTTGCCAGGTTCTGCCCTTGCACCACAACACTTCCCGACGAAACCTTATCGAGTCCACCTATAAGCTGCAGGAGCGTACTCTTACCACTACCACTCGTCCCCGTGATGGCAACAAACTCTCCCTTGTACACATCAAGACTGACAGACTTGAGTGCCTCCACTGTGGTTTTGCCAACCCTGTACGTCTTGGCGACACTATCCACGCGCACGACGACTTCACTGTTTTTTGGCGTGTACGTCCGTGTAGTCACCTGGAGTTTTTGCGCCTGTTTCAGCACCGCAACGGCTGCCTTCAGGTCTCCTTTTGTTGCCGCCAGCAAATGTTGTGCCAGCTCAAGCTGTTGCACCCGAAACCCCTTTCCTGCGTATGCTCCCATCATACACTAACCAGCTACATAATGTCACCGCTTGTAAACACTCCTCATATTCCGCGCACCGCCACCCATGGCAGGTATAGGGTTGGTTGATGGGTAGGCATAGAGGGTGGCGTGCGGAAATAGTATGCGTTTGAGTATAGGTACGGGTATGGTGTACCCCACCTAACTTTTGAACTAAAACTGACCATGCCAGCGACCGATAGAGGTGATCGTGGATATTCCGACGAGTACGTCGCCGAACAACAAAAACAGTTGGTGAATTAACCTTGTGTTTTACCTGAGACTAGCTGCGAAAGTACTCAGCACTGAATGCCTTATTTATATCGCCAACCTCTGACTTGTCATCTATTGCCTTAGCCATACGTCGTGTCATTGACGATTCACGCCAGAAGCTATTTCGTAGCATCATTTTTGCAGAATATGCTGCATTTTGCTGGTCTTGAGTAGCTTCAATATCACCTAGGCTCACAGCTTCAATATACTGCTTGAAGCTCATACCAGATGTCTCACGCCAGTTTTGTACTGCTTGGCGGACTTCTGGCAAATCTCGTTCCATAGTTTTTAGATTACTACTGACGGCAGCGCTACTTGTATCAAGCTTGTCGGCACTAAACTTAGCGTATGCTTCAGACTCGTCAATAAGCTCGGTGAGGTAGTCGGGATTACTATAAATTAGGTCCTTTGCCTCAGGTACAGTCTCGGCTAAGTTATAGTGAGGTTCGTGTGATTCCGTCGGAGCTTCCTTGCCAGAGTCTGCCTGTTCTGACTTTGGATGAAGTTCGGCTAAGAAATTGTTCATTTCTGTAAGTTGTCGCATGCGATTTGCATCATCTCTAACGCCTAGTACCGTATAGTTACTGTCAACATCTTTCAGCTCACCAGAACGAACAGCAGATTCAAGCAAGATACTAGCACGACTCGTGTCTGGATTGAACTCTGCAAAAAGCTCGTGATCAGGTGGGTTATTATTTCCTACCGCTGTATTATCCAGATAATCGCTATAACGTTTTAGCTTATCCTCCATTTTTTGCCATTTATAAGCTTCTTTGCGGTCTTTCGCAAGCTTTCTGCGGTCATAGGCAGAATCTAATGCTGCTTTAAGCCCATCTGGACTGAGTTCTACGTCAGATTCAGAGATTGCATGCTCAGACTTTAATAGCTCACCTTCTGCCTGAAAAGCTTCAATAACGGACTTCTCAGCATGGGTTAGCTCAGGAACGTTCTTCGTTTCCGCTGCGTTATATGCTAGATTTTCTGCGTAAGTCACGAGTGATTGCAGATTGGTCTCTCTGACTACATCTTCCATATAATCAAAATCGTCTATGCTTTTGTACGTATCGTACAGTTCTGTCGCAGTGTCCATAAATGGCTTTGCGGCGTAAGCAGCTTCCTGTGCTTCGAGGACATTGTATTTACGTTCTTCGCCAGCAGGTATGCCCTCGGCTATATCTCGCCTAGTGGATAGATTGGAGAACTCGGTGCTTGGTGTGGGAATTTTTTCGCTCATATTTTTATTTTTAGTCCTTTACTTTACTATGCAAATAGTAGCAAATAATTACTGTTTTGTCAAGTTACAGGCACCGTACTGTTTTTGTTCTGAGCTATCTCGCAATATATAACCCGTCTTTTGGACTAAAACTGACCATGCCGCCGGCAGACAGGGGTGGTTGTGGTTACTCCGACGAATATGTTTCAAAATTATGGAAGAGCTACTTGTGAAGTGAATTCGGGTGCTGTACGATTAGGTTAAGTGTAGATAGTAATGCTTTGCATGGAACCTTCGGTCTCACGTTTAGGTGTCAAGTCTGGTTCAGCGGCCCTACCACCTTTTTTACGCAAACCTATCGTTCGCTTACCAAACCCTACAGGTTGAGCAAAACTAGGATTAAACGAAGGAGCATTGCGGTGACGACCTTTACTACCTTCCCTGCGGGTTATTGCCATACTTGTGTAAGCACCCCCGTCACAAACTTGGAGCATTTTACACATCTCAGTAAAACCAGTTATTTGTTCGTCGCTTATATTTTCAGAACCATAAAACTTCTGTAATGTATTGACCGCTAGTTCTCTCATCTGGACTTTTGCGGCCTCGCCAGCTTTTCTTACTTCAATTTGGAAAGCTAACTCCTCACCGTCACCAATGACAGCAAGCAATAGGCCTTTTAGGCGTTCGTCTACGCCCAGTTTACCTAAGAAGTCACCAGCTTGAGCAACATTATATTGCTTCTGACGGTGCTTATCACCACGAGCTGAAGCAATAGGCTTACCTACGTCATGAGAAAGGATCGCCAAACGCATAGGTGCAAGTAGCTCAACGGGAAGTTTTTCCGCAAAGCTCTCATCAAAATTACGCAAAACTGTCTCAGTGTGTTCCGCCAGCGTGAAGCCTTCCCAGTTACCAGCGTCACCGTTGAATATATCTTCATAACCCTCTACCATTTTGGCTGCTGCAACTAATTTATCAGGCTTAGCATGAACGTCTTCAAGTAGTCTTAAAACTGGCTGACTCTGTTCAACTTCGGGACGCATAACCTCACCCAATGATGTAGCGACGCTACCTAGTCTTTGCCAAGTTGCTTGTCTCTCTGCTTCCAGACCCTTAGCGGTTATGGTCTTCTCTAGGTCAAAAAATGAAACAGACGCAATATCTCGGTTAAGAGTTGCGGAGCTAATACTCTGCTTAACGCCAACTATATGTGCCTCTCGCAGATAACGTTGCACATACTCTAAATTGATAGGCAACTCTTGACGTTCGCCATCAACTTCAAGGCTGTCAGTGATGATGTCCTTTGAATGCTTAATGAGTTGGCTAATAAGATAAGAGGGCTTTTGCAGTGCAACTTGTCTAGAGTTATAAGCACTTGCAAGCTGGAGTGCAACTTTCTCATCAATTCCTGCCTCAGCAGCTAACTCACCAACTTCGGTTTGCATTACTAAGTGCTTCTTGGCTTTCTGCATTGCACCTACAAACGGACTAACTGTGTTCCTGTCGTTCCAACTAACAGGTGAACCCTCTGTTATTGGTATGGCTAAGGCTCGTAATGCTTGCTTGTACTTTGCTTTTGCTTCATCGTCCAACTTACTTTCGTCAAAGCTAAAATCTAGAACGGTTGCGTCTGTATCACCTGTAACAATTTCGTGTACTTCAGCACGTCTCTGGTCTGCATATTGCTGTTTGAAATCTTCGTAAGCCTGTTTGCCAAGCGATTCACGCAGATGATGTACCTCAACGTGAGAATTACTTCCTAGTAATTGCTCCATAGTCCAGACGGTTGGGCTTTCAGGGGCAGGATTATATTCACTTGCTTCCGCAACCCTCTCTTCCCAAAGCTTCTTCATAAACGCATTTTGACGTTCCAACCTGCCAACATTTTCTTCGGGTGTATATTCTCGTACCTTTTGAAGCAAATGTGAGTGGTAGAGCTGAGTAAACCCTGCTCTTTCGTCTGCAAAGTCTTGGGCAGTGTCCTTATCTCCACTATAAAGAGTTGGACGATTGTTAACATTGCTGTTACCACTGTCATTGCTCCCATTCGCAAATGAAGGGTCAACAGCCCATTCTGCCACTTCTTCTTTAGTGCCTACCCGACCATGAAATGTTTCTAAGTCTGCGACAGGAATTAGTAAGCCAACCTCTTTTAAGGTATCAATGGCACGATACTTCTCAGCGTCTTCAAGGCTGCGTGAGTGTTCGGTTCTGGTTTGTAGTGCTTCTGACATAGTTTTAGGGGTTTATTATGTTTCAGATTATAGCAAACTATTGCTATTTTGTCAACTTGATATACTTTGCCGCCTCTGTTATAATACGACTATGAGCTTGAGCATTGCAACAGGTACTTTACAAAACAACTACATTAATCTAACATTTCAAAGCAGTTGTCAACTCATCCGTCAAAAGACGGAAAGGTTGGTTTAAATGTTGAGCATAGGTATGATGACTTTATAACCCAACTACCTTTTGAGCTAAAATTGACCATGCCACTGACAGACAGGGGTGGTTATGGTTACTCCGATGGGCTAGTGGCTAAGGCTATGAAGGAATGTTCTACGAAATAAAACTTCTTATCATATGGAGAAGTACGCCAATAAAAAAACCCTAAGCCAAGTAACAGTAGCCACACCGAACGAGCAAGTATTAGTAGGTGTGGCTTTTTTCGTACTTCCTCAAACATGATGCCAATTGAAGTAGTGCTTGGTCGTGGCTGAGATTCTGATGTAATAAGCGCTTCAACGACTGATTTTTCCAGTTGTGGTATATCAACGGTAAACTTTTGACTATCTGCTAGTGTATTCGTTACCGATAGAAAATCACTAGCCTTTTGCTTTTCACCGACTATTGCACAATACCTTGCTGCTGATAAGTACGTTGCTGGCCACTCAGGATAAAGCCTCAAATTAACCTCTACTTGATATTTTATATCTGCTATTGCTCCTACCTGCTCCAAAGCAAGTGCTGCATACACTCCTATGCCAAGGTTATCGGGTAAATTAAGCGTAGAGAATCTACTAAAGCCAGGTGAAGAATAACTCAGGTACAGAGCGTCTAGCTTGCTCACTTTTGTCTGCTTGGTTCGTTTTGTGGCGCGAATGAGCATATAAAATGCACTTATTCCGCTGATTAAGACTGCAATTAAACCAGCCTGTACAGCATTGTCAGCAAGGGTTTTAGTATTTCTGTTATGGTTTGCATGTATACATACAATATAACGCTTTATGCACTTCTGTCACCCCCCCCATATAATCAACACCTCGTCTATTCTAACCCGAATCACGAATTAGCCTCCCTAAATAAAGCACGCTACAATTTCTTCTACAAAGAGGACAGTCCTCTAACAGGGAGATTTTTACAGATATTGTTTTTCTCAGATATAATTATTGTTTTTAGATCTATGATTATGATTAATTAAAAATTTCAAAGATAGATTTAAATGTGTCTTACCTAGAATAGAATGGGGCACAGTCTCGCAGGGCCGACTCCTAGCCTATCCCATCCGCGAGATCGTATTTTATTTCGTCAAGCGTGTTTTTGTAATCTTCGTAGTCGCACAAAAACTCTATGTACTCCGCCCTCCCCGCAAACTGTTCCAAAACCGGTGCAGTTTCCAGCCAGTCAGGCTCCGACCCTTTTCTGTAATACCCAATGCTCGAGTAGCGATAGTATTTCCAGCTTCGCGGGTTAAGATGAATATATCTGCTTATATGCAAAAGGTATGCGTCGTCATATATGAGCGCCGATTTATACCGACTTTCAAAAAGCGAGCCTGTTTGCTTATAGCGTAGATTGAAATACCGGGCGTAACTCGTCATCAGACTGCGCATAAAGGCAGCGACATCACCTTTATCTTTTTGCCACACAAACAAGTGAAAATGGTTACTCATCAGGCAGTACGCCAGCAGCTTCACTCTGCCATGATAGTTTGGATACACCTGCCCCGTTGAACTTACCGTACCTTTCGCCGAAAGGTACCGCTCAAACAGACTCATAAACTTCTGTCGGTCTGTCTCGCATAGGTAAATCGGCTTTTTGCTCGCCCCCCGTGCATACAAGTGGTAATACCCGCCGTCTAACTCCTGTCGAATAATATTGCGTGAGGGCATAGCAAGATAATATCTGTAAAAACTAAATTTTGCAATACCCTTCTCTGTTAGAGGACAGTCCTCTACCAGAGAGGGGGTGTGCGAAAATGGGGTATGAGCTTGAGCATTGCGATTGTGGGGCTGCCAAATGTTGGGAAGAGTACCCTTTTTAACGCGCTGACTGACAGTAACATCTTGGCGGCAAATTACCCCTTTGCCACCATCGAACCAAACACCGGTATAGTGCCCGTCCCAGACGCGCGCCTCGCCAAACTAAGTGAGCTGTACCACGACGCCCCCATCAAACCCGCTACCGTCACCTTTGTCGACATCGCCGGGCTGGTGGCTGGAGCCAGCAAAGGCGAAGGGCTCGGCAACCAATTCCTCAGCCACATACGGACGTGCAACGCCATCGTCCAGGTCGTTCGTGCGTTCGACGATGCAAATGTGACCCACGTCGACGACGCCCACGACCCTACCAAAGACATCGACGTCATAAACACCGAACTTATCCTGGCCGACCTGCAAACCGTCGCAAACCGCCTGCCCCGCCTGGAAAAAGAAGCAAAGGCAAATGCAAAGCTGAAACCACTGATAGAGTTTGTCGAGCAAGTAAAAGTCGTGCTCGATGAAGGACGACCACTGTGGGGTGAGCCTACAATCATGAACCATGAATCGTGCGATTGGCTTCGTCGGGAACTGCAGCTCCTCACGCTGAAGCCCATACTGTACTTGTTTAATGTTGATGAAGTAAAGCTAACAGACGAGAAAAAGCAATCCCAGCTGAAACAGCTCGTCGCTCCTGCTCCCGCCCTATTCGTCTGTGCCAAACTCGAAGACGAACTGCGCAGCCTCGATGAAACAGATCGCACTGAGTTGCTCGAAAGCTACGGCGTACGCGAAAGCGGCTTAGTACAGCTTATACATACCGCCTATAAAACCTTAGGCTTACAGAGTTATCTGACAGCTGGTGACAAAGAAGTCCGCGCCTGGACGATTCCACGCGGCGCCACCGCCCCGCAAGCAGCCGGCGTTATTCACGGCGACTTTGAGCGAGGATTCATTGCCGCCGATGTCGTGAGCTACGTAGACCTTATCGCTGCTGGCTCGCTTTCCGCCGCACGCAGCGCTGGCAAACTCCGCACCGAAGGCAAGACTTACGTCATGCAGCCCGACGACATCGTCGAGTTCAAGTTCAACGTCAGTACATAAATTTTCAAAGCCCAATTTACAGTCTGCAGAAAAGTACCGAGTTTTAAACCTCAAACAAACATACCAGCCTTGGTCATTTGCTATATGTTACTTGAAAATATTCTGATCATTGAAAACTGAAAATTGAGCTTTCGGTTCTCTCATTACCTTCACATGCGATTTAGCTGCTCGTGTATCTGCCGCGCCGCGTCGGCTATCTGTGCCCACGAGCTCCCTTGCGACATAATAGTCAGCATATACGTTTTACTACCGTAGACGATGGCTGCGTCATGCAGCTTGCCGTCCAAAAAGCCGACCTTATCTGCCACCGTCACACGCACGCCAGTCGGAATCCCCGCCCGGTAGATTTGGCGTTTCATAACATCGAGTAATCGATCACGCTCAGGCTGAGCCAGGGCTGATCCATTTTGAACCTTGAGCAAAAACAGTGACTCATCATCAGCCGTCGTATACATCCCACCGCGAATGGTACTGGTGCTACTCAGGCCGAGTGCCTTGACTTCGGTATTTATATTCGACCATCCAATCTTATCCCCCAGCCATTCTGCACACGTGTTATCGGAATTTACGATCATCACATCGAAGCACTGACTTATGTTTTTGCCCGCGGTAGCCGTGTCTTCCCACTTCAAACTGCCGTTTTCTATCCGTTTAAGCAAACTGTACGCCACATACATTTTGTACGTACTGGCAGGATGATACCGCTTGCTCCCATTCGCCGAAACGACGCTGCCATCGAGCATCCGAACTGATATGCCGTAGTCACCTTTGTCCTTTACGATATCGTTGAGCAACGCCTGCAAACCAGCCCGACTGGCCGAATACGAACGCTCGTACACGATCTTTGGCGTCAATGCTATCAGGGTTCCCACCACTGTTCCGTTGCCCTCTAGGAGCTGTTTTTTGAGGGCGTCAGCCGTCGTCGTATGGTTCAGGCCTCGCCCGGTTACGCCTTCGGTTCTGCCGCTTTCTATCCCGTCGACCGTTCGTATGACTGTGGGCGTGGGCTCAATATATATTTTTTTCTGCATGTCCGAAACATAAGCTCGTACCTTCTGGGTGTCGACGTCGAGCGACATCTTTTTTTTGTCCTGAGGATCTTCTTGAATACTCAGCCAACTGGCCAGCGTCGTCCGCTCGACTGGATACTCGGTCTCTGCAAGTTTCAGCGCTACAATGCGCCCTACAAGCTCTTCTGCGTTTTTCAACAGCGCCGAGACGTCTTTGTCCGAACGCGCCGGTCTGATAACATCAGCCTCAAGAAACACCTTCATACCATGTCGCAGGGCATGCTGTGCTTCTACCGTTTTTTGCAGTTTTTGCTTGTTACAAGATTGACCATTTTTGGCAGGGCTGAGTGCTGCAGTTCCATCTTTTATGACGACCGAGGCATTGGTAGGCTCTACCGCGCAGGCGGCAAGACGAGCCGAAGCATATTCGCTAAAGTTTTTAGGGTCGAGCTGTAGCTCTACCGCTTGATTTTTCAGTAGGCCTTTCATTAGCAAACTAAACGGCACTACTCGCTGTAAACTCGGGTAATCCTTAAGTCCATGTAGCACTTTTTCGACATCGGGAGATGCTCCAGCCTTGGCGAGCGGGACAGTGTTTGTGTCACTTTTTACCTCGCCTTTTATTTCGAGTGTCAACGGCACTCTGCTATAGGTATCGATCAGACGCTGGCTGATTTGTGCCTCGGTCTTTGACCCAATCCGCTGCCCGTCGAGACGGGCGAACGGCAGCGTGCGATTGCGTGGGTACATGAGCTGGAGCGCTATCACTACCAACAATATGCCGCTGGTGACAATGAGTACCTTTGGCGACAGGACAAAAGCTCTTCTGAAAACCCGGCGAATATGTTCTGTAATTCCATTTGTTTTTAGTCTCATACCTTGCACCTAGTATACACCGCTCTGGACATTTCATAGTGGCGTTGGGCAGTACGAGCTAGCCACCATAAGACATAGGGGACAGACAACCGTTTCGAGATATGAGATACTATCCACTATGACAAACCGAACTGTTCAACATCGTCTCGATTTTTTTCTGGCTCAGCTAGCATTACTCGTTGCCATCGGGCTCCAGGCGATCACCTGGAAAGCCAACGGAAACATGGCGTTTGGTCCGCATCCTTTTATCATAGCGAGCGAACTCTTGTTGGCCGCTATTCTTGGGGTTATGTCCCTCCATCCAATGTTATTCGCTAAAACTGCCTATCGCACAGCCTCGTTTGCCTTACTTGGAATTATTTCTGCCGAAAATATCACCTCGGTTGGTCTGGTCGTTCGGCGACTCATTGGCAACACTATGGATTTTTCTGGCTACCAGTTGTTGGGTTCGGCTGTGGCGATTTTTCTCACCAACATCATCGTTTTCGCACTGTGGTACTGGGAAATCGATAGCCCTGGCCTTACCAGAAAGCGTTGGTCACGACACGAGCGAGATTTCATGTTTCTGCAACAGGAAAAACCACTAGAATTTCCCCATTGGCAGGCAAACTTTTTCGATTACTTCTATATTTCCGTAACAAACGCCATCAATTTTGCTCCGGCCGACACGCGTCCTATTACCCGCCAAGCTAAAGCACTCATGTCCGTTCAGGCTCTCGTTTCCATTACCACGCTAGCCCTGGTTCTCGCCCGCTCGGTGAGCATACTCGGCCAATAGTTCCCGCCGCTACCTTAATCAAGTGCGCCATAGGTTAGTAAAAGCTCGGGTACCGTCGTCGGCGAGCCAAAAGTGGCACCTTGGTGTACGGATTTATCAAGGTCTTTTGTGGACGTTTGTATCTGTCAAACTGAGCTGGCGGGTTGTTGACACCATGACGAGTTACTACCATTTGGGGCACTCGCTGCTGGTGCTCTTGAATGTTTTGTAGACCCTCCATGGCATTTGTCGCTTGCTGAGCCTCAAACTGTGAAGCCAGAAACTCGTTGTTACGTAGTTCCATAACGCGTTGCTGTATGTAGTTCATGCTTTTGCGTAACCGCGGCATGCTCCAGCTCGTGAACATCAGTGTCCGAAGTGGCGTGTACACATGAAGTACCGCTGTTATAATCCGTGAGCTGTAATCAACTTCCGCAATCATGTCGTAGCGCAAATCTTCCACCGTTAGTAGGAAAGGCTTTTTGTCGATCACCAACACCCGATAGTTCGTCACACAGAGTAGCGCAAAACCACCATCATAGTAGCCATTCACTGCTTGAAGAATTTGCTCATCCTCCATAAGTACGCTACTCAGTTCATGGATTTCGGTACGTCCCCAGACCGCATAATCACAGCCGATTTCTTTCAGTTGCTTGTTGATAGATTTGGTGTCTGTCATGGCACGCTCCTTCGAGATTCTCGATCTGTTGACCGGTAATTCCCTATGTGTTAAACAGTATGGCTGCAGCGTATTTTTCCCGCAGTTAGGTTACTCACAAATACCCTGCGATAATTATCACAAGCCAACCCTAAAAAACAACCTGTTCTACTTTGCTTTTGCAGGGGTGTATGCCATACTACATAGTAATGTTGGCCAATGATGCACAATTAGCAGCTCTGGTGGATCTCTTTCATAGTGGCACAAAGCAAGATTTCACTAAAGGTGAGTTTCTTGTTCGACCCGGCAGTCCACTCCCGGGAGTATATTACATCGAAAGCGGACTGGTAAAAGCCTACGATATTACCAAATATGGCGAGGAAAACCTCCTCATCATTCGCCATGCCGGGGAAATTCTCGGCCTCACCTGGGCTATAGCCGGTCGCGAACGCGAAATCATCTACACAGCCCTCTCACCCACCACTGTATGGCTCGTCGACCGCGAAAGATTTTCCGAACATCTACGACTCCACCCTGAAGTCGCCGTCCCTGTCGTGGACTTGCTCGCCGACATGTTCCGCCTCCACGGCGAGCGCATTATGACGCTCGAATACCGCACCGTTCGCGAACGACTTGCATCGTTCTTACTCGGCATGGCCGAGCGTTTTGGGGTAGAAACCCCAGAAGGCACGAAGATCAGCGCTCCTTTGCGGCATCAGGATATCGCCAGTTCCATCAGCGCTACTCGTGAAACGACCAGTCGCACCCTGTCGGAAATGGAGCGCAAAGGGCTTATTTCGAGCGAACAATCCCATATCACGCTACGAGACACCCAAACGTTATACGGGTACATCGAATAGCTCACCTGGCTGTGCGTGGCCAGGTGCCTCAACGTTCGCCTGTTGGCCAGACTAGTTATCGCCAGTGTAGGACAATATCTTCCAAAATCTGTACAATTTTTTCGTGCGAGGGCAAGGTGTTGTCTTCGTAGTAGTGGTCAATGGAAATGATGTTGTCAACCACATTCAAACACACGATTTCATCAGCCAAAATATGCATTTGGTCAACTGCCGCGACGCTCGCAAATGGACTTACCATCACTAAACGCTCTATTTTTATAGGCTTTAGAAATTCGGCCGCGGCATGCATTGAAAAGCCATTGGCAAGACCATCCGACACGACAATGATATTTCGGTAGCGCAGCAAGTTTGGGTCAAGCACCCCTCCCTGCCCGAGTAGCTGATTCATTTCAAACAACTTCTCAAGCTTCTGCTGCTCAATATAGTTAAAGTATTCACTCCGTAGCTCTTCGAGTTCACCTGGGCTATATTTGTCATTAAAGGTTACACCGCCCAGATGGTTGATCGTCGCAAGGACGTCATTTTCGCGAGGCAATTGTATAGATGAGCACAGAAGCATGTTTATGACACAGTGCAACCGTTTGGCAATCTGTGCCCCGACGACAACAGCGCCGTCTCCTAGAGTTAGAACAGCGCAGTCTTCATACCGATACTTTGCTTCAAGCTTGTCAGCTATCAGATCGCCTGCAGCGAGACGACTCTGGAAATAATGCATAACCACTATTGTACCAAACAATCCTCAGAACCGTTCTTCAACGTACAGCCTGGCCTCACGAAGCCATCCTGCACGCACTTCCTACACCAGCCTACTTTCTCTCGGGAGATTTGCTGAGCTTTTGAAGGAGGTAGAAGCGCTCGAGGTTACCTTTGCCGCCAGCAACTTCTGAGTCCTTTTTATCAATAATTCTGAAATACTGCCGCGCCCATAGCTCAAAGTCTTTGAGGATTTCGCGGCGCATTTTGTCATTTTTTATCACGCCTTTGTGCTTCAGGCTACTGTGTCCGGCCTCAAACTGTGGTTTCACCATTGCGACCAGTGTGGCGTGGGGCTGCATGAGCGTTGCAACATGCGGGAGCACTTCTCGCAATGAAATAAAACTGACATCTCCCACGACTATATCGATAGGTTCTGTGGGGTTGAAGTCGCGTATGTCAGTTTTTTCGTGCAGCTCTACGCGTGAGTCGTGGCGAAGAGTCGGGTGAAGCTGATCGGTGCCAACGTCGACTGCCATGACTTTTTGGGCGCCATGGGCAAGTGCGTACTGCGTAAACCCGCCAGTACTGCTCCCTACGTCGAGCACGATCTTGTGCTGCCAATCGAGCTGAAATGTCTCATCGGCACTCTTCAGTTTCAGCGCCGCCCGACTCACGTACTGCATCTCTATTTTCACCTCAATATTGTCATCCTCAGATACGATTTGGCCAGGTTTCACCGCCATTTTCCCATTGACCCAAACCGTGCCAAGCCGTATATACGACTCTGCCTGGCTCCGGCTTGCCACCAGTTTCCGGCTCGCCAGTTCAATATCTAATCTCCCCTTCATTCGCCCCCTAGGTACGGCTTACCGTCTTCCTTCGCTTCACCGAGAATACCCATCACCACTTCAATGTGGCCGCCATCCATACCATCAGCAAACATCCTCCAGGCCGTTCGGCTACGGCAATATTTCCCAGCTTAAACGCCAAGCATTTGATAGTATCACTACCGCGCTCAGGAGTTTCAGAACTTTTATGTACGCAGGAGGTCACTGAGTATTTAC
Source organism: uncultured Candidatus Saccharibacteria bacterium (assembly GCA_964541145.1). GTDB lineage: Bacteria > Patescibacteriota > Saccharimonadia > Saccharimonadales > UBA4665 > JAGXIT01. The sequence goes on from CAZIOX010000001.1 coordinate 36,376, forward strand.
TCTTTCACTCTCTCACGGTACGCACCGGTAGCGGTGTCTACAGAAATAACGTCACCTTGTTTTATAAACGCCGGCACCTTGATGGTTATACCCGTCTCGAGCGTCGCATCTTTGGTAATCGAGCTGCTGGTATCTCCCTTCACTGCATGTTCAGTGTACGTAACGAGTAGCGGAACATTCTTTGGGAGCTCTACGTTGATAGCCTGACCATTGAAAAACTGCAGACTCACCATGTCACCTTCTTTTATGTAGCCGGCTCCGTCGCCCATCAGTTCGTCGCTCACCTCAAACTGCTCAAATGTCTCCTGGTTCATAAAGTGATACACGCTACCATCACTATAAAGGTACTGCACTGTTTGATTTGTCACATCAGCCGTCTCGAGTGTTTCATTACCTTTAAAGGTCTTTTCGAGCACTTTACCGTCTAGTACGCTTTTTATACGGACGTTGACAATACTTCCACCGCGCCCCATTACCTTTTGGTTGTACTCCACGACCCGGTACGGTACGCCGTCAAGCTGAAAAATAACACCCTTTTTCAGATTGGTAATACTCAAAACCATCGCACACTCCTTCTGCACTATTTTTACTAGTATACCACCCCTGTTAAAACAACGCCAGCCGCTGCATTTACCCGCCCCGCGTGCCTGCCTTGGTTACGTCACGCCGTCTCTTATTACATCAATCTTCGCGCTCAATTCAGCAATATCAGCAGGACCAAAAACCGTACCTACGCTCAGCAGGCGGGCTTCAAGTGCCTTCAGATTGTGTTGTGTTACCTTGGCCCATTTTAGCTGCTCATCGCGGCTTTGCGCGTATTCGTAGTCACGAACATCAAGTTTTAACTCGTTACAGGCAATTTGGATCTGCTTCAGAGTTTTCCGTTCTGTCTGAGACAGCAACTCTCCATCTATCTCAAGTACGATACCCCGTATGCGTCGATCTATCTCAGCAATATAGCTTGTCAAGCTCGAGTGCATAACCTCTTCGTACCGCTTAAAACGGTATATCGTCCAGGTTTATAGGCTCGTCACCGATATCTTCGATGACCACATCATCCTTTTTCTTGGGGGCAGGCTTGCTACTGCCCTCTGAGCTTGAACCGCTCTGATAGCTACCGTTCGCCGCATCGCCGCCTCTGCCGCCGAGAAAGGTAACATCTTGCGCAACTACTTCGACTTTACTTCGTTTCTGCCCATCCTGCTCCCAGCTCCGTGACTGCAGCCGACCGCTGACAAGACACTGGCTACCCTTGTTCAAATACTGAGCCACTCGTTCGCCCAGTGGCCCCCAGGCCACAACATCTACGTAGTCAGTCGCCTCTTGCCACTGGCCATCGGCTCCTTTGTACGATCGGTTGAGCGCCAGACTAAAACTGCAGACATTCTGCCCATTTGGTGTCTGTCTCAGTTCGGGATCTCGCGTAAGATTTCCCATTAAGATTACTTGGTTGAATGATCGAGCCATCTCGCCCTCCTTGTAGGAACTACGTCCATACCTTAGTTTGTACTATCCACCCTACGCCCACTTTCATGTCTCGTCAAGTGTACTTCGTAGCCGCACGAATCAGCCCCACGTGATATACCTGCAGCAAGAAACAGGCCTCCCTATCTTGAGCCGTTGGAACCCGACCATCCTAGGCCGTAGCCACGAACGGTAGCAATGCAATATGTCGCGCACGCTTGATTGCAACCGCCAGATGACGTTGCTGTGACTCGGTCAGACCGGTTTTTTTACGAGATTCAATATGGCCATATTGGTTTACATAGCGTTGCAACGTCTTGAAATCTTTGTAGTCAAAAAATGGTACGTCAGTACGGTGTTTGAAAATCTTTGCCATGATCTACTCCTCCTCTTCTTCTTTGTCGTCACGCTCGCCGCGCTTTGCTGCCTGTTCCGCCTTCAGTGCACGCGCTGCTTCGGCTTTTGCAATCTCTTTGTGATCGAGTCGGGTAATCAAAAATCGAATAACTTCGTCAGTTATGTTGAGGATAGACTCAATTTTCTTTACATTGGCGCCAGGGATGTTCGCCGTGTAAAAAACATAGATTGCGCTATCGTGTTTCTGGATTTGGTAGGCCAACTTCTTTTTGCCCCAATTATCTGTTTTGGTAATCTTGGCGCCGTTGTCGCCTAAGATTTTTTGCACTTTTTCGAGTGACGTGTCGAGGTCTACCTCTAGACCCGGGTCAAACAAAACGGCAATCTCATACTCGTTCATAGAGAACTCCTTTGGTTAAAGCTTGTGCGCCCTTCTGGCCACAAGCTGAGCTAATAGTTCCTGTACTATACCGTATCACTCTCTGTTAGTCAACAAAAAACTGCCCTTTGGGCAGCCTCCTGAAGTTTCGAACATGAGCCTTGAGAGGATGGTGAACTGCGCTGTCAGCAGTCTCTCAGTGCCGAAAACACGCCACCATACCTCTCGTTTTGGCTTGTTTGTTTTAACTCCATGGTAGACCTCTATGGCCAAAAGCGCAAGCAAAATATGTAGTAAAAAACTCTATCCCAATCTGTTATTCAATTCTGTACTGTTGTATGCTGCACATCATTAAATACTGCTTTGCCATATGAGATTGAACACATTTTGTTGTACACATATATTCCACCCTCTGAGGTCGACTACTCTATAGTGCGGTCGATACATAACGAGTCCTAGCCGAAGGCCATCTCCTGACATCCCCTGGCATGATGTCCGTCTATCTGTTACCATGGAAGTCAGTGCATACCGAAAGACCAATAGTTCTGACTGGCTCAATTGCCATAGATCGTATAATGAGTTTTGATGGCTCATATGCGGATCATTTGCATGCCGAAAAACTTGACTCAGTCTCGGTTTCGATATTTCTCAACTCACTTACTGACAGCTATGGTGGAGTGGCAGCAAATATCGCCTACACGCTGGCTCTGCTCGGCGAAGAACCATACCTACTCGGCTCGGTAGGCGCCGATGGCCTTTCCTACATGGAGCGACTAGCGCACATGGGGGTTAACATTGCCCACGTCTACGAAAGTCCCCTCCCAACTGCCTCGTTCAACGTCATAACCGATGCTCAGCAGAACCAAGTCGGCGGTTTTTACCCCGGAGCAATGTTCGACAGTGATAGCCTAGACCTTGCCCCATGGTACGAACGCAACCCTCTCGTAGTTCTCTCCCCCCATGACCCTACTGCTATGAGACGCCAGGTTGCTGAGATTAAAAAAATGGGGCTTTCCTTGTGCTACGATATTGGGCAGCAAGTTAGCAATGCCCCAGCTGACGATATGCGTGCCGGCATACAGGCAGCTGAAATACTCATCTTAAACGAATATGAGTTATCTGTCTTGAGCAAAAAAACTGGACTATCCCTAGAAGACATCAAAGCTCAAGTCCCTGTCGTCATTACCACACGGGGACCCGAAGGATCTACCATCGAAGGCGCTACTGTTCCAGAACCTAGTACCATCGGCATAGCATCTCCAAGTGTGCTCAGTGACCCAACTGGTGCAGGTGATGCCTACCGAGCTGGATTTGTTTTTGGCTACACACGTAACTGGCCTCTTAAAACCTGCGGCCAACTCGGTGCCGTGTGCGCTAGCTTTGCCATAGAAAAAACCGGTACCCAGACCCACACCTGCACACTGGCCACCATCGCCGCTCGGTACACACAAGCATTTCAAGATACATTACCCATTAAACTATAAGGAGTTTTTATATGGAAGATTATAAAATCGCAGATCGGACTCTAGCCGACTGGGGTCGTAAAGAAATCACCCTTGCCGAAAAAGAAATGCCAGGGCTCATGAGCCTTCGCGCCGAATACAAAAACGCTCAGCCCCTCAAAGGAGCTCGCATTGCCGGTTCGCTTCACATGACGATTCAGACCGCCGTACTCATCGAAACCCTCGTCGCACTTGGTGCTAGCGTGCGCTGGTCGTCCTGCAATATTTTTAGCACCCAAGATCAAGCCGCTGCCGCTGTTGCTATTGCAGGAATACCTGTTTTTGCCTGGAAAGGTGAGACCGAGGAGGAGTATTGGTGGTGCGTAGAGCAAACGCTGCACTTCGGCGACGGCAAAGGCCCAAACATGATTCTCGACGACGGTGGCGATCTTACCAAATATATTCACGACAAACATCCAAAATTACTGGAAGACATAAAAGGCATTAGCGAAGAAACCACCACTGGGGTACACCACCTCTATCAAATGCTAGAAAAAGGCGAACTCAAACTCCCCGCCATAAACGTCAATGACTCGGTCACCAAAAGTAAGTTCGACAATAAATACGGTTGTCGCGAATCACTCGTCGACGGTATCAAGCGCGCAACAGACATAATGCTCGCTGGCAAAGTTGCAGTCGTCGCTGGATACGGTGACGTGGGAAAGGGCTGTGCCCAATCGCTCGATTCATACGGCTGTCGAGTATTAGTAACTGAAATCGACCCCATTTGTGCCCTCCAAGCTCAAATGGAAGGTTTCGAGGTAGTGCTTATGGAAGATGCCGTAAAAGAAGCCGATATTTTTGTAACGACCACTGGCTGCAAAGACATCATTACCGTTGAACACATGGCCGCCATGAAAGATACCGCCATCGTCTGTAACATTGGTCATTTTGACGTTGAAATCCAAGTTGAACAGCTCAAAACTGTGCCCGGCATGGTGCACGACGAGATCAAGCCGCAAGTCGACCAGTTTACCTCCCCCGACGGACACCGAATCATCTTACTCGCTGAGGGACGACTTGTTAATTTGGGATGCGCAACTGGCCACCCTAGCTTTGTCATGAGCAATAGTTTCTGTAACCAAGTTCTTGCTCAGATTGAACTCTGGACTAAAGACTACGAGGTTGGCGTATATTTCCTACCAAAAGAACTCGACGAAAAAGTCGCTCGCCTTCACGTGGAAGCACTCGGTGGCAAACTTACCACCCTCACTCCCGCTCAGTCAGGCTATATCGGCATACCAGTCACCGGCCCCTTCAAGCCAGACCATTACAGGTACTAGAGCCTCTCCTGTGTATAGACCATAGCCGAACAGGTTACTTAAGCCTACACAGCAATATACCGCTAGTATCTATACTCTTTGGTATATTTGAGTACACCGCAAACCATTACGCACCAGTGACCCGAACTTTACATAAGAGAATCCTAGTTTGTCACGTCCATCTTGTATGGGTACGATTGCGGAGATACGGCAAGGTACGACTACCGGGCAAGGTATTCGTCGCGGTCGGTTGGGTCGGTAGGTACACCGTATTCATCGAGGTCGTCTGCTGCATCGGCCGTACCTCCGCCACCAAACACTTGGTCGAGACTACTCACCAGTACATCACGCGGGCGTGATCCATCCGCCGCGCCAATGATGCCCTGTTCCTCCATTTCTTCCATTAGTCGAGCTGCTCGCCCGTAGCCAATCCGTAACCGGCGCTGCAGCAATGAAGTCGAAGCTTTGCGGCTTTCTATCACGACCCGTACGGCGTCGCGGAACATGTCTTCGTCGGCATTACTTCCATGAGCATCATCAGTTGCTACGACACCGCCCTTGCCAAGCTGTACGGGCTGGCTCACAACCTCATCGTTGTAGTCTGGCGCCCGCTGCTCGCGTATAAAATCATTTATCTTCAGTGTCTCATCATCCGAAACAAACGCTGCCTGCACGCGTTTTGGTGCGGGCATGTCAGAAGTTTGGTAAAGCATATCACCTCTACCGAGCAACTTCTCAGCGCCCATTTGGTCTATAATAGTCCGGCTGTCGACCTGACTCACCGTAGTAAATGCTATCCGTGCTGGTACGTTTGCCTTGATGAGCCCAGTTATGACGTTTACGCTCGGACGCTGGGTCGCCAAGATCAAATGTATGCCCGCCGCACGAGCTTTTTGAGCTATCCGCACAATAAGTGCCTCGACATCTCGTGCCGCCATCATCATCAGGTCAGAGAGTTCGTCAATGACGATCACGACATACGGCATTTTCTCTTCGGTTTGTACGCGGTTATATTCCTCTATGTTGCGCTTGCCTACGCCGGCCATGGTTCGCAGGCGTCGCTCCATCTCTGCCACCGCCCACTTGAGCGCTGAAATGCACTTCTCTGGCTCATGGATAACGGGGGTAAGTAAATGTGGCAAGTCGTTGTACGGAGTTAGTTCAACTTGCTTCGGGTCAACCAAAATCAGCTTGAGTTCGCTCGGCGAATTGCGGTACAGCAAACTGGTTAAAATGTCGTTTATCATAACCGACTTACCAGAGCCGGTCTGTCCAGCTACCAAAAGGTGTGGCATGCGTGCTAGATCCGCTACCACAGCATGCCCCACAATGTCTTTTCCAATAGCAAAGGTCAGCGCCCCCTTCGACTCAAGCCACTCGCGAGACTGCACAATAGAACTCAGTCGTACCGTGGCACCTTTCACATTCGGTACTTCTATGCCTACTGCACGCTTGCCCGGAATGGGCGCCTCCATACGTATACTGGTAGCCGCAAGATCGAGCGCAAGATTATTCTCGAGCGCTGTGATTTTGGTGAGTTTCACCCCGGTTGGTGGACGCAGCGTGTACTGCGTGACCCGCGGACCAATGTTTGCGCCTTCCATCTCGACGTCTATGGCAAAGTTTGCAAATGTTTCTTTGATAATCCGTGCATTACCCTCCACATTCCCTGCATCGGCTTTATCCTGTTTTTGGTCGAGTAAATCTACGCCAGGCAGCTTCCAGTCCGGATCACTCGTGGTAGTCAAGGCTTCGTGGCTTTCCGTGGCTGTCAATTTTTGAGCGGTGTTTTTAAAATTAGACAGACGGGGCTGTTCTTTGGCGTCAGCTCCCTCGTGGTGACGTATCACCGGCACTCCTTCGTTTAGTTGGAAGCCTGTTTCGGCGGCTTTTGCCTTGAGCGCCGCGAGCTCGCCTTCGGGCTCATCACGGTCTGGCCGTCGAAAGAGCGACCTCACACCGAGCAGTACCTTTGGAGATATACCAAACGCAAAGAAAAAAGTCAGCAAGCCAAACGCGAAAAACAGGAGGCTAGCTGGTACCTTGTCGAGTGCTGACAGCACTGCGTCACCCACTGCCCCGCCCACGTGACCACCATTGCCGCCCACAACTTGCGTAGCAACACCTGGCTCGTCTTTGGTACGTGCAAACGCCGTAAAAAACCAGGCCGACATAAGGATAAGGAACATATACATACTAAAAACCCGACCACGCGGCACTCGGTGGTCGTCGTTAGTAAATTTGTAGTAGCCCCAGTACAGCAGCGTTATTGGCACCAGCCACGCCGCCCAGCCAAACAGCCAGCTCGTCGCCCCAAAAAGCCCCTTTGGCAGGCTGCCTCCGGCGTGAAACCCACCAAGGAAAATAAACACCGCCGAGAGCACGCAGACCACGGCCAAAATATACCCCATCACCGGAGACGGCACTCTTTCTACTGAGGCTGCCGTCTTCTTTTTGCTCTGTTTTTTCTTTTTTGCCATATTGCTTTTGATTATACCCGTTCTTGATGTTCTAGTCTAGGTTATCGGTACCTTCGATCGGCGATCCCTGGTAGCTGCCGATGTTTTTGATTTGAGTAGTCATGTCACGGACAAGTCCATGTAGACCCAGTTGTTTTTGTAGAGCTTCCAGTGCAATAAACCCTTCGGTAGCCACGCCCAGTCGCTCAATCTCATTCCGAGCGTCTTTTATGCCCCCTTTCACAAGATGTGCCCTATTTTCCTGAAGTATGCCTATTTTTGATTGATCTGCCATGGTGGATCCTTACTTGTTAGTACTCTCTGCAAGGCCTCGCAGAGCAAGCTGCTCCGGTGGTGAAACTATGCCTGAATAGTACCCAGTACTCCCGTCTTTTGGAGATTCGATAATCGCTACAATGTCTTTCTCGCCATTCGCCATCGCCGCAAGCGTACGGTGTCGCCCCCCCCGTTACCATAAACCATATATCCCCCGAATTATCTGTAAAAGGAGCCAGCCGGATATAGTCTTCCCCTGGGTTTCTGTACGCGCAGCTCCCAGCATACTGGTTGGCCAAATCAAGGCTGTCTACCATTCGACCATCTGGTAGCAGCTTACTGTTTTCCCCGCTCTCAAGTGGCGTAGAAAAACCAAGACTACCAATGCAAGAAAGCAGCACAAAAGTAGGCTCCCCGCTGCTACACCGTTTTCCGTACATTCCCTGAATATCAGAGGTGACGATTGTGCCGGCCACACCAGCGGCTGCTATTATCTCCGCATGCCGTGGGTTGACTGGTTGTACGTTTTTATTTTTGCGACGGAACATCAGTATACATTGTATCAAATTGTTGACGTTTTGTCAATTTTAAATACGTCCAGCCGCCTCCTATGCTACGCAGCTTGAGCATTTTGGAGGGCGTGTACAAATGCCTTTGCCGCTTCGGGTTGGAGAGGGACAAAACTACCGTCTTCTGTTGGTTCGTACATACCACCTCGTTTGCAGACAACCGCACGAAGCACCAAGTCATCTACCCCATGTGAGGCAGGCTCGAAAACCGCAGCGCGCATAGTAAGATCTGGACACTCTGTGAGAGCCTCTTCAGAGATAACAACTAAATGAAGTGGCACCTTCCCTCCCTTGGGTAAGAGTTCGCCGGACACCCCATCATACGAAAAGGCAGATGGCTCACTAAGTTGTTGTAGTCTCGGCGGTCTATTTTCCGTTTCGTCAATGGCAATACCGACGTATGGGGCGTGTTGATCTGGTATCATCGCCACTTCACGGGCAGCGATAGCCCCTAGCACCGCTTGCGCTGTCAGAGCATCGGGTGGAAGTTCATTTCCGAGCTCCGTGCTCGGGTCTATGTCATATTCTCGTACAACCACACTCATCTAGTCAACCCGTGGATCCTGGTTGAGGAGACGTTCGCGCATGGCCTGGAAACGAGCTTGCTGCTCGGCGGCGATTTCCTCTGGCGTTTTTTCTTTTTCGGCCGGCTTATCTGACTTATCTGGCGATCCGACTTGTGCTGACTGTTTTTCGTTCTTACCACCCACGATGTTCAGCACCGGGATGACAATAGGACTTCGTCCCGTCTGCTCAAACAAATAGTGGGTAATATGATCTTTCAGCTCAGCCTTGAAACGATCGATATCGATTCGTTTGAAGCGCTGCTGGACAGCCCGCCGGACTTCGGCTCGCAGGCCATTCATAATCTCTTCTTGTTCACGCATATATATGAAGCCTCGGCTGATGATGTCAGGGCTTGTCAGTAAGTTGCCGCTGCGCTTGTCTACGGTCAGCACCACGGCTACCAAGCCTTCCTCGGCCAAAAGCACACGATCCTTCACTACGACATTGTTGACAATTGCGCCCGTCTGATCGACCAAAATCGTACCATTTGGCACCTGGCCGATGAGCTCCATTTTATCGGGGGTTAGAGCAATAACCTCACCATTAACAGCATTGATGGTATGTGCTCGAGGTATACCCTGTTCGATTGCAAGTTCTATGTGTCGCTGTTTTACGCGGTACGCTCCGTAGATCGGGATGAAAAACTTTGGTTTTGTCACCTGGATCATTTCGGCGTATTCATCCCGGCTGGCATGTCCCGAAACGTGCAGTGGGCCAACATTGTCGAGCTCATGGTTGCGATGCTCAAAAACATGCACATTACTCTTAGTCAAGTCGTCGACCATTTGGCCGATGAGCGAATCGTTGCCACTTTCGGGGATGGGGGTACTCGAAAGGATAACCGTGTCTTGTTCTTTGAGTTTAATGTGCCGGTGTTCGCCATTTGCCATCCGCTGCAACGCGCTGCTCGGCTCACCCTGGCTACCAGTACAGATCACAACAAGCTTATCGTCGCTCATGCCTGGTACTGAAGCGATTGGTATAAACGTGCCTTTGGGGATTTTCATAAACCCATGTCGCACCGCCATCTCCAGCGTACTCACCATACTACGACCGTCTATGGCCACCTTGCGGCCGTGGTGCACTGCCGCATTGACGATCATCTGTATGCGGTTCATATTGGTGCTAAATACACCGACAAATATACGTCCTGGGGCTTGATTCATGATGTCTACATAACTCTGCTCGATGGTGCTTTCGCTGGGCGTACGGCCCATACGTTCGACCGTGGTGCTTTCGCTCAGCAGCGCCAGTACGCCTTCGTTGCCTAGCTCAACCAATCGCTCCATATCAGTCCGTTCGTGGTCGAGCGGCTGCGGATCAAAACGAAAATCACCGGTGTTGATTATACGACCAACCGGCGTGTCGAGCACCACACACGTACTGCCTGGTATAGAGTGTGTCACGCGCACAAGCTCCACATAAAACTCGCCAATCTTGAGGCGCTCGTGCGTATCTTCGTTTATCATCACGGTTTGTAGCTGAAAGCCCTCAGGCATTGGCAGCCCAAAGTTTTCAAAAATCTCTTCGACACGACCAATCGTAAACTTTGAGCCATAAATCGGCGCCGGGAAGTTCGGGACGATGTGCGGCAACCCCCCAATATGGTCGAGGTGCCCGTGGGTAATAATGTAGGCACGGAGCTTATGCCGAATTGTCTCGAGGTAGCTAGTATCAGCAATGCCGTAGTTTATACCGGGCAAATCAACGCCCAGATCATTTCCAGCATCTATAATAACAGCGTCGTGGACATACTCGACTAGTATCATGTTTTTGCTGCCGCCGCCATCCATGCCACCGAGGCCGATGATCTTCAGGCGCGGAGAATCGTCGATGAAGTTCGCCCGCTTGTTTTCATCGACTTGCGCTGGCAGCCATTGATTGGCCACACGCTGGGCATCCATTTGTGTGCGCTTCTGCGCCCGCACCGCTGCTCCACGGCTTACTGTTGGCCGTTTTTCACCCTGATTCTGCCCATTACCATTATTTGGTGTTCCGGCCTGGCCATTACTACCGTTTTTACCGCGGAAGCCATTTCTTCCTCTGTTGCCTTCATTTCGTTGACCATTTTGCGGCCTCTTGACTCTTGACTCTTGACTCTTGACTCTATTTCTTTCCATAGGTTCTCCTTTTCACTTTTCCCGTAGTGTCATACTGAGCTTGTTTCAGCATCTCTTGCGTCTACTCAGACGTCTGTCCTGCCGTCTGGATCCCGAAGCCAGTTTAAGATGACACGGTGGGAGTATATTATGTTGTTAATTCCTTTACTGCGTAAACTATTCATGTCTGCCAATCTTCTCCAACATGGTAGGTATGGCGCTGAAATCCTCTAGAAGTGTTTCGCGCATACCACCGTTGTACAAAGCGGCGGCAGGATGGTACAAGGGTAGTACCACTAGCTCCATCATGCCCCCGCTCTGCTTTTCTGCTTTACTCGGTTTACTCTTAACTCTTAACTCACTTCTCTTAACTCTAATCTTTTTTGGTTTTCCATGATCTTGGCTAATATGCAGTTCTGGCAGAAACACTCCCCCACTGTGTCTCCCGAGTGTTACGACTATCTTTGGTTGAATAATCTCAAGTTGCTCTTGCAAGAAAGGCAAAAAAGCCTTTTTCTCCTCTGGCAAAGGGTCACGATTGTTGGGCGGCCGGTATTTGACGATGTTGGTTATGTAAATGTCCTCGCGCTTCATGTCGATGGACGCAAGCATTTCATCCAAAAACCTTCCGCTCGCGCCAACGAAAGGCTTCCCCTGCAGATCCTCCTGCTTCCCCGGCGCTTCACCGATGAACAGCACCTCCGCATTTGGGTTCCCCTCACCGAAAACCAGTTGCGTCGCCCCAGCCTTCAACTCTGGTGTTATACCAGAGGCTTCTATACGCGCCATGAGAGTATCCAGTAGCTGTTTTTTCATACTATCTATTATCCTGTCACCTGTACCATTGGATTAGCATGTAACATGTTACGTTTTTTCTTTCGAAGTATTAATAATCTTTTGTAAAAGCAACACAAATTTGCGCGCCCTATCTTCAAGCTCTGTGTTTTCTTCTGCCTCATTGAGCTTCGCACAAAGTTTGAGCCAGTAAACTGTTTCGGACGCTTCCTTCTTCGCTATATAGATTTTGTTTAAAAAATCTTTTTTTGACGAAGCGTCTTGTGCCTCCGAATAATTTGCTCCTATGCTACTAACTGAACGGATAAGCTGGTCTTGAATAGATCGATTAACCCGTTGGTTCTCGGCATAACGAATTACATGAACACTCAAATTCAACATATCATCCACTATTTGCTTCGTTATTTCATTTGACATAATTGTTACAGGTTAATCGATAATCCAATGTGACATGTTACACGTTACAGGGCAATTATTTCTTTTCCATTTCCCTTGCGGCCGCTTTCATAGAAAGCTGCAGACGGCCGCGGTCATCTATTGCCACGAGTTTTACGGTGACCAGGTCTCCCTCTTTCACCACATCACTGGGTTTATTGACGCGCTCTTCGCTCATTTCAGACACGTGCACCAGGCCATCTTTGCCCGGCATAATCTGCACAAAGGCGCCAAAGTCCAGGACGGACACGACTGGTTTGTCGACATATATCTTACCCACCTCCGGGTCTTCCACGATACTAGCAATCCAGTCTTTGGCCTTTTGTATAGCAGCGCCATCGGGGCTGGCGATCATGACAGTGCCATCGTCTTTGATGTCGATCTCAGTGCCAGTTTCGGCCGTAATCTTCTGGATGGTTTCACCGCCCTTACCGATGATCTCACGGATTTTATCGGGGTTGATGGTAATACTTTCGACCCGAGGCGCGTACGGACTCAGTTCGGTCCGTGGCTCCGACAGTGTTTCCAGCATGCTTGCGAGTATGTACGCCCGACCCTCTTTGCCCTGCGCCAGCGCCTGCGCCAGCACATCGACCGAAAGACCGTGTACTTTCATATCCATCTGCAGTGCTGTTATGCCCTTGCTGGTTCCGGCTACCTTAAAGTCCATGTCCCCTGCAAAGTCTTCGGCGTCAGCGATGTCGCTCAGTATATACGTCTTGTCGCCATCGACCATAAGTCCCATAGCTATACCAGAAACCGGTGCCTTCAGCGGTACGCCCGCGTCCATCAGCGCCAGACAGCTGCTACACGTCGCTGCCATGCTGGTCGAGCCGTTTTGGCTCATAATCTCGGTGACAGAACGCATGGCGTAGGGGAAATCTGCTTCGCTCGGTAGTACCGCACTGAGTGCACGTTCTGCCAAGTAGCCGTGGCCAATTTCGCGGCGCCCCGGTGAACCGAGCCGACGCACTTCGCCCACCGTGTAGCCGGGAGCGTTGTAGTGATGCATGTAGCGGCGCTCTTCGTTCCGCTCCATGGTGTCTACCATCTGAGCGTATGACAGCGGCGCCAGCGTTACAATGTTCATGGCCTGCGTCATACCGCGGGTAAATATACTCGAACCATGGGTACGGGGCAGTAGTCCGACTTCCGAACTCAAGGGTCGAATATCGGTCAGTTTGCGGCCATCAGGTCGCGTGCCGTCTTTAACAATCCCGGCGCGCACGTCTTTGTGCAACGCCATCTGGAAGGCTTCGTCGTACTCGGTACGCACTGTGGTGTAGACGTCTTCACCCAGCTGCTCAGCAAATGCCACACGAAATTGCTCCTTCAGCACGCCAATCATTTCATTACGCTCGGGGTACGGCAAACGCAAGTCTTCGCCTAGTTTGTCTGCTACCCACGCGTCTACTGCGGCTTGGATTTTTTCGTCTGGGAGCGTCAGTTCATATTCGGTAGCTTTCACCCCAACTTGTTTGGCGAGCTCTGCCTGCACCGCCAGTGCAGGTTTGATGGCTTCCTCGGCAAATTTCAGTGCCGCCACGACTTCTTCTTCGGTAGCTTCGTTGGCGCCAGCTTCTACCATCATGACACCGCCTTCGCGGGCTGCCACAACAAGGTCGAGTTTACTCGTGTTGAGCTCTTCTGCGCTCATGAAAGCGCGGAATTCACCGCTGTCGGTCATACCCACACGCACACCAGCAACTGGGCCGTCAAACGGTGCGCCTGTGAGCATAAGTGCGGCGCTCATGGCGATCATGGCCACCATGTCTGGGCGAAACGCTGGATCCATACTAAGAACACTGGCGACACCCTGGACTTCATTGCGGTAGCCTTTGGGGAACAGTGGACGGATGGGTCGGTCTATCAACCGACCAATGAGGATGGCGTCATCACTCGGGCGGCCTTCGCGCTTTATGAAGCGTGAGCCGCTGATCTTGCCAGCAGCATAAAACTTTTCTTCGTAGTCGATACTGAGTGGGAAATAGTCCATCCCCTGGATGGGCTTACCCAGCATGGCGGTACCGAGCACGACGGTGTCACCGTAGCGCGCCAGCACACTGGCAGTGGTGCGAAACCCAACGCGGTTGACTTCAAGCGTCAGCGTCCGGCCACAGAACTCCGTCTCGACGACGACAAGTGTCTTACCAAATGGATTAATAGTATTCGTTTTTATATCGGCCATATGAGCCTCCTTCTTATGTTCGAGTTAGGAGTCAAGTGTCCTTCTGGTTAAGGAAACCTGCTATCCTACCCCGAACTTTTTTAAACAGCTACATCACCTCAGCGTCATGCTGAACTTGTTTCAGAACATGTGCCAAGTCAATGTCCGCCGCTCCACCTGCAGCCGAAACAAGTTCAGCATGACAAGAAAGGTCGGCGATTCTGCTACTTTATGTAAATTGTACTAGAATTTTTGGATTCTAGATTTTGGAATCTACCGCAGTACATTCCAACGTCCAATGTCCAACGTCTAGCGTCGAATACCTAGTTTTTTGATGAGGTCTATGTATGCTTGGCCGTTTTCGGCTGCAATGTACTGTAGCAAACGCTTGCGCTTACCGACGAGCTGCAACAGTCCGCGCCGAGCTGCAAAATCTTTTTTGTTCACTTTAAGATGCTCAGTCAGCTCCTTGATACGCTCAGTGAAGATTCCGACCTGCACCGCAGCACTACCGGTGTCTTCCTTACTTTTCTGCAAATCTTTGACTATACCACTCTTCTTTTCAGCTGAAATCATACGCTGTTATCTTTTCCTTCCCAAGTTGTTGTTAGAGACTACTGATGGCGTTATCACAGATAATACCACACCCTCACCCCTGAATGCAAGCCAAACTACTGCTTAACCCGTTGAGTCAAAGTGACCTCTTCTGCACGGGAGTTTCCTTCTCTACTGAAAATTATCATATGTTCAACTGTCTCTGGTAGTAAAAAACGTCCTGCCATATGTCGACTCAAAGCAGTTGCACTGTCAGAAATGAGAGCTGTAAACGCAGGTTTATGCTTTTCGAACTCCCCTCGAGTGACAGCTATTTGCCACAAAACTGCCTGCCTATCATCATAGCCCATATACTGTCCTACAATCGCGACATCTTCACCGTCCACGTTCACTATCACCCCTTCCTCTGGTAGCTTCAACTCCTCCCGCAGTTTGGAGTGTGCTTTCGACTCCCCACAAGCCCACATGAAACCTCCGTTCTCGGCGTCTGGTACAAGAACAGCTTGCCAATACCCTGCGCTTCCTCGCGCTTCTAATGATAGCTCTACATCACGCACGACTATAGAGTTTGGTTCTATCCATAACTCTGGACTGCGTGTTAGTGCAACTGGATCGCCCCTTTTTATGCGGCTTGCTATGCCCATCTCTAGGAGTGCATCCTGAAGCTGCGCGTTTGTCATTTTACCGCGCCCATTTTCATACCCTGTCTCTGGAGGCAACTCAATAACTGGTACTCCAGCTTTGTCAAAAAACACCCGGGCTCGACGCTGGAGTAACTTAGCGGCCGACATTTCACCAAGCCCAAGTGCTTTTGACGCTTCAGCAGCTTTCGTGTCAAAAATTTCTGCGTCTTTAGAGGCATGCTCAGGTAGGCGCCTACCACCCCCCTCAACATATATTTGAGCGAGCGTATGACCTGACCCTACCCAACCAATACCTGAATCGTGCACGTCATACGCTGTTGAGGCTATGGCTGGTAGTGGCAAAACTCCACCACAATATTTGTACAGTTCGACATACACACCCTCATTGTGCCGGTCGGTGTTGTGACGTCTAGCTCGCTCGATGGCATCCGCCCAAACTTCAGTAAAAAGTCTCTTCGACTTCTCGGGGTCTTGTGCTAGTGTTTCGACAATATCCGGACGAAACCCGTGTTGGAGCAGTCTTTCTGCGCGGTGCATTGCCGCAAAATCTACTCCTTTCTTAACCGCGGACAGCAGAAGATCACGAACGCCAGTTACTGTACCCTCAAAACACGCCTTATATACTTCAGAACGTCGTTTTTGCGCAATAGGCACTTCTTCCTCATACAACACATCCTCTAGCGCTGCTGCCTCCAAGGCAACGCTCAAGGATGACGCCGTATGGTTTGGTCGGCCGTGCGCTGCAGCTATTCGTGCCTGTCGAATGTCTGAACTATCGTGTCCAGCACGAATCATAAGATCTAAGATTGCAACCGGGTTTCGGCGAACCACTAGGGCTTCAGACCCTGTCTGCTCAGCGTGAGGATATTTCAATGTAAACGGATCTTGGCGCAGTACGGTGCGCGCGTACTTTCGGTCTTTAGGTTCGAACCTATTTGTTTCACCTGCTTTTAGTCGCAAAGGAATGCCAGCTCGCTGCATAGCTTTCAGGCGCTGGCTACCATATGAAAGAGGGTCATCGTCTGAGTTTGGTTCTGGGAAAAAATATGTAAAACGCCCCGCATTATCAGTAAAGCCATCAATCCAAATAGAGCCTCCCGTATTGGTTGGAAAAGCAGTGCACACAACGCGAGAATCTGGCAAGCGCTCTAGAGCTGGACTCGGTTCGGCGACCTGTCTGGTATCTGTAATCTGCTCGCTCATTTTATGTTTTGTTTTAGGTACATGTATACATAATAATAGCAAATTTTTGTATATTTGTCAATATTCTAACAGATGGGATTGGAGTAATCCGTGTGAAAGGTCTCCCGTTATGGACGCGTTATCTAGCAAATACTCACCTACTTTTGTCCGACGGAGAGCAGACATGTAGGCGCCAGTGCCGAGCTCAAGACCGGTGTCTTCGACGAGCGAGCGGATGTAGGTACCGCTGCTCACATCGCAGGTGAAATAAACGAGCGGGTAATCATACCGCACGTCACGAATGTCATAAACTGTCGCCGGTCTAGGTTCGAGTTTTACCTCTTTCCCCTTACGCGCAAGGTCATAGGCTCTTTGCCCGTTCACTTTGATTGCCGAATAGATTGGCGGTGTTTGCATAATCTCGCCAGTGAAGCCTTGAAGTGCCGCCAAAACCTCGCTTTCACCCGGGACATAGCCCGAAACAGGGGTCTTCTCCCCTTCGTCGTCTCCCGTGGTCGAAGTTTCACCCAGCTTCATGGTCACCTCGTACGTTTTGTCGTGCTTACTTAGTTCGGCGGCACGGCGCGTGTACTCTTTGCCGATAAGGAGCACGAGCAAGCCGGTGGCAAGCGGATCGAGCGTGCCAGTGTGCCCGACTTTGCAGTTTTTGGGTTTTTTGCCCTCAGCCTGAGCCACCATCTTGCGCACATAATTCACGACGTCGAAAGACGTCCATCCGCTCGGCTTGTCAACGAGAAGCACTCCTTGCATGCGGGTAGCATATCACGTTACGCCAGAGGCAACATGGGCGGAGGCACAGTGGGCGGAGGAGGAGCAGATTGTTGCTGTGTTGTTTGATTGCCAGGGAAAACACTTATCGGAGGAGGTGGAGTAGTAGCTGGCATAGGCGGTGCTGGAGGTAGGACAGGGGGTAGCCCAGGTACTGTATCGTTCGGTGACGCAGTAGGAGTGTCAAAGCCAGGCGCAGGCTGAAATACCGTTGCCGCAGGAGCTATGGCGTCGTTTTCGTGCAAGGGGTCACCAAACGGCTGAGCGTTGAGCGCTGCAATAGGCTGAAGGGGAGTGTTCGGAGTGCCTCCCCTAAAGGCAGCTTCAACCGCGCTGCGTGCATCGTCGACATTGGCCAGCGGCGCTTCGACCCCGGCGCTTGGTTCTTCTGCGACAATATGTGGGCTCTCAACTGTTCTTTCAATGTCTGAAAGTGTTTGCTTTTCCGTGTCAATGAAATCTGGTGATGGCATCTCAGGAAGAGTAGGCGCTGCTGGCGGCTCAACACGCGTAAGCGGCTGTATCGTTTTCTCTCCGCGCGGCCGAATCCCCTCTTCTGGTTGAGTCGGCACGGCATGACTATCGTGCGTCAGAATAGGTGTATGCACCGATGGGAGCGTGAGTTCTTCTGTTGGCGCATCTTCAGTCTCCTCGGTAACATTTGCTGAAAGAGCCGCATTCCATGAAGGTGGCTCAACCATTCTTTCTCGATTCACCAGCGGGGGTTGAGCAGGCAGTTCATCTGCTTTTTGCTCTTCAACCCCGTGCACGTCTGAAATCCCAAGCGTCGGATGCTTCTGACTATCTGGGCTCGTCACAAGGCGTCCCTCGTCATCCACATGAATTTCTGGTGCGGCCGGCTCTTCTGGTTCGCGCAATATTTCTTCGATATCCTGATCCTTGTCTGCAGACTCTGCCGGGGTCAATTCTGCGGGTGGTACGGTATCCGTTCCGTCTTCGTAGGCTGGGACGGAATCTTCCCCTACTTCCGCTTCACCGTGCTCAATTCGTAACGTGCCAGGCTCGACAGGCTCTGCCGTATCCTCACTGTCAGCCTCTCCTGAGTCGTCAGGATCACCACTACGCTCCACTCCTGGCGTAGCAGCTTTCAGCTCAGCGGCAATGAGCTGCTGGTTGGCTCCGGCAGACATCAAAGTGGCGCTAGTACTCATCGTCGCAGGACTTGTGCGGTCGTTACTAAACCGATCTGTCATCGCCACAATCCCCGTCAGTAGAGCCGTGGCAATCTGAGAATCCACCACACTCGAGTCCAGCTCCGCGACCAGGGTCGCTACTACCTCAGACAAACTGCTCACCGTTGTGTCAGTTAGGTTGAGAACCCCCAGTTCGCTTGGCCCATCTATGGTAATACTAGAGACTATTGCATCGTGCAGAATCCTCCCGTGTGCCTGGATAGCATCGTCGAGATCCTGCTGGCTCGTCACGCCCAGCGCAACAACCACATCGACATTGAAATCTCCTTGACTAAAATCGAGATCTTTTTCCGAGATAGAGACTCTATACGGCGTTATGAAAATACGTACTACTTGGTCTTCAACTTTGTACCTGAGCTTGTCTGCTTTCGATTTATCCAGTGCGATGATGAAATCCCGGAGACTGTCAGTGTTTTTTTCGAGTGTTTCTTCAGGCTTCAAGAATTCTAGAGTGCTCGGGGTGGTGCCACTGTAAACTGCGGTGGCATGTTTGTCGAGTTTGTTTAGTGCCAACGCCAAACCGATCGCCGCGGCCAATTGGTCGACCGAAGGGTTTTTGCTCACTGTCACCAGCACATTTTGTGCTTCTTTGAGCTTCGCTACGAGCTGTTTCTTTTGTTCATCCATGCGGTTGTTTATGTTGTGTTTTTATTTCTATATAGACTATCTGATGGCATAGTAGCATAAGCATGCTACATTGTCGAGCGTATTTTCTTGTTTTTGTTTCATGTGCCTTCCAAGCACCTTTACAACAGATATAAAGTCGTATATAGTTTACCCCGAGCATTCACTAACTCTAAGCAAAGGAATCATCGATGCCCATTATCAAATCTGCTAAAAAGCGCGTAAAGGTTGCCACGAAAGCAACTATCCGCAACAGTAAAACCAAGCGCAGCCTCAAAACTGCCGTCAAAGCTTTTGGCAAGGCTCTAACGGCAAAAAATAAGACAGACGCTGTAAAAGCCCTCGACAAAGTCCAGTCTGAGCTCGACAAAGCCGCTAAAAAAGGCATCCTGCACAAAAACAAAGCTGCTCGCAAAAAAGCTCAAGCCGCACGCAACGCAAAAGCAGCAGGCGTGCCTAGTGGCGTTAAGAGCGCCAAAGTGAAGACAGCACAGGCAGCTCCAGTGAAAAAGGCTGCCCCGGCAAAGAAACCTGTAGCAAAGAAAGCAGCCGCAGCTAAAAAAGCACCTGCCAAGAAAAAATAACCACACCCGCTGCATATACATAGCTACCCTCTATAGCCCTGTATTATTTTGCTAACGACAGGAGGTAAAACTGGACAACCTCGTCCGGGACGACGCCTTCAGTTTTGGTACGAACATCGAATTCACGAAGTGAGGTGATGAGCTCCTTGAGTCGCTGCAGCGATATGCCCGCTGTCAGATTCTGCGATTTTCGAACAACAAATGGGTTCAGTTTGGCCTCGCGCGCTATCTCATCCGGACTCCGCTTGCCCGCTGTTTTCACCACTGCGAGCACGTGCAGCTGCCAAGCTAGCATGGCGATGACCTGCTGCGGCTCAACCTTCAGCGCCCGTTGTTCGGCATATAGCATCGTGGTACGTCTTTTATCGCCGCGAAAGGCCGCCTCCACGAGGTCAAATATGCTGCTCTGCGGCGTTTTTTCGGTCAGGAGCTCTATGGACTCACGAGAAATTGCGGCACTATACGCCATAAGCTTGTCCAACTCGTTTTGCAGAGCCGACTGATTCGTACCCACCCGTTCTACGAGTACGCGGGCATCACTACTACTGAGCGTGCCGCCCTGCTCTTTTGTGTACTCCATAGCAAACCGCGCGAGCCCCGGTGCATCTAAAACGACGAATTCTTTAAACTCTGTCAGTTTTTTGAGCTGTTTATAGTACGCTAGTCGTTTATCTAGCTTTGGCTCGACGATGATAAGGTCATTTGTGTCTGACACAGCCGCTACAAACCCCTCAAATTTCTCCGTAAAATCTTTGTTCACTCCAGGCGCACGCAGCACCACTAGCTTCCGACTTACCAAAAAGGGCAGACTCTGCACCGCTTCGCACATCCGCTCGTAGCTAGCTTCCTCTCCGTCCAGCCGCTCTACCGCCATATCGCCGTGTTCTTTTTCAAACCCAGCAACAACCCGTCGCAGCTCCGCCGCCCGCTCCACCCCATTCTCCCCAGTCAACGTCGTTATCATGCGTTCAGTATATCGCTAATGTGGTGGCAATTACAGAGAATGACAGATGTTGTGAGATACTATAGGTACATGCCGCGTGTAATTATTGTCTCGAATCGGCTGCCAGTGAGTGTCAAAAAAGTGGATGGCAAGCTTGAGTACTACCCCTCGGCAGGAGGGTTAGCGACTGGTTTGTCTTCGTACGCTAGCACCGGTAATAACCGCTGGATTGGCTGGCCAGGTATACCGAGTGATGACCTTACCGAACAAGAGTTCAGAGACATCACTACCGAGCTTAAAAGGCACCACTGCTACCCCGTTTTCCTGACCCAAAAGCAGCTCGACGGCTTCTATAACGGCTACAGCAACAGTGTACTATGGCCCTTGTTTCACCATATGAAAGTCACCACCGGTGACACCGCCGTCAACTGGCGTGCATACAAAGAAGTGAATCAGTTGTATGCCGCTCGCACCTTGGAGCTTAGCCGAGAAAGCGACCGGCTCTGGCTGCACGACTATCAGCTCATGCTGCTGCCAGAAATGCTCCGCATCGCCCGTCCCAAGGGCAAAATAGGTTTTTTCCTACATATCCCTTTCCCTTCGTCCGATATATTTCTCCAGTCAAAGCATGCCGCTGCACTGGCCAAAGGCCTACTGGGAGCCGACCTCATCGGCATGCACACTACAGCGTATTGCGAACACTTCCTCGAAGCCTGCCGCGAGTTACACATCGGGATCCCTGCACCGCGCAAAGTCATTTTGCCAGAGCGTGTCGTGCGCGTAGCTGACCTACCCATAGGCATAGATTACAAAAAATTTGCCGACGCGAGCCGTTCGCTAGAGGTAACCCTGGAACACAAAAAACTACTGTGGAAATACAGGGGTCGGAAGGTTATTTTGACCATCGACCGACTTGACCCCTCAAAAGGTCTTATCGGTCGGCTCAGGGCCTACCGGATGCTTTTGGCAGAAAACCCGGAGCTTCGAGGTAAAGTTATCATGGTTATGCAAGCCATGCCCTCGCGTACAGAAGTAGCAGCCTATCGGCAGCTGCGCATTGACCTCGAGAAGCTTGTCGACCAGATAAACAAGCAATTCGGCACACGCCGATGGGAGCCAGTAGAGGTCATCTTCTCGACACAGGTATTTGCGCAGTACGCTGCTCTGTACCAGCGAGCCGATGTGGCCTTCATTGCGCCTATCCGAGACGGAATGAACCTTGTAGCCAAAGAATACCTAGCCAGTCACCCCAAAAACGATGGCATACTCATACTGAGTGAAACCGCCGGAGCCGCCGAAGAACTCAAAGACGCTGTGCTCGTAAACCCCTACAAACTACGGAGCCTCGTCACAGGACTTAGTGACGCACTCAGTATGACCCCCAGCGGTTTTCTGAAACGCGCCCGCAAGATGGAGCGGCTGCTCCGTCGTAACACCATAGACAAATGGGCTGAAGGATTTATGGATTTGCTTGAGCGTCCCGTTCCCATGCCGAATATTCGCTTCACTCGAGCACTTGGACAAACTCAAACGACTGAGCTCATTGCCAACTACCATCAAGCCCGCAAGCGTCTTATTTTGTTCGATTATGATGGCACCCTAGAGCCCCTAAAACGTCGACCAGAAGACGCAAAGCCCTCACGCTCGACTATCGCCGCTCTCAAACGTCTTACAAAAGATCAGCGTAACCATATCGCTGTCATAAGTGGACGTAACCGAACCAATCTCATGGAGTGGCTAGGCGAACTACCAGTAACCTTGGTCGCCGAACATGGTGGTTTTATACGCCTGCGCGGTCACAAAACTTGGCGCAAAACAAATCAGCACTCTCTCCGCTGGGAAAAAGTAGTGACTAAACTTTTTGAACGGTACGCCGAACAAACACCTGGTGTTGTCGTGGAGCGCAAGGAATGGAGTATCGCCTGGCATTATCGAAACGCTTCACCCTTTCATGCTCAAAAAAACCTGGTCATCTTAAAAAAGCTTTTGCGTCCCATCGCAGTCAAAGAAAAGCTCGGCATCGTCGATGGGAACAAGGTACTGGAAGTACACCACCTAGATATCAGTAAAGGTCACATAACTCAAGAATGGCTCCTCCATGACCAAGATTTTATACTCGCTATAGGCGACGACACCACCGACGAAGACATGTTCGCTGCCCTCCCCGACTCCTCATACACCATCAAAGTCGGCCGCGGCCTCACCAAAGCCAATTACCGCCTCCAGAATTCACCCTCCGTTCTCCAACTACTCAGAAAACTGTAGCTTCTGGCAGGCGGGGCAGATGTGGGTGCCGCGACCAGCGACGCGAAGTTTGACTATGGTGGTGCCGCAACGAGGGCAAGGCTGGCCGTCCCGGCGAAAGACATTCGCAAAGCTGAGGTAGCTGCCTTTCTTACCTTCGGCGTTGACATAGTTTTTATCTGTACTGCCACCCTTTTCTATACTGAGTGTCATGACCGATTTCACCGCGGATGTCAGCACCTCTATCTGTTCTGGTGCTATGTTTTTCACTTGGGTAGCCGGATGTAGCCGTACCATCCACAAAGACTCGTCGGCATAAATGTTTCCCACACCAGCCAGCACAGTTTGATCGAGTATGGCAGCTTTGATAGAAGTGTTTTTCCGCCGCTGCAGGCGTTCGTACAGTACATCGCTCGTAAAAGAATTTTCTAGCGGCTCCGGACCAACTTTTTGCATAAATGCTATATTTGGCACTTCCGCCGTGGGGTGCAGTTTCATCCAGCCAAACTTGCGCAGATCGTTAAAGAACAGCGCCGATTTATCGGTAAACTCTATTCGTTCACGCGTCGTGTTGTCTGGCAGCGTGCGAATCAGGCTGTCGTTTGGATGGCCGCCGCCCCAACGTAGCTCGCTGTCGCTCATTAACGCTCTACGATCTGTATTTTGAACGTTCTGATTTTGGATTTTTTTAGGATGTAGCGTTTGGAGTGTAGGATTTTTTTGGATAAAAACTATTTGCCCCGTCATTTTCAGATGGCACACAAGTGTGTAGCCAGTCGACAGGTCAATGAGCAGCACCTTTGCGCGACGACGCACGTCAGTGATAGTTGCGCCTATCAAAAACTGGCGAACGTCTGCTGGGGCGTTTGGAAAGCTTTTTGGACTATCATAGTTATAAACGCGCCAAACCGTCTTCCCGACGATTAGCTCAGTCAAGCCGCGGCGTATAGTCTCCACCTCAGGCAACTCTGGCACTGCTCCTCCTCTTCCGTATTCCGTATTCCGTATTCCGTATTCCGTATTCCGTATTCCGTATTCCGT
>CAZIOX010000001.1:60626-110821 GCA_964541145.1 uncultured Candidatus Saccharibacteria bacterium
TTCCGTATTCCGTATTCCGTATTCCGTATTCCGTATTCCGTATTCCGTATTCCGTCTATATACTACTACGTAATGGATGGAATAGCCGACATACTGAGCAAAAAAGACTTCGACATACCACCTGAGGCTCAGGCTCTTATTGAGTATGTCCGGAGACACTACGGTTCGGAGGTGCAAGTGACTGTTCAGGCTCGCACTATCCGTATCTCGGCGCCGAGCGCAAGCCTCATAGCAACCCTACGACTAAACACCCCAGCTTTACAAAAAGCAGCTGCGACCGAAAAACGCCTGACTTTTAGCATTCGCTAGTGTCATCGCCCTTTGCCGCCACTACTATTTGAGATACCTGTCAAGTTCATACTGAAACCGAACAAAATCCGTGTACACCATGCTCTGCATGCCAACTGCCTCTGCAGCCGCACAAAATGCCGGACGATCATCGACAAACAGACACATTTCGGGCAATTCACCGAGACGTTCGGCCACTATTTCGTAAGCTCTGTTTTCTGGTTTGGCATGGCCGATATCTCCCGATGCAACGACGATGTCAAAATAGGTTTCAAGCTCGCGCTCGGCAAAACGTCGACGCAAACTACTCCCCGCAATATTACTCAGCATCGCTGTTTTGTAGGTTTTGCGCAAAGTAAGGATAAACGCCAGCAGCGCTACGTCTTTTACCTCTCCAGCTGCGACTCGCGCCTTAAATTCTGCCGGACTTATCCCAAGCAAGTCAGCTATGCGTTTGTTTGACTCCTGAGGTTCAATCAACCCTTTGTTGTTCGCGGTAATTATGTGTGCAATTTCTTCCGCAGCAGCCGGATCTTTGGCTAGCACTTCGTGACGAATTAACTGCAGCGAATCGGTTAAAACCACTCCAAAACAGTCAAAAATTATTGCGCGTATCATGTGGTACACGTCCTTTCTAGCGCAGCTATCGTCTGGGCGACATCCTCATACAGCACCGTCTTCATACCTAACGCCCGCGCTGCCTCGACGTGTCGTTCCTGGTCATCTACAAAAAGACATTCCTCGGTATCTACCTCTAAGCGTTTACATATATACGTAAACATGCCTGGGTCAGGCTTGGTCATACGAATATGGTACGAAGAGACTGTCGCGTCGAACAGCTGAAGCTGATCGGTCGTAAATATTGTCCCAAAAACATTACTTGAGGCGTTGCTCAGTACACCTAACTTGTAGCGGCCGAAGAGGTTCTGTTCGATGTATTGCAGCATCTGCGTGTTCGGGGTTGTGTGCTCAAACTGAAAGCGCACCGTAGACTCAGTCTCGCCCGTGGCGTGTGCAATTGCTTGAACCAGCTCTGCCTGGTCAGCAAGCCCGGCGTCAACCCGCTGACCAAGAGCACGCAAATGTTCCCAGTCTTCAGGATTATTTGCAAAATGCTTTAGCTTGAACGCCTGCCACCCGTTCAGCCCCAGCACGCCGTATAGGTCAAAGAGAACTGCCCGAGTTTTTGCCATAGGTGTATTGTAGCCTCAGTATGTTTAAAACACCACCGTCAAGCGCCTAGCGTAGAGAGAGGCCGCGCGTAATTTCCGCAAATGGCTTCTGTGGAATCTGTCGTACGAAAAGCATGTACACCTGCGAACGATTACCCTTGAATGTTCCCGTTCCGCACGAAGTCGACCAAAAGCGTTGGTTATCCGTACCCGCATTGATCAATTCATAAATATGTCTGTTTTGTAGCGGACATTCGCCTCGTTCATCCTTGAGTTCTTCCGATTTGTTACCTTGCGTGTACTTTGAGACATCGAGTGCCCGCAAGAAAACTGCAAAACTCTCTGGGTTATTTGGGAATACTTCCTGGCGAATAACAGTGCCGTTGTAGCCGTCCACGAGCTCGATTTTGCTCTGGCTTCGATCTACACTGATGACTACCCTTCGGTGGTCTTGATTGGCGACAACTGGCCCATCCATGGTAAAGCGTGCCACCGTGTCGGTGTTTGCTCGCGAGACTAAATTACTGGTGGGGGTGGTTGAGGCTTTCTGGGGTGAGGGGGTCAGCATTTTGCTAAAAAGGACGACCACAAGCCAGATGAGCCCGATAACAACGAGGATGAAAACAATTGTGCGTAGTATTCTCATAAACGCCCTACCTTTCGATAGTATGATAGCATAATTGTTTTAATTTTGCAAATATTTCCGATCAATTCGAGGGTTTTCATCCCTGTACTCTGGGTGTTGCTGTAGGTACTGCACCCCCGAGCCACATTTGTTCGCGTCTATGCAGAGATGGTGTTTGCCAATATCCAAATAGCCTTTGTGGGTATCGACATAGTTTCGTACCGCGGGCGCGTAACTGGTAAAAAATACGCTGATAGTGACCGCAGCCAGCACGAACAGCGAGAGGACTGTACCGGTGGCAATATTGGCGCGAGCACCAGCTTCCTCTGTCTTACCTTTCTGGACATGGTCGAGCGAACGTACAAGAGCAAATAGCGGGAGCGCAATCACCGCATATACCGCCGTAATACCAACCACCTGCTTCCAACCATTGAGCGTCGATAACTCTCCCGTAAACTCGAGGGTGTTCAGGCCAATTGCCCAGAGCGCCCAGACCCAAGCGATGGTTGCCAGCCCAAAAAGAACCGCGCAGCCTAGGGCAACGATTCTTATCACGAACCGGCCGACCAGTGTTATGATAGTGCCAATTTTGGCGACACTGTCTTTGTTTGTGTCGGCCGTTTGCTTTACCCGCTCGACAATCTCCTGTGCTGTCAGAGCGCGGCCATGTGCCTCGGCGATTTGTTCGGGCGTTTTTGCTTCGGGCATGGCAAAAGCCATTGCAATATAGATGAGTATCATGAAGCCCTGTGTCACAAAGAGCAGTAGCACGAACAAAAGACGCATAACTGTCACATCTACCCCAAAATATCGCGCCAGACCAGCACACACTCCAGAGATTTTTCCTTCTTTCGGCAGACTATATAGCTTTCGTCCATGCTCAGCTGATTCTTTTTGGCTGTTGAACGACGTGGTTTCGTCTTCGGTTTCGGTTTCAACGGGGCCGACTTTTTCGAGCGCCGCCATGACAGTGGCCGCCGTAACGACATTTTTTCCACCAGTCAAAGAAGCTTGGCACTTATCGGCGATAGACTCCTCAATGTCAGATAAAATGTCGGCTTTATCGGGGTTATGTCCGAGGCGTGTTTCTGCTTCTGCAAGATACGCTTGGAGTTTTTCATACCCCGCTTCCTCTAGCTGAAATGCCCTTCCACCCAAACTGACTTGTACTACCCGTTTCATTTCGTGCCTCCCAACTTTTCTAGACTTTTATACAGTTCTTTCCAATACGCATGTAGCCGTGCGAGTCGCGCAGAGCCTCTTTCTGTTAAGCAATAGTACTTCCTCGGCGGCCCACTGTCGCTCTCCGCCCATTGGTACGAGACCAGGCTCTCTCGCTTTAGGCGCGATAGCAGCGGATACAGCGTGCCTTCACTGGTTGCAAACACTGACTGTTCGAGCCTGCTCAGAATATCTGCAACGTACACAGTGTCGCCCGAGATCACCTGCAAAACGGCGAACTCGAGCATCCCTTTGCGAAGTGGGGCAAAATTATCTTCTATTTTTTCCATATCCAGCGTATTTTAAGCTACCTTTCCTCTACAAGGTACCATGTCATCAAACCCCTGTCAACTCCCTTTGCTCAAGGACAGTCCTTGAGCAAAGGGGGGGAAGGTCCGGGGTGGGAGGGGTTTATTGGCTTTTGCAGTAGTTGGTGCCGCTGAGGACGTTGTTTTTGCAGAGGTCGTCTTTGACGTTGAGGGTTTGAGTTGTTTTGTTGCGTAGGTCTGTGACCTTTTGTTCGGTGCTATGCACGAAAGTAAAAACCCTAAACACTAAAAAGCCCAGTACCAGTAGCGTCGCGACGATGAGTGAGCCAAACAGCGTAATCCAAAAGTTAATTACTTTGAGCTGACGCACGAGCTGCCTGGTCAGTTCCTCGTTCATGAGAGGCCTAGCGGGTTGTTCCATATGTCTCCAGTATAGCGCGAATCGTCTGACCAAGCACGGCAGTACTTGCAAAACTAAAAGCCCGGATGTCGCCGTAGCGTTCTCTGTCTATCCGCCACACTATGACTTCGGTGCGCTCCCCGCCGTGACCATTCATCTCCCCAATGTAGCCTAGCATTTCTGCTGCGGTCACTTCTTCTTCGCTGAGTCTGCCCTCGCGCAATAGGTCGTATATACGGTGCCGATACGCTGATGGCGATTTGCAGTCGATGTTGACCATCTTACCGGAGTCTGGATCGGATATAACCATATCTATACCCAGAGCATCGCTCGTCCGACTTGTCATCTTTGCGTCTAGCCCTTCGATTTGGACGCCACGAAAGACGGCAATTTCTTTGCTGAGCCCCTGTACAATCGCCTCATACTGTTCGTTACTAAACCCCCGCACACCGACACGCTTACAAAACCAGTCCATGAGTCGTTTCGCTTCGTCGCTAAACCCATGTAACAGCGGCTCATCGAGAGCGAGCACCGTCGAGACAAACGCATCGTTAAAGTCTATGAGCTCATACAGGCGGGTGCCTCGCGCCTTGTAGCCGTGCGGGTGTTTGTCCATCTGCCCCTGCGCGAGCGCAGCTTGCGGCGCTTGCAAAACAAGCGCCCGTAGCCAGTGCCAGGCCTTTGCTCCACTAAGCGCATGGGAATTTTCAGTAGTATTAGCTTCCCTTTTTGCTTGCTCTATCAGCGGCTTAAGATGGTCGACGCTGGCCTGCCCGCGCCAACGCCTCGAGGCAATAGGCACTTCGTTGCGCAAGCTCATTTGGACATCTTCGTACAACGAACGTACTCCACCCTGCTGCTTCCGCGCCCTATAATCCCCGTACCGCTGCCACATTTTACTCATGCATATATTCTACCAGTGTGGGGACAGATAACCGAAGATTCCCAAGCACCCAAGATACGTGGCAACGAACAGGCTCTACGTGAACGCAAATATAGCTTTAGTCTTTAGTATCCTGTAGGAGTATGTGCTCGACTGAAATCTTTCGACGCGCTAGATGTGTCGCCAGATCTTGAAGATGGATATCCTTAAATTCATAAGGAAAGCCCTGCTCGTTGGCACTGATCGCGTACACTACCCTGTCAATGCCAGCCCAGGCGGCACAACTAAAACACATCAAACAAGGCTCATGGCTGCCGTACATAGTTGCACCGTCAAGATTGTGGGATCTCAATTTTTTACAGGCTTGTTTGATCGCCGATGTTTCAGCATGTAAAGTCGGATCGCATTCTTCGTGTACGTGATTGCAGTCTTCGCCAATAATTTCACCGTCTTTTACTATTACCGCACCGAAGTTATATGGTACAGCTTTCTGGTTTCCTACTTCAGTTGCCCGAGCCAAAAAGAGTTGGTCGTCTTGCATGTTACAATTCGCCCCAGTTGTCGCCTATGCTGATGTCGACAGCGAGCTTGACGGAGAGGTCGGGATAGATTGCTTCCATGGTAGTTTTAAGGATACTGGCGACGGCTTCGGCGTCGTCCTCGGCACACTCAACGAGTATGGAATCATGGATCTGCAATAATTGGCGTGGCGCTTCTCGGCTCTTGCCGCTTGACGCTTGACTCCGCGAAAACTCTTCGAGTTTTCGCTCGACTGCCACCATCGCGAGTTTCATGAGGTCAGCTTCGGTGCCCTGTATGGGCATGTTCATGGCCGCACGCTCGGCTGCCTGGCGCACAACAAAGTTGCTCGAGTGAATGTCGGGCATAGGACGGCGGCGACCGAGCAAGGTTGCCACATAGCCATCGGCCTTGGCTTGTTCCTTTAGGCTGTTGAGGTAGCCGAGCAAAGGAGCTCGCAGGCGGAAGTATTCGTCAATAAAGCTTTTTGCCGCTCCAAAGGTCATGCCCGTAGCCGCAGCCAGTCCGTGCGGACTCATACCGTAGAGCACGCCAAAGTTAATCGTCTTGGCGGCAGAGCGCATCTGTTTCGTGACATCCTCGGGGCTGCGTCCATACACTTGAGCTGCGGTAGTAAGGTGGATGTCCGCACCGCGGTTAAACATGTCGACCATTTCCTTGTCACTACTCATGGCAGCCGCAAGGCGCAACTCAAACTGACTGTAGTCGGCACTCACCAGTCGTCTGCCCTTGCCCGCAATAAACGCGGTGCGAATGTTTTTGCCGAGTTCTGTGCGCACTGGAATGTTTTGCAGGTTAGGGTCGGTGCTACTGAGGCGCCCCGTCTGAGCAATGGTAAGGTTGAAGGTGGTGTGTATGCGGCTGTGGCCGTCGACCTGTCGTGGGAGCGTGTCGACGTAGGTGTTTTTGAGCTTCGTCACCTCACGGTACTGCGAAATGAGGTCAATGATGGGGTGCTGACTACGCAACTTATCGAGCTCACTCGCGGCCGTGCTGTACCCTGTCTTGCCCTTTTTTATCCCCTGTTTTGGTAACTGAAGCGTCTCAAAAAGGATATCGGCCAACTGCGCGGGGCTGGCGATATTGAACTCGGTGTCTGCGTACCCGTAAATTTGTTGTTCAAGGTCAGAAATGGCGTCATCGATGTGCTCAGAAAACTTCGCAAGATAGGTTGTGTCGAGCTGTATCCCTTGGTACTCCATCCGCGCGAGCACAGGGATAACCGGCATATCAACCTCTGCATGGAGCCTTAGGAGGCTTGGCGTATCCGCAAGCTCCGTTCGCTGTAGCACCCACAACGCCCGTATGACACCCACTACCTCTGGGACTCTGGTCAAAAACTCTTCGTCACTCAGGTTTTCGAGCGATGAACCACCATACCCAATATCGCTTGCAAGTTCGGTGAGACTCAGGTCACGTCGTAAACTGTTCAGAATGAATGAGTCAACTAAGACATCATGTTCAACCGCCGGCAGTTGCTCTACTGCCATGTCGAGCAACATTTTGAGAGTTGCTTTTGTGTCATAGCCAATGACTGTTGTGCCAGCGAAGAGTGTTTTCAGCTTCTCGGTATCTGCCAGTGCTCTGAGGTCGAAAGTGTATACATTTTTTTCGTCGGGAGATACCGCCAAATAGCGCGGGTCGCGCCCAGCCATGCCTGCATTGCGACTCACTATTACCACTTCCGTGGCGGATGACAAATCTACTTCGGCCAGTTTCACGTCAGTATCGATTATCGTCTGTCTGGGCAGTGCAATATTGTGCGTAGTCAGCGCCGAATGAAACGTACCCGTTTCGCCCAAAACCTGCATGGCCTCAGGCAACTGACGAACTAAACTGCGAAATTCCAGCTGTGCGAGTAGCTCTCGTATCCGTTCTGGGTCGGCATGATGGCCATCGAGCCGCTCGAGATCCAGTGGCAGCGGTGCATCTGTCCACAGCGCCGCCAGTTTTTTGCTCATGTAGGCACTCTCACGGCCAGCCTCAAGTTTTTGACGTACAGAATCTTTGAGCAACACGAGGTTTTCGTACACGCCGTCTATGGTCTGGTACTCTTGTAAGAGTTGGACGGCTGTTTTTTCTCCCACCCCTGGCACGCCGGGTATATTATCTGAACTATCGCCCTTGAGCGCTTTGAGGTCTAAAAACTGGTGTACTTCTAAGCCATACTTCGCAGTAAAACTCGCTGGCGAATATAGTTCTATGCTGCTCAAGCCCTTTTTGAGTGCGTACACCTTGGTAAGTGGTCCTACGCACTGTAGGGCATCGAGGTCAGAGGTAATGAGCAGTGTCTCTATGCCCTGCTCGCTCGCTTGACGCGCGAGCGTCGCCATGAGATCGTCGGCTTCGTAGTCGTCCATTTCGTACAGTGGCCACCCAAAAGCCTCCAACAGCTCATGTAAGATGGGGATTTGTTCGTAAAAATCCGGTGGAGGCGGTTTACGCCCCGCTTTGTACTCGGGGTAGATCTCAAGCCGTTTCCGGATGTTCGTTTTGGGCTTGTCCCATGCCACTGCCACATAATCCGGTTTGAGCCGCCGAATCACCTCAAGCGCCATGGTCGCAAACCCAAAAACACCCCCGGTAGGCACGCCGTCTTTCGTGCTGAGGTTCGGCATAGCGTAGTACCCGCGGTAAAAAACCGAGTTGCCGTCGATCACTGCCATTCGCTTTCGTCCAGCCTCTTTATCCATATCTGTTAGTATACCGTGTTTAAGAACCAGATGATACTAATCAAATGACAAACACTAAAACCCCTAGCCAGGACAACCTACTGCATGAAGGGAGCAAGCTTGAAGCATGGAGTCGTTGCAGTCGGGCCTAGCTTCCTGGCAACGCCTAACTGATCGTATCCTACCGAAACGCTCGTCCCTATTTCCGGCTCAATTACCTCACCTGTGCAGCCGGCTGTTGCCTTAGTTAGATCCGCCAGTGCAATGCGACCCCCCTTAGACCGAATGCCGATAACTCCTTCACCGGCACTGCTTGGGACCACTTCTCCACTCCATGGAATTGAACTGGGTTGATTGTTGCATACCTGACCAGTGAATGGGCATTTTTCTTGGGGCATTTTTGTATGGTACCTTTCGTCTTGCTTTATTACCCCAAGATTATATAGTTATTGTGCTAGTCTGTCAAGCCATAGGCATTTTAGGTAAGTGGATTTATACTACGATACATGAAACAGGTGGGTACAGATAAACAACTTCACGCATACAAACTAAGCCCCGATGAAGTCCTCAAACAGTTTCGATCTAGAGACGCCGGTCTGACGGCACACGAGGCGACCGAACGACTCGAACAGCTCGGCACTAACACACTCCAAGTGACGAAACGAGAATCTTGGGTTGTGACATACCTGCGGCAGTTCCGTGACCTCATGATCGCTCTACTGCTCAGCAGCTCTGTGATTTCTTTCTACCTTGGAGACAAACGCACCGCGTACGTGCTGCTTGCACTAGTTTTTTTCAACACTACGATAGGTTTTTTACAGGAGTTTAAGGCTGAAAAACTGATAGAATCACTCGAAAAACTCGTCGTCGCCAAAGCCCGAGTTTTTCGCGGAGGTACTGCGCTCGAAATCGCTTCTGCCGAACTTGTCATCGGAGACATAGTACGGGTAGAGGCAGGCGACAGCGTACCAGCTGACCTACGCGTGCTCCGGGAGGAAGAACTAAGTACAAACGACTTTGCGCTCACTGGCGAAAGCAACCCAACCCGCAAGTTTAAACATGCCATCACTGGCACTGTGCCGTTGTCTGGACGCCAGAACATTGTCTTCATGGGAACTACCGTGGCCACTGGAGATGGGCTAGGAGTCGTGATTGCTACCGGTATGCAGACAGAGCTCGGTCGGATCGCAAGCCTCAGCCAAGAGACCACCACCACTCTCAGCCCGCTCCAAAAAGAGATGAACAACATCGCCACTCGTGTGACCCAAGGCACGATGGTGCTGTGTGTCATATTGCTACCAATCGCTATCAGCAGTGGTCTAGCCATAAAAGATGCCTTCCTATTTGCCATCGGAATCGCCAGTTCCATCATCCCCCAGGGTTTGCCGGCCGAAATAAACACCGCCCTCGCTCAAGCCGCCAGCAAACTTGCTCGGGCTCGTGCGCTGGTCAAGAAACTCAGTTCGGTCGAAACACTTGGTGCGACAAATGTCATTCTTACCGATAAAACAGGCACGCTCACCAAGAACCAAATGACAGTCGAACAGCTCCTGGTGGGCACCCGCGAATATCTCGTCAGTGGTACTGGCTACGAGACTAACGGCACGATCACCGACCAAAAAGGCACACCCCTGTCCGCGCAAAAGCTGCGGCAACTCCGCCTCGTCTTTGAAACAGCCGCCCTTGCGAGTAATGCCCTCGTGAATCCCCCAGATGAAGAGCATGCAGCCTGGCATGTCGTCGGCGACCCGACTGAGGGAGCGCTCATCACATTTACGCGCAAAGGCGGCTATGAGCCGAACAAACTCAACACAGCCTATCCTGAGCTAAAAGAGTATGCCTTTGACTCTGCCCGCAAGCGTATGAGTAGCGTCCGAACGTACGACGGACAGCACTACCTCTTTGTCAAAGGAGCGCCAGAGAACGTACTCGCCCAATCTAAAAGCATCTGGGATCACGGCACTGTCCGCCCCCTGACCACGGCTGACCGCTCCTTCCTGCTCGACTACAACGAAACTCATGCGGCACGCGCTCAGCGTAATCTCGCACTTGCCTATCGAATACTGCCAAAGGGGTTTGACGCTAGCAAAAGACACCTTGAAGACGCCGAAACCGAGCTTATCTTCCTCGGAATGGTTAGTATGGTCGACCCGCTGCGCGAAGAAGTCCCGGCCGCAATGGTTGCCGCCCGACAAGCCCACATGAGTGTTTCTATAGTTACCGGGGATTTTGCCACCACCGCGCGCGCCATCGCTGTCCGCGCCAAGCTTGCCGACAAACCAGAACACCTCACTGTCGTTTCTGGCGAAGAGCTCCAGGAACTCAGTGATACACAAATTTTGCAACTAGTACGACGTGGGGGCGCCATCTTTTCTCGGGTGGCGCCTGAGGACAAGCTCCGAATCGTCCAGCTCACACAAGACAGCGGTATGGTAGTGGCGGTGACCGGAGACGGTATCAATGACGCTCCAGCTCTCAAACGAGCAAACATAGGTGTAGCGATGGGCGTGACGGGCACAGATGTAGCAAAACAATCAGCGGAAATTATCCTGCTCGACGACAGTTTTCACACCTTGGTTGGTGCCGTCAAGCAAGGTCGCACCATTTTCCGCAACATCCAAAAAGGCACCCTGAGCTGTTTCACCAGCAATATGGCCGAGCTCGTCGTAAATCTCGTCAGTCTTGCCGCCATGACTGCCTTCGGCATACCTCTTGCCATCTCCATCATGCAAATACTGGCGATAGACCTCGTGGCTGAACTGTTTCCCATCGCGGCACTCGGACAGGACAAAGCCGAAGGAAATCTGATGAGCCAAAAACCGCGCGACCTGCACAACCACATTTTGAACCGTCGCAGCGTGCAAGACCTGATATTTTGTGGACTACTCATCGGTGGGCTTGCCTTTGCCAACTACCTGTTCTATTACTGGCGGCGCGGACTTGGAGCCAGTCATATTGACCCAAATAGCCTTATACATTTTCAAGCCACCTCACTCACGTACCTCACTATCGTACTGTGTCAGCTTGCCAACATCCTTCAGCGCCGAAGTGAAAACGGGCTATTTACTCGCTACCAACTTCACAACAAACTCCTGTGGGGCGCCATGGCGCTTTCTCTCTTCTGCGTGGGGATGATTATATACAGCCCCCTCAACACCTATTTCCGCAGTGGACCACTCGGGTTTACTGACTGGCTGCTCGCCCTACTCGCCGTTGGCGTTTTTATAGCCATACGCGAGTTCACTCACTACACAAGTCGGCATTCACGCACGATGCTTTTCACCCGCCACCATCCCGAAACCCTCCGAAAGCACCTTACCGCATAACCTAGCGGCATGAACCATACGCACGTTGCGGATCAGTTAAATTGCCTTTGGAGTTGCGCTATGAGAGTATCTTGGTCTGATTCGTTTAGAATCGTTGTATCGCAGAGCGCTTGCACGCCAGACATGTTGAGAGTTGCAGCGTCGCCGCTGTGCTGCATTTCGGCTTTTTCTTCTGCAAGAAATTGCTCATACGTTTTATTGTCTTCACCACCCCTCCCGCGGTTGACGCGCTGGATACGTTCATACCGTATGTTTGGGTCGGCGTCTACCCATACCACCTCGCCGCCGAGCTCATGGACTCTTTCGACCTCACCTGGGTTACGGAGACTCCCGACTGCCAAACCCTTGTAGGCCTTTCCGGCCGCCTTATATGCCTCCATGGCCTTGTCGACCAACACCCCGAGCCCCCCTTCTCGTCGCCACTCTGCACTGATCGACCGTAGGTTTTCCCGCTCGACCGGCAGGCCGCGCCGACGACATTCGTCCCGTAGCAGATCAGACACCGAGACAGGCAAAAAGCCGTACCTTTGTGCCAGCAAACTTGCAACTGTATCCTTCCCACTCCCGTTTGTACCTGCTATACCAACAATCTTCATGGCTAAATTGTACCAGACATCCTGCAAGGCCATCATTCTTTTCAGTTACGATGTTCCGTCAGTACAGTACATGGGGCTACGTAAAACCTAGTGGGTTAATCGCCGTAGATAGTCTGACCCTCAACCAAAAGAGCTCCATGCCCTACCCCCGACAGTTTCAAGCTGTTCTACCTGAGAGCATACTACAGCTGTCTGGGATCGTTGAGGTGGACGAGAGCTTCTTTGGGCGTCAGAAGTTTGGTCATCAAACGTACCGATCTTCGAAACATTCTCCGTGAATAGTAGCAAAAACAGAACCAACTTGAGTTGCTCTACACTGTATATAGCTACTTACAAGCTACGTTCTGTTCTTGATTCGTTGTGTGCACCGAGACGGCTGCTCTCGTTTTGATAGGGCAGTATTGATAGAAAGGTCATAGATAGCATCCTTCCAGCAGTTATTTAGTTTGTTGTTGCAAACAACAGATTTCGTGGAAGACCAGTGGCTCTTCAAGACATACTGGATTCGCATTTGGAGTGTTAATTCAGCACGGATAGGTTGACAAAGTAGAATATATTTGCTATTATATATTTAGTATCAACCTAAAGGAGCTTAATCATATGGAAAAAAGAGGCTTTGATCCCGATATTGAAATTGCTGAAGATGGACTCAATAATACGGCCGTTGACTTAGAGCAGGGGGCTCTCGATGAATTAGGCCTCCACGAATCTACGGAAGATAGTTTAACCGAAGCAGCGCGTGCTCGTCTGGCCGCTATGACTCAAGCGTATACCGAAGCTGTTGAGCCTAGGTATTTAGTTATGTCACACTGGGGTCAGAATAGGATCGCAGCATGGAGAATCGGAGACATTATACTAACTGAATGCACTTGGGGATCGAGTAAGCGAACCTCTTTTGTAGGCACATCCTACGGCTCACCTCGCTACCTAGTTGACATACATCGAGGAAATAGGGAAATACGCTCAGTCCCAGATTACGCTCCTAGACATGTCGCCGACATGCTGGCCGATACTATCGCAGCTCAGACCCCGCAGCAAGCAGGCTGATTTCTAATCTCGCTACCCCTTGTCGTACTTGTTTACTATTACTCAGTGCAACATGACCTGCTGATGACCATGCTGACTGGCGCTAGTGATCAAATAAAAGCGCCAAAGGTTGACAGCTATAGTACTATGAAAAATGTCTACCGGGCACATCTGAAACTGTTTTGTTTTGGGTTTCATCTAGCTCGCTGAGTGCTGCGATACCGTGCTTCCCCAACTGCACGAATCGCCTGACCAGAGCATATTTATAAATCCCATACCTATACTATTCTGGGTAATTTTCGAGCAGCGTTTCGTGGAAGTCCACAACCAGCCCGAGCGGCTCAAGACCAAACCCGCCAGACGTTACAGAGCATTATCTGCACTTTTTATAGTAAAACACCGAAACCTACACCGACCCCTACCAACAGTACCGCCCATGCGAGAGACCACTCGCGGCGCCAGCTGCGGATAGGTTTGGCCTGGCCGTCTACCTCTAGACGGCGGAGCACCAGCGACGAGGCAATGCTACGGTAGAACCAGCCAGTTGCGGCCGAAGATTGTCCAAGCAGTTTTTTAACTTTCTTGAGTCCAAAAAACAGGTTGCCAAAAAAGCTAAATGCCGAGTGGTAGTCCATAAAAATCAGCCCCGTTTTATCCTGGTACATCAGGTCTTCCCCAAACACGTAGCCCGGTACACCTTTCCCCACGGCCGCACCCTGTAGCTGGATGGACTTTCCACGCAGTGGTGAGGCGTAGGGGTTGCGCATTTCTGCCAGCACTGCTGTCGGCTCTGCTGCCCGCGAAGGGTACCGGTAGAGCGTTTTTGCTATGAGGCCAAGTCCAAGCACTCCAACACCCACCCCAATATTTCGTGTCAATACACCGGCCAAAACAGCCGCAACGTAGGGCAAAAGCATAACCCCCAGATCACTCCACAGCACATTCCATAGCCGCCGTTTGTCCAGCATTACCCGACTGGCCGTCGCTTCCACATTGTAGCTAAAGGTTCGGCCGCTTTTACTGGGCATTTTGCTGAGATGTTGCACGCGCCGACCCGTCAGCGGGTGCGTCGAGTTTAGTTCTATCAGCTTTGCCCAAGGGCTGTAGGCATCGAAAAGCATTGCTTCCGTCACAGCCTGTTTGTCATTGTTTGTAATGTACGAAACACCGCCTGTATGTTTGGCATCTTTTACGTCAACTAGCCCCATGTGCCTCGTACTGTGCAGCAGGCGCGTGGTGGCTCCGGTGTCTTCTTCGCTCACAATACCGTAGGCGATTTTTATAAGCGCATTGCTCAAGTCTTCCGGCTCAGCCACCTGTGCACCAAACTTGTCGGCCAGAAGCTCGCGCGTACGACTCAAAAACAGCAACAAATACGACGCGATTATATATAAAATATATGCAATAAAACCTATCGCCGCTAAGTTGTTTTTCCGGTCTCCCTTACTCCGCGCCAGCCAATAGTACATTTCGTATAGTAGCTGCACAAGGGTACTCGCCACCATCATTACGATAAAGTCGCGGTTTACGATGTGACCCATTTCATGTGCAACAACAGCTTTTTGTTCACCGGGGTTCAAATATTTGAATAATCCTTTCGTAACAATGAGCCTAGAGTTATACCTACCGCTACCGTAACAAAATGCCGTCGGATTGTTATCTGGTATGACACCAACCTTCGGGTGCTTGAACCCGTATTGAGTACTAACGCCCGCAACAACCTCTGCCATAGCCGGATACTGTGCGGCGGCTTCTTCTGGCGTCATAAACCGCACTTTGTAGAAAAACTTGTTTATCCAATCCGTCACCCACGGCCCGACCAGCCACATGAAAAAATTGATGACCACTGTGAGACCCATGGCAAGCCATATGTTCATATTGTCGGTATAGAGCAGTACCAAAATGACTATGAAACACACAAACGAAAAAATCAGCCCCAAAGTGGCCAAAGACGCCCCAATAAGTTTCACCTGTATCTCCTTTATCTTTTCACTTTAGTCTAACACAGAAGTAACTGATACACATTTCGCCCGAAGAGCCCTTAGGTAGCCTGCTTTTTTATCATTCGCATGACGTCTACCAAACTGGACACCACCAACGTAGCCGAAGAACCATTGAATGCCTCCGGTGACATATTAGTTGTTATACCGACGGCAAAAATTCCAGCCCCAGCCGCAGAAGCCACCCCGCCCCTCGAATCATCGACTCCTATAACTCGTTTTCTTTGTATCGAATCTAGTTTCGCTGTTCCCATCGATGGTACACCAAGTCTATGGTACGCTGTATCGAACGCCTCCCTGTGCGGTTTTGGTTTGCGAATAATGTCAGCGGAGACAATACGGTCATCTCCGATAAATCTATCCAACCCGTATCGTTCAAATACTATCTGTATATCTTGTAGATTTGCCATACTGGCTATCGATATTCCGTGGGGTAAACGTTCTTGTGCGGTGCTCATCAAAGCTTCTGCGCCCGGGTTTAGTTCCACGAAACGTCCAAGTAATTTCGTATGAAGTAGCGAGCGTTTTTCGACAAACG
The DNA here is from genome assembly GCA_964541145.1 of uncultured Candidatus Saccharibacteria bacterium. Classification (GTDB taxonomy): domain Bacteria; phylum Patescibacteriota; class Saccharimonadia; order Saccharimonadales; family UBA4665; genus JAGXIT01. The sequence continues at coordinate 76,183 of CAZIOX010000001.1, forward strand.
TACGGAGGCGTTCATCTGCGGGGTCATAGTCTGTATGACTACTAAATATGCCCGCCTTATGGAGCAGGTAGGCTATAGAGCTTTCCAGTGTTGGCTCGGCCGCTTTCAGATACGACTCTTCGCTCTGAGCAGGTGTCAGGTTGATCAATGTCTCGTTGCCAAGCTCAATACCCATTTCGCGTGCGGCTTGCACTCGAGAAATATCATGTATTTTTGTCCACGTAGCTTGCCCTGCGTTATCTTAGGCGAAGTTATTGTGTCGTCAAAATCGAGTATAAGCCCAACAAAGCCATCCTCGGGAGTAGCAACGGGAGACTCGGGGGTATAACCAGATGATCGACGTACCATATACTCTTTATAATTATAGCATAAAGATATGTTTACGTCTATTTTATGTAGTCGTGAAGCTTGCGGGCGTCTTTGTGTTTGCGTAGTTTGGCGAGGGCTTTGGCTTCTATTTGACGAATACGCTCGCGGGTCACGCTAAACTCTTGACCCACTTCTTCGAGCGTATGCTGTTTGCCGTCCTCCAGGCCAAAGCGGAGCTTCAAAATCTTTTGCTCACGCTCGGTCAGAGCCGATAGCATGTCTTTGACCTGCTCTTTTAGCAGCTGGCCGGTGGCTGATTCTTCCGGAGTGATGGTGTCTTCGTCCTCGATAAAGTCGGACAAAACAGATTCTTCTTCGTCATCACGAATCGAAGCGTCCAGGCTCGAAATATCCTGCTTGATCTTCATGATGTGCTCGACTTTGGCTTCCTCTATCTCCATCTCCTTGGCAATCTCGGCATTGGTCGGTTCGCGGTTGAACTCCTGCGTCAAACGACGTTGTGTCCGTAGCAATTTGTTGATGGTCTCCACCATGTGCACCGGTATACGGATGGTGCGTGCCTGGTCGGCGATGGCACGGGTGATCGCCTGTCGAATCCACCAGGTTGCGTAGGTGCTAAATTTGAAACCTTTGTCTGGGTCAAACTTCTCCACTGCGCGCAGTAAGCCGGTGTTGCCCTCCTGGATGAGATCGAGCAGGTCAAGACCACGGCCCACGTAGCGCTTCGCAATAGACACGACCAAGCGCATGTTTGCCTCGGCCATCTGATCTTTCGCCTCTTTTTCTCCTGCTACCACGCGCTGAGCAAGCGCGAGCTCTTCCTCGGCAGTCAAAAGCGGAATCTTACCAATCTCGCGCAGGTACAAGCGCACCGAATCGTCGGCAATGTCGTCCAAATATGTCTGGTCGGCTAAAACAATTTCTTCCTCTTCCTCTATCAGCCATTCATCGCTCAGGTCGGTGGCGGCAGGCTCCTCTGGCACAGTTACCTCTATTCCGAGCTCTGTGAGTTCTGTGTAGAGCGAATCTAAAAGCTCCACGTTTTCTGGGACATCAGGAATTTTGGCAGTAATGTCTTTGGCATCTATTCCACCTTTTTTCTTGGCTTGCTCTAGGAGCTCAGCCTTCGCAAGCACTAACGCATCTTGTTGTTCATCACTTTTTGGTGCCACTGTCGGTGTCTCCTTGTTGTATTCGTAGTAAGTTGTCGAGATCGCGTACTTGGGTGAGCAATTGCTCGGCCTCCGCCGCTTCCGCTGTTTGTAGTCGCTGCGCCAGAGTTTGTTTTTGCATTCGTACGTATTGACTGACCAGAGTGGTCTGTAGACGTTTCGCTTCATGAGCGAGCTCGACAGACTCTACGTCTTGGTACAGGGTCTCATAGACTAAGGATAATATTTTACCATAGTCAGCAATCTTTTTCACCTGTTCTGGATCCGAACCGTCGAAATCAGGGTACTCAGCCAAAAACTCAAACAAATTACGGCCTTCCTGGCTACTAAACATCTCTGGATCGAGCGGGTACAAAAATCTTCGGTACCGCGGCTGCATAAGCGTGAGTGCCATGAGACGCTCTTCAACCTTCAGCTTTTCGAGCACGGTTTTGTCGATCGACTGGTCGGCACGGGGAGCGACATGGCGACGCGGCGGTGGCGCTGTCTGCGGACTCTGGTGCAGCTTGCTGCTCAGAGCTTCTTTACTCACTTGGAGTAATTCCGCGAGCACACCAAGGTAATGATCTTGTTCAACTGCGTCGGGCAATTGTCGCACTACCCGTAGCACCACATCACTCAGTTCGCGCTTGCCCATCGCCGTGCTAACATCAAGCTGCTGTGAGTAGCGATCAATCAGCCAGTCGACAACGTACTGCGGCCGCTCAATACTCGCCTGCCAGCGTGAAACGTCTTGACGAATGAGTTCATCCGGGTCTTTACCGCTCGGTATAGTAATAACGCTCAGCTGTATACCCCCTACCTTGCCGGCAACTGGTATGGCTCGCTCTGTTGCCGCTAGCCCGGCCGTATCGACGTCAAAACACAGGCGAATGTCGCCCGTTAGTCTCGATAACGCTTTGAGGTTTGGCTCAGTCAGTGCCGTACCAGCGGTCGCCACTACCTGTCGGACGCCCGCCTGGTGACTCGCGATGACATCGAGATTTCCTTCTGCGAGAACCACGTATTTCTGTTTTCGAATTGCCTCTTTTGCTAGATGTAGCCCAAACACATGCCGACTTTTGTCATACAGCGGAGTACTTGGCGTGTTGATGTATTTGGGAGCACTGGGTTCATCGACCAAAAGCCTCGCCGTAAAACCGACTACCCTACCCTGGGGATCGCACAGCGGAATCATAAGCCTTCCTCGGAACATGTCTTGTAGGCCGCCCTTATAGTTTTGGCTTGTCAGGCCTGCAAGCTTAACCTCTGCCTCAGAAAAACCTTTTTCTGTGAGAAAATCGAGCAGGGCAGCGCCATTGTTCGGAGAATACCCGAGCTTCCATTCAAGTGCAGTCGACTTACTGAACTCACGCGTGCCAAGCACGTACTGGAGAGCTGTTCTGTTTTGGCTGAATTGCCGCTGGTAGAACTTTGTAGCGAGTTCGTTTGCAGCATACAGACGTTCTTTGCTGTGGGAGGAAGGCCCTCGAGCACCCTTTTTCTGGTATTGTTCCAGGTCGACACCGGCTCTACGCGCCAAAATATCCAACGAACCCTTGAAATCCACCCCTTCCATTTCCTGCACAAAGGTAAAAATATCGCCACCCCGGCCACTACTAAAATCATGCCATATGCCCTTGTCTGGACTCACCACAAAACTTGGCGTTTTTTCTGGGCTAAATGGGCTTAATCCCTTCCAGTTGCGCCCCGCCCGTTTGAGCTGAACATATTCAGCAACAACATCTTCAATGGCAAGCTTCGCCCGTATGTCTTCCTTCGCATCCATATGTGTAAGTATCGGGTATCCAGAACCAACTAGCAAGCTTGAGCCTAATAACCCGATCTCGGTGCAAAAATTGAGTTCGTGTAATTGTATTCTGTGCTATGTACTGGCAGGGAGTCTGTTTCCCTTGACTATTGTCGGTGAACTCCCGTACCATAAGCGTAATGAACCCTCAAGATGTTACCCCCGGCACGAGCCCCGCTACTCCGCCTGTTGCACCCCAGCCAAATGTCGGCGATGCTCCCTATGCTGTCAATCCGACGGTACCAATGGCCAGCGGCACAAACTCACACAGCGGACACAACCCATACGAGTTCATCATCAACCCGGCAACTGCCCCCAAAAAATCTGTTCTGAGCGGCGCAAGCGTAGCCAAGCGTATCCTCATGATCGTCGGCCTTGTTGCTGTCGTTATCGCACTTGTGGGCATACTGCTTAGTCTGTTCATGCCCAAAGACACGGCCAGCACGGCTACCGTTAGTCTTGCTCAAGAACAGCAAGAAATCTTGCGTATAGCCGACTTAGGTGCGCGTCAGGCCACTGACCAAGAGGTCAAAAACCTGGCAGTAAACATCCAGTTTGGTGTCGGCACAAGCCACAACCAACTGATGGCATATATTTCGAGCAAAGGCACGCCCCTAACCGTCAAAGAGCTGGGCTTAAAGCAAAATAGCTCCACCGACAAAACCCTCGAGGCAGCAAAAGCGACAAGTACGTACGATAGCGCGCTCAAAAAGGTGTTTGTCGGTCAGCTAGAAACATACGCAACTAACATCCAGAAAGCCTACGAGCAAACCAGCAACAAAAAACTCAAACAAATCCTCGATAGTATTTTCCGAACAACCAAAACACTCCTAGACCAAGCACAAACTACTCTATAACTAGCGCCGGGGGAGCCACCAGGTCGTAGCTGTGTCGAATAAGCCCCTGCACCTCCTGTCCAGGCAACTGCCCAGTCAGCACTATTGTGTTCCAGTGCTTTTTGTTTAGGTGGTAACCTGGCATAACTGTTTCATACTTTTCGCGAAGCACGACAGCTAACTGTGGGTCGCATTTTAGACTAAGATTTATAGGCGTTTTTCCTTCGGCAATCAGCGCAAACATCTTCCCTTCACTTGGCTGAGTCGAGTCGCCCACCTTGTAGACGGCTACCCCCTCGCCAAACGGATAGTCCAAAAAACTGTTAGGCATGCTCAATATATATGTTTCAACCTCTGCGTGTGTCATGGCAGATAGTATAGGAGATATGCAAGCGAATGACCATATGGGCAACGTTTCGCCCAGGATAGACCGTCCACAGAGGCGCATTTTACCTCATTGCGCAAAATATGGGGGCTGAAGCTGCGTTTTTACCTGCGCCCAGTTGAGCCGCTGTAGTATACCCGCCTGCACCTCTGGTGAAGCAGGCTTCGTGATATACCCCATGTCGTCACTACCAACGATGTTAAACGTGTAGGTGTACGGAAGTTTTGACAACTGAGCTTGTTCTATCCGTGCGAGGCAGTCATCATGATATGTACGGCACGATGCACCGATAGCGAGCCACTTTTTGAGCTGTGTCTTGTCGGCATTTTTTATATCAAATGTCACGTGGATAGCTGCCGAACGGGTCGTCTCTAGCCCCGTCTGCTGGTCAAATATAAAGTTTCCCATAGAGTAGAATATAGGCCGTCCTTTGTAGGCCTCGCTTGGTTGCACTACGTGCGGATGGTCACCAAGCACCATATCTGCACCGTTATCTATCATGGAACGGTACAAATCTACCTTGATCTGTTCGGCGGTTGTACGGTATTCGGTGCCCGCGTGCGGCATGGCCACGACAGGCATATAGGCACTATACCGCTTCATCACGGCTATTGCCTCGGGCGGTGGGATCCGTAAAAAGCCATGATAGCCGCACATTGCCACTGGCAAAAAGCCTTTTTCTGTCTTCTGGTCGCTTTTCGTAATGGTGACTGGCAGTGATAGCACCTCGCAATTATCCTCCAGTTCTCGCGGATCGTAGTGCCCAAAATATTGAATCCCATTTTCGTCGAGATGTTTTTTGGTTTCAACAAACCCGGAGACGCCTTGATTGTCAGTGTGGTTGTTTGCCAGCGTCACTATACCAAACCATTTTACGAGCTCTGGCAAGTACTGGGGATTGCAGTTAAAAGAAAGTGTTGCGTCTTCCTGCGCAGATGTTTGTTGAAGCCCAGCCACCGTGGGACACTCAAGTCCCGTGACCCATTCATCGTACTGATCGCGATGGAACTCACCTAGGCGCGAAAAGGGATAGGCAAATTTGAGCTCACTCTTCATAGCATGGTCGTTTATGTAGCGGCTAAAGTACGCATTCCCCGTAAAAAGCACGTTTGACTGTACTGCGACTGCACGGGGAGCCGGCCTTGAAGTTGCTATAGTGCTGGCAGTAACTTGCTGTTGGGGAACAGTCCTATACGCAAACGCACACCCTGCCACGCCGACACATAAAAAAGCAACAGCATATATAATGATTTGAGAGTGGTGCTTACGTCCTCGACGCACACTGTACATAGACTCAGTATAGCACTAGCGTTGTTTGAGGAAGATAGGAAATTCTGCCAGCGAATCTATGAGGTAGTCTGCTCCCGCCTCCAACAGTTCTTCGCGCGACGCAAATCCGTGCGTAATACCAACAAAAGTGGTTCCTGCCGCTTGAGCCGATTGCGCGTCGGTGATCATATCGCCGATGGTAATCGCTTCCTCTGGTGTGCAGTCTAGCTGTCGTAGCGCCTCTTGCATCATGTCTGGCGCTGGCTTTGGCCGAAGCCCCTCTCGCATGGCTACTACTACTTCAAAAAACTGGTCAATACTACGATAACTCAAATACTCAATCGTCCGTTCGTACTCCGCAGAAGTCACCACCGCCAGCCGATACCCCGCCATGCTCAGTTGCTCAAGTACGGCTTCGGCGTCAGTAAAAAACGGTGAGTCCATCCAGGTGCTACCCAAATAACCCCTGTACGTTTCCAGCCATTTGCCGTACTCTGCCTGTGGCGAAAGTGCCGCATACACCGCGCTATGATGATGGATATGCGGTTTGATCTCCTCACGGGTCACCATGGTTTCGTTGTGTACGGCCAGCGTCTGCTCTATTGCCTGGTAAATCGCCTCTTTTGTATCTCGCAGTGTCCCGTCGAGATCAAACAATACCGCCCTATACTTCGCCATGTTGTCTGAACCATTCGAGATAGTGCTGCAGTTCTGCCACCGACGCCTGTATGTCGTCGAAGGCCCGGTGCACTTCACGTTTTTCAAACTGCACCCCGTACGCACCCTGCATAAACACCTTCCAGGCGCTGACGTCCAGCATGCGGTAGTGCAGTTTTAGGTCGAGTTTTGGCCACCACTGCGCGATAAACTTGCGGTCGTTATATATGCTGTTGCCCGCGAGCACCGCCGGTTCGGAACCAAAATGTTGCTCCACTAGTGCTATCAGCTCGCTTTCTACCTGTGCAAGCAGCTTTGCGACGCTCGCATCGCTCGTTTTACGGATAAACTCGTCTCTATTCTCTGGGTAACTTTGCCACCAGGCGTTCTTCTGCATACGTTCAGCGACTATGTCGCTCGGCTGCGCCACCATTGCCTCATAGCTCGCGAGCGTGTTGAACTCAAAATCAGTAATCTCAGCCGCTACCTCTAGTATGACATCCTCGGCCGAATCGAGCCCCGTCATCTCCAAGTCAACCCACAGTAGTCTCGTCGGCAGCAAACCCTTCATTCCGTCACTCATCCCAACAGTATATCCCATCCCACACAAATCCCCCCACTCAACCCCTTGCTCAAGGACTGTCCTTGAGCAAGGGAGTGTTTTTGCACATTTTTGTTAAGTTTGTTTGACAAAATGTTAAGTATGCTTTACGCTGGATGGTGATGAGTTCATCATTACACAACGACGTTCGCGCCGTTCGCACGCGCCACAAACTCAGCCAGGCCGAGCTGGGGGCAGCCTGCGGCGTGACACGGCAAACCATTGCAGCTATTGAAGCAGGCAACTACGCCCCCTCTGTGGTGGTCGCACTCTCTATCGCAACGGCACTCACAACAACGGTACACAAACTTTTCTGGCTAGAAAGAAAGGACTAACAACTATGCATAAACAGCTCTCGGCAAAATCGCCATTTTGGCAAATAATTTTTATGTCGCATTTTTTCGGCCTACTCCTCGTAACTTGGTTCACGCGACCCGTCGCTTCATCTTCATCAAATAGTATCGACATTTTTGTTTCACCTGCGCTGCTTTGGGTAACCCTGTCGCTTTTCATATGGACGGGTTTGGCAGGTTTGGCATGTCGGACCCACAACAAAACTCATCCACATCGCAAAATCTCTATATTTCAGACATATCCTCCCGAACTATTTGGTGAAGACGAACGCAACACTGCCATCAGCGCCTCTGCTGCAAAGGCCGTCTACACCTATCACAATTATGCCTGGCCCCTGGTTGCCTTCTGCATATTTTTAGTACATTCAACGCCCGTAACGGTTGCACTCATCTGGCTCACGCTCACCATACATTACTGCGTCTATTGGTACCATATACGCCATCTGCTCGCTGAATAATGCACCAAGCTCAACGTCCGTAGCATCACACTATCTTCGGCCTTCTCCAGAAGTGATCCAGCAACTCCTGTACTTGATGAAGGTGGGGCCGTAGACTCCACCGAAGACAGAAAAGGGCTCGTGGGCACTCCCGGCAGGGCTGGGGTGGGGTAGTTTGGGCTGGTCGAATAAAGCTTACAAAACTATAGACCTTCCAGTGGGGCTTACTGCTTAAGTCAAGGAGTGCAGGGCTGCTCGAAGCTCCCGAGACCACTCATTACCGGTGGCAATGAGCGTACCATCTTCGTCGAAAACACCGCCCCCTGCAACCACAGTGTGTAGCGAGACGCTTGACTCCACCACGTTCATGCCAATACTGCTACCCAAAACAGTCTGCAGGTTTGCGATCGCATCACTCGCGCCACTACTCGGACCGTGGCCCACAATAAGCGCCTTTTTGTCTTTGAGCTGGAGATCGACATAATCTAGCGCATTTTTTAGAACTGCGGGCATAGCATGATTGTACTCTGGCGTGACAAACACGAGGCGATCGCACCTAGCAAGCGCATCGAGCCATTTCTTTACTTCTGGCGCAGGTGAGCGGTTTTTGTTGGACTGCGGAGACATGGGCTCGTCGAAAAATGGCATAGGATAATCACGCAGATCTAGCAGGATAACTTCCGCGCCTGAAATGCCTTTTGCGGCTGCTGCTACCCAAGCAGCAACTTTATCTGTTGCTCTACCCTGCCGTGTACTCCCTATGACAATGCCTATTTTCATCATCTTCCTCCCTCATGATATACTTTATATAGTAAGTATACATTTGTAACTATACAAAGTAAAGTAACGCTTCCGCTCGATGATGTAATCCTGAGCGAACAAAAGCCAATCGAAGAATGTCAGAGCACCCATGACACACACTCCCCCATCATCTACCCCTATCGAACCGCAGATCGGCTGCATAGCCTCTGCTCTGCGCGTCGTCGGACAGAAATGGACTGCTCTTATCATTCGCGACCTGTACACCGGCCCAAAACGATTTAGCGAGCTTGAAAAATCTGTCGGTAGTATAAACCCTCGCACCCTGAGCCAACGTCTCGAAGCGCTCGAAGCCCACGGGGTTGTCACGAAAAAAACGTATGCCGAAGTCCCGCCGCGCTGCACCTACACCCTCACCGAAAAAGGCCGCGACCTCCTCCCCATCCTCCGTGCCATGGCTGCCTGGGGCACCAAGCACCACGAAGAGTGCTAAAAGTCAAATCTATGCTTTTGCCCAAGTTTTGATCTGGGATGCAAGAGGCTCGTCGACATATGCCAGGTGTGCCCATCTGCAGCGTGAGTAGCCGGTAAGCTCAAGCGATAAAACCTGTCTAGCCTCCAGGGATGTCCAGTGGTATTTTGCACGCGGGAGATAGAGAAATGTTGTTCCATGGGCACGGCTGCGGAACCAGCCAGCAACGAGAACACCCGGAAAGCCAGTACCAACGCGCCAGCCGACCTCGCTACTTGGCAGCTGCACCGTTTCGTGCCATGTCACTGACTTTACCGCCGCCTTCGGTAGTCTCAACTCACGACATAACGCCCACAGACGCTCCAACCCGTGCAGTCGTACCACCAGATCATCGTTTTCTATCGTTACATTCATAGTTCACCTCATTTCCTACTTTTCTTCTTATCTTTTACATCCTTGGGCAAGTCAAGCTTATCAAGTTTGAAAAGTTTCATGATGATATAAATAGCAAGTAGCACAAACAGGAAATTCACGAGAATGTACACGAACTTTCCCCAGGCAAACTTCTCCCCGGCTAGCATAAAAACTCTATCCTGGAGCTTCGACCCTACAATAATATTCATCCAGGGGCTGATAAAGCTATCTACCAGCTGCTTTATGAGCCCTTGCGCCTGCTGACCGATGATAAAACCCACTGCCAAGCCAACCACCGCTTTTTCGCGAAAAAAGTGCACAAACCCTCCGACTTGCCGTTTTACGAGCTCGTCTGGTTCGTCCAAAATGTTGGTAAGCGTTTGCTTCGTACGTATTGCCTGTTTCTTCATACTTCTAGTATACCCCCACCCCTGCCAAGGTGCCAGGGAGCGGGAACGAAGCTCTCGGGGGCACGGCGAGCAAGACTACTCCTTGAGACTCTTAGCCTTTACGGTGAGTGTAGGTTAGCGTAGCTCACTCCGAACCTTCATCCAGAGTTGCCCCATCATGTTTTCGCCAGCACCATCTGCGCCGCAACCCCAAAACCTATTTTCCGGATGATTTTCGACAATGCGACATTCCCCTGTCTTCTGCAGACAATCTCGCACGTCTTCGTGCTGTGTGGCTTTTGTGCGCAGGAGTTCTTCCATGACACGGACGCGAGTTTCTCCCCAGTCTAATGGCAGCCGCCCCTGGCCAACTGTATGGTTAATGTGCAGCACTGCCCACGGACTCGCCGCCCGCAGGATAGCGCTGGCAATGTCCGGCTCTACATCCGCAAACTTGCGCCACTGAAAAGCATGCTCGACCGTCGTGAAACATTGCTCCCAAACCTCCACCGCATGTGCCGACCAATTGCTGAGCGGGTCATAGGCATGCGTAAAGAAATACACGGTGTCTTTCGTCTGATACGTGAGTTGCAGGTCTGGGTCAGGGTACATCACATTCTTTCTGGGGCATGAATACCTAGTAGTTCTAGGCCAAGTTTGAGGGTGTCGGCATAGGTTTCTACCAGGTGGAGGCGGAGTGGCTCACGGTCATCACCAATAACACGGTTCTTTTCGTAAAAGCGGTTAAATTCTTGGGCAAGTTCATACAGGTAAGTACAGATGTGGTGCGGCATGAGCTCAGCCGTCGCTTTTTCTAAAACCTCAGGATATTCAGTAAGCTTACGAGCGAGGAGACGTTCATCGGCTATAAGCTCCATCTTTTGCTGAAGAGGGACTCGCCCCTCTTTAGCAAAAACATCGCCTTGCTCGTTTTGGCCTGTACTCCCCCGGCGGCTAGATTCGCCGCCGCTCGCGCTGTGCGCTCGTGTCGCATCTTGAGCTTTGCTCAAGATGCTCCGGGCGCGGGCGTGAGCGTACTGCAGGTATGGGCCGCTATTGCCCTCGAGTGCAACTGACTCTTTAGGGTCAAAGATGATGTCACCGCCGATACGGTTTTTCAGGAACGAGTATTTTATGGCTGCCAGCACTGTCGCTTCATTATCCTGGCCAGTGGCCTCTCGGTTCGCCTCGCCTGCGGCGTCCAAAACATCAGCCGCACGCAGAAAATTCCCTTTGCGCGAACTCATTTTTACCCCGCCCGCGAGCTTTACATTGCCATGCGTCATATGACGCGTCCGGCTAGCCAGGTTCGGCTCAAACTGTTCGATAGCCTTTAGCACTACTTTCATGTACTCAACAATGTCATTGCCCGTGATGATAACAGAGGTATCAAAATGGTAATCTTCCCACTTTTTCATACTTAAACCCACGTCTTTGGCCTCGTACGTGGGCAACCCTTCACCGTTTATAAAAACACGGGTGTGTAGCCCGTACGCTTCGCCATCGAACACCACGGCGCCATCTGACTCTTTGAAAACCCCTTTTTCGAGCTGCTCTTTCACCACCGCTAGACCAATGCCAGCCGTCTGGCTCTCCGGGTAGTAGCGCTCAAACCCGCTGCCGATCCGCTCATAAAACTCATTGAAGTACTCATAACTCCACTCGCGACACGTCCAGTACACGATTGCAAATGGTGAATCGTGATCACCCTCCGCATGAAGCCCATACACCCGCTTGTTTAGGGCGATGATTTCACCGCGGGCAACCTCATCATCTTCGTACGCGTTTGTCCCATCGACATAGCGTCGCGCCATCCAGTCCGAGCGTTCAGCCACAGGAATATCCGCCAGTTTCGCAGGATTTTCACCGCCGAGCTCACGAACAATCGCCCACATGGTTTTGCCGACGTGCAGCCCCACGTCGCCTCCAAAGTTGACCCGGTGCACCTGGGCGCCAGCATTTTGCAGCAGGTTCGAAATAGCATCTCCCACAACGCTCGTGTAAAAATGCCCGGCATGGAGCACCTTAAACGGGTTAGGATCGGAATACTCCGTCACTATGGTTTGGCCTTGCAACGGCCGCTTTTGCGCCTCACTCAGAGAGGCTAGGAGCGATACATCAGACAGCGTAACGTTTAAAAAACCTGGTCCCGCCACCGCCGCCTCCCCGATGCGGGAACTCCCCTCTCTCACATGTGCCGCGAGAGCCTCGGCGATCTCACGGGGGTTTTTGCCAACCTGCTTGGCAAGTTGCAGAGCCACATTTGTCGCATAGTCGCCAAACTGCGCCTCCGGCCGCGTTAGTTCGACCACAACTTCGACACCGTATAGTTCTTTTGCAGCCGCCTGCACAGCCTGCTCCAACTCTTGTTTCATACCCCCAGTATACCACCCCTGTTATGCTCAAGGACTGTCCTTGAGCATATGGGATGACTCGATTGATATGGGCGGTTTGGTTAGGCTTCGCCGCGTTCTTTCTTACGCTGCTCAGGGGTTTCATGTGGACGAGAAAAGTCGTCTTCTAGCCTCCACGTCGTGCCCGCTTCTGGTGTGGAAACTTCTAAAATATCCGTATCTGTCAACCCCTTTAGCCTATGCTTTTGACCAAGTTTTGTGCTATAGCCTACCCCAGGCTGTAGCTCGGTCTCCACTAGCTCACCTTTGTTATTTTCCCACATTACGGCCGCACGGCCACTCATAAGAAACCAGCTTTCTTGTTTTTCATCGTGCACCTGCAAACTCAAACGTGCGCCAGCATTAACATGTAAAATTTTTCCGATATAGGGAGCACCTTCTCGAACCCAATGAAGCTCATACCCCCACGGCTTATCGACACGCTTCACATATGGCTCAATATCAAACCCACTCGGATCATACTGTGGAGCAGTCGTATCTATCATACAAAAACCTCTAGTGCTTATGCTTACAGTTTGGTACTATGTCTATTGTAAATTGATAACTTCTAAATGTGAACTGTCAGCTCAAGACAGAGGGGGTGGGAATGCTTTTTGGACATCAGGTAAACGATACAACTCAGACAGATACTACGGTGGCTCCATCGGTCGACACACCTCCACTCAACCCCCTGGCGGTAGACCCAGCTACAGGAGTAAGTCTCCCGGCAGATCCGCTTGCCCAGACAAGCGCATCCGATACGCCTACAAACCTATCCCCTACTGATACGGAAGATGCCCTAGAAAGTGCACCGACTGCACTCGACAGTGCCACGCCACCATCTTCACCCGTACTCGATAACCCCCTCGCCGACGAAACGACCTCCGATCCGCAGACCGAAATACCAAGTAAAGCCGATTCAAACGACCTGCTCGCAACACATGACATCACTCCAGACACTGACCTACTCTCACTAAAACAACAGGCGCTCGGTGAATTAACGCCTCTTGTCAGCCACCTCGAGCAAACGCCTGAGGAAAAGTTTCGCACAACAATGATGATGATCCAGAGCACCGACAACCAGGCGCTCATCAAAGAAGCCTATGCCGCTGCCCAAGCCATACCCGATGACAAAGCTCGTGCGCAAGCACTCCTCGATGTTATAAACGAAATCAACTATTTCACCCAGCAAAAAGACTAGAGCAATACCCCCGCTCCCGAATACTCAAAAACTCCGCAGTAACACTGGCGCTGTTGGTTGCAACACGATAGGATAGTACCATGCGTGAAACATCTTGGCGTCGCGCCAACAATCTATTGCTCGTGGCAATCGTCCTAATCAACGGCTATATCATTGCAGCCCCCTTTTTGCCTGCTCTCCACTATTGGCAGGCCACTAAAAATGGGGCGAACATAAACGCCCTCGCCGCCCGCCTAGCTCCCACCCCAGCGGGATCCACACCCACAGATTCTCCACCGCCGAACACTGGGTTCCGAGCCGACGCGTCGCATGATGGGCTCATCATCCCCACCATGTTGCTCGATACGCCAGTTGTGGAAGGCCCTGAAAGCAAAAGCAAGGAGCTGCTCGTCCAGGCGTGGCGGCTTCCCTTTAGCGCCACGCCGGACAAAGGAGGCAATACTGTCATAGCAGGCCACCGCTTCTCCTACACCGGTCCACGGGGAGTTTTCTATTACCTCAATAAACTATCGCCTGGAGACGACATCGGCTACTGGTACCGAGGAACGCTCTACCGATATCGTGTTGTGTCAAGTCGCATCGTTCCTCCGACAGAAGTCAGTGTCCAAGAGCCCACACCGGACACGCGCCTCACTCTCTACACCTGTACCCCTCTCTGGAACCCTACCCATCGTCTCGTTGTCGTCGCCACACCAAAGGAGGCCATATGACTGAACGCCAAAAGTTTTGGGTCTTGCTTCTCCTGCTCATCTTGAGCCTAGGGCTGCTTGCCATACTCAACGGTCGCGCAAATACTGGACTACTCTAAGGCGATAGCTCCGCGAAGCTAAAACCTTGAGAAGCCTATACGCCCACTCTGGCCAAATACCAGCTACATTCCCATGCCGCCCATGTCTGGGGCAGGCGCAGCTTTTGGCTCAGGTACCTCGACGACAAGCGCACCCATGGTCATGCTGGTGCCAGCGATGGAAGCGGCGTTTTGCAGAGCTTCTTTCGTCACCCGGGTTGGGTCGACTATACCAGCGCTCTTCAGGTCGACCAGCTTCGTCGGATGATTGACATCGACGCCTTGGCCAGCCTTGGCCTTTTTGACCTGTGGCAGCCATTCGTCGGCATTGAGGCCGCTGTTAGTCATCAGGATTCGGAATGGTTGTTCGAGTGCTCGCACCAGCAAGGCACGTCCCGCCGCGGATGACTCGTTTTCATCTGTCAGTTTCACCTGGGACGCCAAGTTTACCAGCGTGACACCACCCCCAGGCACAATACCTTCGGCCAAGGCAGCTTTTACGGCAGCTACGGCGTCGTCCACGCGGTATTTCTTTTCCTCAATCTCGGTCTCGGTGGCGCCACCGACTTTGATTACTGCAACGCGTCCCGAGAGAGCCGCATGGCGTTTCTGGTAGTTTTCACGGTCGTACTCACTGCTGGCAGCGTCCGCCTGAGCGGCAATTTGCTGCATGCGTGCCTTCACATCTGCGACAGAGCCTGCGCCTTCGATAATAGTCGTTTCGTCCTTGCCGACGATAACCTTACGCGCCGTTCCCACCACATCAAGCTCTACGTTTTCAAACGTCATACCACGGTCTTCGGTGATGACCTGTGCGCCTGTCAGGATGGCAATGTCTTCTAGCATTTCCTTACGCTTATCACCAAAGGCAGGTGCCTTGATAGCCACGGTGTTAAATACGCCCTTCAGGCGGTTCAGCACCAGCGTACCAAGCGCTTCGCCCTCGACATCTTCTGCTATAAGCACAAGGTCTTTTTTGCCAGCTTGCGCCAGCTTTTCGAGGATGGGTAGAAAATCTTGTACACTGGAAATCTTTTTATCTGTAATAACCACAGCTGGCTTGCTGTATACCGCTTCCATGCGACCGGTGTCAGTCACCATATACGGGCTGACGAAGCCGCGGTCAAAGGTGAAACCTTCTACCACTTCACTCTCGAGGCCAAGCCCCTGCCCTTGTTCGACCGTCACCACGCCGTCGCGGCCGACCTTGTCCATGACGTCAGCGATAAGGTCACCGATGGCTTTGTCGCCAGCTGAGATAGTCGCAACCTCGGCGACCCGCTTTTTATTACCCTGTATGTCTTCGCTCATACCCTCAAGCTTTGTCATCACTTCATGTGCGGCAGCCTCGAGGCCTTTGCGGAGCAACATGGGGTTGTGCCCGGCGGCAATCAGCTTGTTGGCTTCGTGCAGGATGTGGTACGTCAGTACCGTCACGGTGGTCGTACCGTCGCCAGCGACATCATTCATCTTGTTGGCCGCTTGTTTTATGAGTTCTGCGCCGACTTTGTAGCCAAGCGTCTCGTCGTCGACATCGGCGATGTCGACGCCTTTTGCTACCGTTACACCGTCGTGCGTTACGCTCGGTGCACCGTAGCTTTTGGAAATAACCACGTTGCGACCTTTTGGTCCCATGGTGGTCTTCACTGCATTGTATAAAATCTCTGCGCCAGCTAGCACGCGCCGCCGCGCATCATCATCATAAAAAACTTTCTTTGCCATACTTATTTCTCCTTCTTCTCAAGCAATTTCTCTATTCGCCCCAGCGCCTCAGCAGTTCTGGCCGTATTTCTTTCTACGTGAAATGCCCATACTACTGCCAAAACGAAAGCTATTGTCCCAAATATCGTTTCCATAACTAGCCCTTCACCGTCGCGAGGACGTCTTCTTCTTTGACTAGCAGATAGTTTTCACTGTCTACCTTGACCTCTGTTTGGGAGTAGCTTTTGTAGATAATTTTGTCGCCGACTTTGAGCGACTTGACGCCTGCTGCCACTGCCACTACCTTCGCAACACTTGGTTTTTCCTGGGCACCGCCCGGTATGTACAGCCCGCTCGCTGTCTTTTTGGCTGCCTCTTCGGTTTGCGCCACAATGTAGTCCGCCAAAGGACTTATCGGTACACTCATGTTTTCCTCCTTTTACCAAAGCTTTATGGTCATCCCAGCAAAGCTGGAACCCAGTCAATAAAACAGTCGCAAAGCGACCCAGCTCTCCCCTGATCTCTTAACTCATATCTCATGACTCTTGAGTCGAAGGCGAGCTAGCCATTAGCACTTCTTTGGGCTGAGTGCCAACGCACTAGCACTCACTATACCCGACTGCCAAAACAGGGTCAAGTGCAACATATACTTGGACTAAGCGGCATACTTATCGACGACCGTACGAAGTATGCAAGCGTGCTCATCTTCTCCTAGAACTCCCAGGGGTGCGCTAGCTTCCCTAAGTCTATTCAAGCTCAGCCCAACACCTTCAGCATAGGCTCGCCATAATGTTAGTCTAACGCTTGGATTGCGAATAACGGGAGCCGAAACACTTCTTGTGAAGTCCGTACTAGCATCCGGATGGAAAACTCCCTGCATAAAATCTTGAATGTCTTCTCGTGTTTTCGACATAACTGCCGACCCATTATTTCCAAACGGTCTAAATGTTGTTGTGTCATTCATTACAACTCTAGTTCCATCAGTGGCAAAATTTTGCGGGAAGGCGTCACCGTGAATAATCTTTGCGCCGTGTAGCACGCCCAGACCAAAATGCCCTAGCTTCATTGCATGTAACACCTTACGGCCTATTGAACCCTCTTCGGTTTGCCGAAACACACCATCAAGTGAAGTAGAGCGCTCTTCAAAGTTTGTTAATAGATTTGGTACAAAGAAAGTACCGAATGATCTATAAACTCCTAAAGGAACATAGGCCGAACTATCGCTTATCCTGCGTAGGTGCGCACTTGTCGCGATATCGTGCGCTATTGCTACCGCAGGCCTCGCTCCAAGATCTACCCGCCGCCTGTCATATGGTTTAACCGCGACATGAGATGTAATTGGTTGATGCCTTTCCGACGATAAATCTAGCGTCCCAAAGTATACACCTTGCCTTGAAGCGGTTCTCCCCACGCCAAATTGAGGTACGAGCGTAAATTCAGACTCAGGATTCTGGACCCCTTCAAGACAGCTGAGCTGTCCAAGCGCAATCAATAGCCCACCTTGACCCATTCCTTCAAAGTCTCTCGCCAAACGTTTATAGCCCTCATTTGGTTGCGCTGGATTACAAAAAACAGGCGGCTCAAGTGAGGTGAAGCCTACGGAATCAATATGCATCTCGGGTATATTTGGCGTCTTTGGCATTTCTAAATAGTATCATATTTTTTGTTTTTTGTCTACTTTTTGTTATTCGGCGAAACCAGGTATTTCATCTGCTATAATTCACTGCGATGTATCTGACTTTAAACAAAACTGTGCTAATGAGCGGGGTGGAGTGGTTTGATGATGGGCAGGCCATAAACCCTTTTATGGACAGCTCGGCGCTCGTGGACATTACGAGGGCCGCGGAGGAACACAGCCTGCTGAAAAGAACCCTGGAGACTCTAGGGGTAAAAGTCGTACAAGCCCCAGCGCCACCAAATTTGCAAGATGGTGTATATACCGCCAACTGGGCACTCGTAAGAGGTAATACAGCCGTTCTAGCCAGCCTGCCCCCTTCGCGCCAAGGCGAACAGCCCTACGCTAAAGACGTTTTAAAGAACTTGGGCAAAACAGTGTACGAGGTGCCACCTGGACTGAAGTTTAGCGGTCAGGGAGATGCCCTGCCCTGCGGTAACTATCTGTTCTGCGGCAGCGGCTACCGTACCGACCGTGCCGTCCACCCATTTCTGACCGAAACGCTCGGCTACGAAGTCGTCAGCCTGCAAACCATCCCGCAACTGGATGCAAAGGGAGCGCCAGTCACCAACCCAGTCTCTGGCTGGCCGGACAGCTATTTTTATGACCTCGATTTGGCGCTCGCCGTCCTGAAGCTCCCCGAAGGGAGCCAAAAAGGCTTGATTGCCTGGTGCCCTGCCGCCTTCCTGCCCGAAAGCCGCGAAAAACTCCGCACATTCGATGGTGTCGATAAGATAGAGGTGAGCCTGACTGAGGCCAAAGAGGCCTTTGCTTGCAACCTGGTGAGCACTGGCAGTACCGTGGTAATGAGCGGTAGCGCGCCAAGACTCCGAGCGGCTATTGAATCTCACGGACTAGACACCATCGTCCTAGCCATGCCCGAACTCGCCAAAGGCGGCGGCTTTATCCGCTGCACCACCCTTACTCTCCATACTACATAGTTGAACTAGTGACAAAAATACCACTCAACAAGTTGTGCCTGTAGTACACTGTGCATATGAACGGCGAGCAAGCACCCCGAGCCATACCCATGCCCTCTCTGTCTTTCGAAGATTCGTTCGTCCCACCAGCACACCATCCCCTACGCAAAAAGGTTCAGACCAGCTTGCGCCGTCTTGGTGTAGCTGGCTTACTAGCAAGTAGCGCGTTTCGACTTGACGCTGCTGCCGCACCCTACTGGGAGGCATCCCTCGGACAAAATACGCACCAAATTGAACAAATCGTAGCAGAAACTATCCCCTCAGATGACTTTGTGGTTATCGCCACAATCCCTGGCTTCAATGCAAACTACGACGACATGGCGCAAGTCAAAAAGGGCCTGGCAGAAGAATTCAACACTCGGCTCCAGTTCGTACGCAATGGCAATGCAGGGGTAGACGCGACCGCCATAGCAACCTCACTATCAGCTCAATTCCTGCCAGATAGTAGCGTCGCCAGACGTGTCCCCTCCACACTCCGGCAACACCTCATTCTCGATGGCCATAGTATGGGTGGCCTCGTCAGTCTTGAGGTAGCAGCGTGGTTCACTCGTAACCTGCCCGATGTACAGGTTGCCATTGTGCTCGACTCTAGCCCTCATGATGTCGAGGATGTGCAGGGGTTCTTTGGACAAGTAGCCGTGCGAGGACTGAGCGTCAGCGCAAAAAACGCCGACACCGCCAACGGCTCTCTGCCCACGATAGGCCCCGGTGCCCGACTACTCACCGAAACCCTTTCTCGAGTGGCGGAGAATCCCTTGCAAATCTTGAGCAACAAACAGTACGTACCAACTGCGCTGGCAGGCGCCTTTCGGAACCTACAGCCAGGCGCTAAGCCACTCAGTAGTACTTCTCTGGCCGACGAAGCCTACACCATTACAAATGCCCTGTCCGAAACCAACACCATCGAGACGCTCCGAAAAGCTGGCGTCACCATCATCCGTCTCTCTCCTACCAGAGATACTACAGTGTACAATGACAGTTCAGTCGCAAAATTTGCAAACGACTTTGGGCAACACTTCTGCAACCTCCCAGTCGCCGGCGCCCTTCATGGGGCACCAAACGAACGAGTCGGCCACAATGCCTATATGGATCGTTTACGCCAGATACTATGGAGGATCCTTGGCCTTCCCCCTCGCCGCACCTTGCCTGCAAGCGACCCGCCCACCATCGCCCGGCTCACCATCACCCCTCAGCCCCCAGCCGCACGCCTCCCTCTCGCAAAAACCTGCTAACCCACTCTCCCAAAAACCCTGTTGGGGCGTTGGGAGGTTGGGAGGACAGGGTTGGGAGGACTGTCCTCCCAAAAATAGTTAAAATTTTTGCTACACCTCTGTTACTGTGTTGTAATTCCTACTTTTTGTACTAGAGAGCGCGAAGAGCGTCTTTTGCAGTGCCGACTTCATCCCACGGGTGTTCACCGTCGGCTCGTTCGATGGTTTTTTCGTGTCCCTTACCGAGTAGAAGCACCGTGTCATCGGCGGAGGTCGCTCGTCCGACCGCAAACGCAATCGCTTCTGTCCGATCGTGCACTAGAAAGAGGTTTTTGTCCCGAAATTTCCCCGCCCGTTCTGCTCCTGCGGCGATCTGTTCGAGGATCTCCCCACCGTCACAGTCGCGGTCGTCCTCCTCGGTCAGCACCACTTCATCGGCATATTTGCCAGCCAGCTCTCCCTGAAGTGCTCGCTTTGCCTCATCGCGCCGTCCGGCCGACCCAAAAAGGACAATGAGCTTGCCCTTTACCACTGGCCGAATATCCCGAAACAGCTTCTCGAAACTGTCTGGCGTGTGTGCAAAATCGACAATTACAGAAAATTCCTGGCCTTCGTCGACCGTCGCCATTCGCCCCTCCACTCCTCTCAGGGAAGCAATGCCGTCCTCTATTTGCTGCCGAGTTAAACCTAGAGCGCGGCCTACGCAAACGGCCGCCAAAGTGTTGTAGACATTGAAGCTACCTGGCAGGTGGCTCGCTACCCGATACCGCTGATCGCCTGCCTCTGCCTCGTAGCGAATGCCGTCTGCCTTCATGAGAATGTCGTGCGCTCGCACATCGCCTGCCTCAACGCCGTAGGACACGCTATTTTCGGTTTCTAGCGCAAAGTCGACACTTTGTAGGTCATCGGCATTTACCACGCCCAGCCGCCTTCCTGAGCGGTTTCGGCCTGCCAGCACAAACAGCTGCCGTTTGGCCGCGCGGTAGCGCTCAAATGTCCTGTGATAGTCTAGGTGCTCGTGCGTAATATTGGTAACGACCGCAATACTATAGGGCACCCCCCAGACACGGTACTGCGCCAAGGCGTGGCTCGTCGTCTCGAGCACCAACCAGTCTATCCCCTCTGCTTTCATAGCACGAAGCCGCTGCATAAGCTCGCGCGAGCCAACATTTGTCATATGGTGTACCTGCGGCTTCACTGCTCGCCCCACGCCGTACCCTACCGTAGTCATAATCCCAGCCTTGAAGCCCGCCTCCACTAGCATATGGTGGATGAGAAACGTTGTCGTGGTTTTGCCATTTGTGCCTGTCACGCCGATGACACTGAGCCCCCGCCCCGGAAACCCATACAGTACATTCCACACCACCGCCTCGGCCAAATGCCCCAGCGGTTCCACACGCGCAAATAACCCCTTTGGCACCACACGTTTCACTGCCCGTCGTATGTTCATGTTTTATAGTATACTGCACTGATCACGTAGTGCGTTGTCTAAGCCTGGGTTTGTCCTAGCGTGAGCTCAGTAGCTTTTTCTTTGGCTTGCCGGTCAGGGGGTCGAGTTCTTCCATCGACTGTAGAAGATGGTGAATCTCTGCTTCACTCAAAAGTGGGATCTGTACGTGGGAAGACAAATACCTCGCTCCCCGTTCCGATAACCCCATGCGCTTCATGATTTCGTCCTTCGCGGCGTCGCGAAGCGCGCTTTTGGGACTGCCATCGAGGCCAAGGCTGTCGAGCTGTTGCCCAACGAGATAGTCAATTGTCCCCGCTCCAGTCTTCGCCTGATACGTTCCGAGCTCAACGACTGGGGTTTCTGTACTATACGGCTTTGAGCCGGTACCACTCGCCGCCTCATTAGGGGAAGGGACTGGCACTTTTTCGCTGGGCGCAGATCGTTCACCTTCTAGGACATGTGCGGCAGCCTCCCCCGAGTCACCCGAGCCTACACTCGGCTGAGCCGAAGGATTTGGCACGCTACTCGCCACAACACTTGTCACTTCAGCGGTCGACACCTGGTTTGTTAAGGCCGACTGAAATCCACGAGCTGCCAAATAGGTCTTCCAGGCTATCATCGCTCCAACGCCCGCCCACGCCAACACGCCCGCCCCAACCATACGGGCTCTTTTTTGTTCGGTGCGGCTTAGGTCGTGCTTTTCTCGGCGGCGATAGATGTGCGCGTAGGCACCATTTCCTCCTGCCATCAGTAGCCCTATCGTCGTGCGTCCGACTGCCTCTGTGAGGGCATCGACTTTGCCTACGCCCCTTCGAAGTATTTCACCAAATGAACGTTGTTCTTTCTGACTGCCCCCTTCTGCCTTTAGCTGAGAACTCGCCTTTGCTAAAGGCCGGCGAGCCAGTACACGAGGGATGGGAATGTGGGTCGAGGCTGTATGTACAACAGCTGCCGTACTCATGATCAGGCCAGAGAGCGCTGTTACGAGGCGCTGGCTACGTGATGCATCGCTATTGTTTTTGGCTGCTTCTCGGCGAGCCGCTTTTGCCGCAGCGAGTGCTTCTTTGCGGCGCTGGTTCGCAAAAAAGTTTTCGATACTTTTGTCCGATGGCGACGGGATAGGGCTGGTTGGACGAGCACTGTTGTCGTAGGCGCTTAAGCTTTCTTCGATGACACCTCGGGGGAACAATACCTTCCCATCCTGGGGAGATTCGGGTGGAGTCGAACCGTCTTTGTCGGAGGGCGTGAGCACGAAACCATCAAGTCCACTCACCACCAGGGCCTGTGTAGCAGCCGCACCACCGAGCCATGGTTGAGGAGGAGTATTTTGTGGCGCGCCGGCAGCCTCGTCAGCAGACTGTCCAGCTTCTACTGGCTCCCCAACGAATAAAACGAGAGCGGTTTTATCATCCTTCTTTTTGCTGAGTTCTATAAATAGTTTGGCGCACGCCTCTGGATCTGTCGCACTAAACGCCTTTACCCATTCTTGTGGGGTCAGTTTTTCACCTGGTTTGTCGCCGGTAATACCATCTGAGCAGATTAGGATTTTATCGCCGGGCAACAGTGGCACACTCCCACGGTCGTCTTCTTCTGATTCCCATGTGCTGGTAATAGCATTCGTTACGTTTGTCCCGTCTGGCCAAACCTGCTCCTCGTTGACAGCGATAATTTTGCCATCACGGTAGATTTTTATAAGCGAGTCTCCAGCCGACCGAAACACCAGATTTGTCTGATCGCCGTCATATACAACCTGTACCGCCGCAACCGTCGCGCCACCACTCTTCACTCCGGCTGTGCGCAGAGCTTTGGCCGAAAGCGAGAAAGCCCACCCAAGATCTTGGTGTGAAAGATTAACATCGGTGGTTGCTTCCCCAAAAATTGACTGCACAATAGTCTTAGCGATAATTTCGGCTGATAATTCTGCGCTCTGCATTCCCCCCATACCGTCCACAACGACATATAAGCCGCTTTCCGGATCCATAATATGGCGATCTTCGCCCTTAAGGGGAGCGTCTGCTACAGCGCTTGAAATAGAGAGCATACCTGACAGAGTTTCTGGACTGACTCCCCCTTCAGGGCTACTCTGGGGTAGATGAGGCGTTGATGGTGATGGACTGCGAGTCATATACTGATTTATATTAGCAAAACTTGAGCGTTTTGTCAAGTATTTCTTCCTCTATTTGTTGGTTTGTCAATTTGCTGTATTTCTCACCCTACCGTCGTGTGGGGCATGGTACTACTTGGTAAATGTGAGTTTCGCTCCAGGGGTGACGTTTGCAATTGTGTAAACGATTGTAAACGAATTGTAAACGTCGTATTATGTATGCGATGGATATCTTTACGATACGCGAACCAAATTACTCCCGTATAGACTTCCCCGCACTCTACACCCGGTACCGCGAAAGCCGCCCCGCCGTAATGCAGTACGTCCACGACGTAACATACCCAGCGTACCTGCCATGGGAAAAGGCTCGTTTCATCAAGCCGCCCCAAGGCTTCACATCCGAAGAAAGCTGGTATATTGCTCATGATCTCCGTAGTGCGAACGCTCAAGAGCTCCCAATCCGCACCCCAGATGGTGAGTATTTTACCTGGACACGGCTGAACTATACCGACCAATACCTCAACCAGTTTGATCTATATATGGGCGGGCACTTTCTGACACAACAAGCCCGGCTCAACACCAGTGAGCAACAGAGCTTTCTCACCCGAGGAGTGCTCGAGGAAGCGATCGCTTCAAGTCAGCTTGAGGGAGCCAGCGTCACGCGCAAGCAAGCCAAAGATATGATAGCCGAAAACCGTACACCCCGGGACAAATCTGAGTGGATGGCGTACAACAACTACCAGATGATGCAGAAAATAACGGCCGTGTACAAAGACGCTCCCTTAAGTCTTGAACTCCTCCTAGAAATGCACCGCATACTGGCGACCCACACCATGGACGAAGCTGACATCGGCCGCTGGCGCCAAGATGACGACCAGGTTACCATTGGACCCGACCTGTCTCCGCTGACAACATTCGTTCCGCCGAAAAACGTTTTCCTCATGCGTGAACTGCCCCGACTGATCGCCTTTGCAAATACAAATGATCCAGAGCATTTTATGCACCCGATCATCAAGGCTATTGTGTTGCATTTTTGGGTGGCCTACCTTCACCCGTTTGTCGACGGGAACGGCCGGATGGCTCGCGCGCTTTTTTACTGGTTGCTACACAAATACGACTACGGCCTTGCCACCTACATCCCTCTGTCAACTGTCATAAAACGAGCACCCATCCAGTACAGCGATGCCTACATCTACACCGAGCAGGACAACAATGACTTCACATACTTCTACGACTACCACATGAAAAAACTCAAGATTGCGTTGGATGATTTCCTCGGGTATGTAGAAAGGCAACGCAACGAGAACCGTCAGATTGATAACCTGTTAGAGAGTTACGCAGTGTTAAATATGCGGCAGAAACAGATCATGCACTATTTACTTTCAAACCAGCACCACCGCGTCAGCATGACTTCGCACGCTACGCTGAACAAAATTAGCATAGGAACCGCCCTGACAGACTTAAAGCACCTTCAGAAAGTCGGGCTTGTTTTTCCCATCCCTGAAGGGCGTTTTGTATACTACTATGCGAAACCGCTCCAGGGGTGACGTTTGCAATTGTGTAAACGATTGTAAACGAATTGTAAACGTCGTAGTTCGATGGATTATACTGTAAGACATGGTAGTTCTTGGGATAGAAACCAGTTGTGATGAAACCGCCGCTGCGGTCGTGCAAGACGGCGATACGCTGCTGTCGAACGTTGTGGCGAGCAGCATGGAGCTACAGGCACAGTACGGCGGCGTCGTTCCGGAGCTAGCGGCACGGAGCCACATAGAAGCGGTCAATTCCGTCGTGGATGAAGCTTTAACAGAGGCCCACTGCACCTGGGACGACATAGATGCCATCGCTGTTACCTATGGAGCCGGTCTCGGCGGCTCCCTGCTCGTCGGTGTACTCGCCGCGCGAACGCTCGCTATCGTCCACGAAAAGCCCCTGTACGCCATCAACCATGTCGAAGCCCATGTCTATGCTAACTTTCTTACGAAGGCGAGCGAAGATCAACGAACTATCAACTACCAATTACCCGCCCTGCAGCCGTCTTTTCCACTACTCGCCCTCATCGTTAGCGGCGGACATACTCAGCTTGTACTTTTCCGAGACCATTTTGACTACCTGCTGCTGGGACAAACGAGCGATGACGCCATAGGAGAAGCCTTTGACAAAGTGGCGAAGATAATTGGACTTCCCTACCCTGGAGGGCCAAGTGTCGAGAACTGTGCCCGCACAGGCAACCCCCATGCTTTTCATCTTCCAAAGGCGCGAGTTGGCATGTACGACTTTTCCTTCTCGGGACTAAAAACAGCCGTCCTACGCACTGCTCAGAAACTCATCGGTGAAGACCATACATTTCCGAGCAAAAACCTCCCAGAGCGCCTCAATGACGATCAGAAGGCTGATCTTGCTGCAAGTTTTTTACGTGTCGCTATAGAAACGGTGGTAGATAAGGCCGTTGAGGCCTATGAGGAGTTCCGCCCAGCCAGTGTCGTCATAGCTGGCGGCGTAGCCGCGAGCCCAGAGTTGCGCCGCCAGCTGTCCGAACGCCTCCCCTGCCCTATCCCGTACACCGACCCCCGTCTCTGCACTGACAATGGCGCCATGATAGCCACTCTCGGCTGCTTTCATATGAAACGCCAGCGCTCCACCGCTGACCCCTATACTCTCGCCATAGAACCCAATCTGAGCATGTGACAAACCCTCCCATGTTTTTGCCGTCCCGTACAACCTAGTCTCTTTTCCTGAAAAACGAAAAGCCGATACGCATGCGGTAGCAGTGCTGGCCGAAGACCGACCGTGCGACAACATTGACTAGACAGAAAAGCGGTGCGTGGCGCACTTTGGATGAGTATTACAGAGGTGATACAATACGTACATTATGCAATTACCAAAAGTGTACGAGCCTAGAGAATATGAATCTGACATTTACGCGCTCTGGGAGCAGAGCAGGGCATTTGTGGCAGATCCTACGAGTAAAAGAGAGCGGTTTTCCATCGCCATGCCGCCGCCGAATGAAACTGGCACACTGAGCCTTGGCCACGCGCTGTTTTTAACGCTGCAGGACATTATGGCGCGGTACAACCGTATGCAGGGGAAAGACGTGCTGTGGCTCCCCGGTACCGACCACGCAGCCCTGCCAGTCAACGCTATTATCGAGAAAAAACTGGCAGATGAAGGGGCGACCAAGCATGCCATCGGGCGAGAGGCCTTTCTCGACCGGACACGGGAGTTTGTCGGGCAGAGCAGGGGAACTATGCTCAGCCAAATGCGTGCCATGGGCGCCAGTTGCGACTGGACGCGGCTGCGTTATACGCTCGACGACGCCCTAAACCGCTGTGTCAACGAAACGTTTGTCAGTATGTACGACGCTGGTATCATTTACCGTGGGCACCGGATCGTGAACTGGGATCCAAAACTCGAGACAAATGTGTCTGACGATGAAGTATCGTACGTAGAAGAGCAGGGGAAGTTTTACACCTTTCGGTATGGCCCATTTGAAATAGGGACGGCTCGTCCAGAAACAAAGTTTGGCGACAAATATGTGGTAATGCACCCCGACGATGAACGCTATGCGCAGTATAAGCACGGCGATACCCTAGACGTTGAATGGATAAATGGTCCCATAACAGCCACTGTCATAAAAGATACGGCGGTTGACCCAAACTTCGGTACCGGCGTCATGACCATTACTCCGTGGCACAGCCAAGTCGACTACGATATGGCTGAACGCCATGGCCTAGACAGAGAGCAGATTATTGATTTTCATGGAAAACTTTTGCCAGTGGCGGGGGAGTTTGCCGGACTAGATATAGCCGTGGCGCGACCGAAGATAGTGGAAAAACTCAAAAAGAAGGGACTCCTGGTTTCGATCGACGAAAAATACCTCCACAATGTGGCCGTAAACGAGCGAGGGAAGGGGATTATCGAGCCACAAATACGCCTCCAGTGGTTTGTCGATGTCAACAAGCCTGCTGTCCAATGGAAGGGAAAACACCGTAGCCTGAAAGAAGTTATGCAGATGGTTGTCCGCGAGGGCGATATAGAAATTTTGCCGCAACGGTTTGAGAAAACCTATTTCCACTGGATCGACAATTTGCGTGACTGGTGTATCAGCCGACAGATATGGTGGGGACACCGTGTGCCAGCCTGGTACCGCACTGACACGGATGGTACGGTAGAAACCTACGTGGGGCTTACGGCACCAACCGATCAGAGCGAAGGTTGGCGGGAATGGGAACAAGACCCCGACACGCTCGACACCTGGTTTAGCTCGGCACTATGGACATGGAGCACCCTGATAGACCCCAAGCTGGCAGCAGATGAGACGCTGTCTTTTGAGGAGCTGTTGAAGCGCAGCCGAGATTACCAGTCATATCACCCGACCTCTGTTATGGAAACCGGCTGGGACATCTTGTTTTTCTGGGTCGCCCGCATGATTCTTTCGACAACCTTTATGACGGGACAGGTGCCATTTCGAAGCGTGTATCTTCACGGCCTGATTCGTGCCGAAGATGGCAAAAAAATGAGCAAAAGCCGGCCAGAGAGTATTATTGACCCTCTCGATGTCATACCAAAATACGGTACGGATGCGCTACGGATGGCGCTCATTATGGGCGTAACTCCGGGTAACGACCAAAACTGGGGATGGGGCAAGTGCGAAGCCAACCGAAACTTCTGCAACAAACTGTGGAATATTGCTCGCTATATCGAAGGTCGACTCGGCGACGTACCTGAGCTGCCGGCTCAGCCCAGCCCTCAAACCAATGCCGACCACTGGATTGTAGAAAAACTGCGTGAAGCTACCGCGACAATAGAAAACCACCTCGACGCGTACCGCTTTAGTGAAGCCTACGATGTGTTGTACCACTTTATCTGGGATGAAGTGGCAGATTGGTACCTAGAAGCCTCAAAAACCCAGCCAGACAGCTCGCTGCTCGGGCATGTTCTGCGACAAACCTTGCAGCTGGCACATCCTTTTGCACCATTTGTCACTGAGACTATTTGGCAAACGCTTTCATGGACGGGCGACAGCATGCTCGCCACCGAACTGTGGCCAAAACCAGTAGCTGGCGACCGGAAACGCGCCGAGGAGTTCGAGGTTGTACGCGAAATAGTGGTTGAGTCCCGCATGATCATACAGCAGCTCAACCTAACCGAGGCAAATCTGTACTATACGGATGTCCCATTTTTGGCAGGCAATGCTGAACTGATTGCACGGCTGTCTGGGCTTGCCAGTGTCCAAGAGGTCAGCGACGGAACCGGTCTGCATTTGACCAGCACAAGCTATCAGTGTTGGCTCGATGTCGACCATGATGTAGCTAGAAACTACGTAGAACGGCTAGGATCGCAGATAAGTGAACAGCAGCGCCTGATAGCGAACTTTGAAAAACGCCTCGCAAACAGGGCGTACGTGGCTCAAGCGCCTAAACACATCGTGCAGCAGACCCGTACTGACTTGGCAGAGGCACAAAGCCTAGTCGACCGCCTTCAGGCAGAGCAACAGCGCTACGCCGCCCTTTGACGCGAGAATATGACCTGATTCTTAGGCTAGACAGGGGCGAGAGCGGTCGAAATGGCGACAATCGCTTCTTCTGGCTGGTACGATTGAAACTTCATGGTGTGCCAGCCCATACGTCCGGCCGCTACAAGGTTGGGACGATCGTCATCGATAAGCATAATCTCGTTTGGTTCTACGCCGGCACGTTCGGCTGCTATTTCGTAGATACGATCTTCGGGTTTTATAGCATGCACTTCGGCCGAGTCGATAATGACATCGTACGCAATGTTTGGCAGCAAACCTCGTTGGATCATCGGCTGCACGAGGTTTGGCATGGTGTTTGTCAAAATACCGACATGGTAATTTTCGCTAACCCATGTAACGAGTTCGGCCATGCCCGGTATAGGCTCCTGGACAGCAAGGTAGTATTTGTACCAGTCAACCATCATGCCGAGGCGCTCAGCAAGGGCGGTGTTGAGTTCGTCGACGCTTTTTTCGCCCCGGCACACGGCGTCATTGTAGCGCCAGAAAATTGTCTCTATGCTGTCGGGTGATTTGCCGCTTTCTTCCGCCATTTTGCCAAATGCACTAGCGGCAGCGCGCACAAGACAGCCATTCATATCGAAATATACAAACTTGACACCATTTTTTGAGACTTTCTTGCGGCTACGGGCGTTCCCTGCTGGTACCTCAGAAAGTAGCTCATCGAGGCTGATGCCGAGGGTGAGAGCAATCTGTTGAATGGTAAAAACCGACGGTGATTTAATAGCTCCGCGCTCTATTTTTGCCAGCGTCGAATAACTGAGCCCCGATTTTTGACACAATGCCTGCTGTGTATATCCATGCAACCGTCGCGCCCGCTGCACAACAGCCCCCAACCGCTTCTCGTTCATAGCCTTACTATACCAGCCCGGCAGGGAATATAGCAACAAACTAACCACTTCTGGCAGAGACTACAGCAGCGTCACTGCAAGCGTAAACATAATCACAAAACCGATCAGTGCCGCAACCGCAGCACCTTTGAATGCAGCTTTGCTATTGCCGTAGCCTGTTTTTTGCTGCAGTTTTGTGTATACCCACGTACCCGCGCCAAGCGAGAAGAGCAGGGAAATGAGAAAAGGGCTCATAGGTCATCCTCCATTCTTAGTTTTTGTGCGATAGCAGCTAGTTCGGCTCCGTCGGCCGGATCGGTGGGGGGGACTGCCCGAAAGTCTGTACCATTTTGTATCGGAAACAGGTGCACATGGACATGGGGGACGTCAGTGCCCACAACCGCCTGGGCAATGTACGTTTGGCCGAGAATCTTCCTCATATGACGCCCCACCTTTTGCACCGTGCGCATTAGCGCCTGGTAATTATCACTGTCGAGATCCCACACAAACTCGACAGGCTGTTTAGTAACCACGAGGATGTGCCCAGGCTGGATGGGGTGAATGTCGAGAAACGCGAATGTGTGGGCGTCCTCATACACCTTGTGGCAGGGAATGTCGCCGCGAATGATCTTTGTAAACACCGTGTCTTTCATGATTTCTAGTATACGACACTTGGGCCGTTCTGCCCTTGAGAACATGTACGTGAGCAGGGGAGAGAAGTTAGCCATGATACGGATAAAGGGCGGTGAAGGTTGCCGCACGGCCTGCCGGCGCATCTTCATGGAGTACTCGCTGAAAATATCGAAACACTTTTTCAGCTCCATTCCTCGTCCCCCGACGCCACGTAGAAGCGAAGACGATGGCTCTTTCTGTTTGGCGGAGGTGCTGAGACGACACTCGAACAGGGGTGAATCACAGAACAGGCTCGAGAAGGCGAGGGCTGCTGCGGTGCGTAACCATCGATCTGACCACTGGGCCCCGGCCAAGACTCCCGGACCATCACGGTGGCGACTCATGCAGACCGACGAGTGGAGGGCGATGGTGACGATGTACCAGGGCGGGTCAACAGCCAAGGAAGTGGCAACCCGCTTCGAGGTCTCGGAATCAGCACTCCTGACTCGTCTCCGCGCCTCGGGCGTTGTCAGACCGAATGCCAAGGTCACTCGTGCCCAGGTCGCGGAGATGGCTGCGTTGCGTGAGCAGGGTCTGACCTACCGGGAGATCGGTGAGAGGTACGGCATCACTCGTCGCGCAGTCAGCACCCGCCTACAGGCTGAGCGCCTTCAATGGTCCGGCTAGCTGGAGCCGCCGCCGTAGAGCTGCTGGAGTCTCTTCGTTGCTCCCTCGTCCTGCGCTATCTGGAGGATATCGATCTCTCGCTTGAGGCTGAGGATCGTGACGTCTTGACTCTCTGCGGCGGGCTTCAGCTTGTCGATGAGCGACTCGACCAGCCTAGTCAGTGGCTCGCCGATGGCTCGCTTGAAGTTAAATCCGACGAGCTGCATCACTGTGAGCATCTCAACCGAGACGACCGCCTTCAGCAGGTCGACGGTCTCGGTTACCTGGGCATCCTGACCACCTCCGGTCAGCTCCATGAGGCGTTCAGCAGCAGGGATCAGCTTCTCGATGATGTAGCTGATGTCGGCGCTGGAGATACGCTGCGCCACAAGCTCTTGCTCAAAGGCTTGCGCGATCGCGATCAGCTGATTCCGATCGTCGACTAACTCGTTGATGATGGCGTTGAGCTCATTGACTTGCTCTTCATGCTGCTTCCCGGTGCGGATGGCCTTCACTCGCGTGAAGACGGCCGATGCCGTGTTGCGGACCGCGATCGATGCCAGCTCCGCGGCCAGTGTCGCGACCTCTATCGTCATGAGGACCTCCTTGGTGTCGTCACAAAGTTGCGGGCAGGCACCGCCACTTCCTCGCAAGCGGTATCGGGAGCGCCTACCTATTTTTCGGCTCTGTGCCAGGGTATTTGGATGGTGAAAGGCTCACGTCTTGATTCTGGGGTCGCGCCCCGTCACGTCAAGGAAGCCGCCTTCAGTCGAGCAGTTCTTGATCAGCCATTTCACCCACGCGTCGGTGTAGCCGTAGGACTTGCTCAGCGCGTCGTAGATGCAGTATTTCTCATCGGTGCGTTCTGGATGAACGTCGCCTTGCGACGGCCGAATCCCCTTGATTTGCCACGCTCGCAGGAAGTGATGGCTATTGAACACGTAAGGCACCGCCTCGTGAAGACGGCAGCCCCCAACGTCGGCAGGCGCTACCTATGACAGATGTCGGATGAATGGACTGCCTCCCGCCCGCGACAAGAAACCCTAGGTCGGAGCCTAGTCGTCACGCACGAAGTGGTCTACCCACAGTTCGACCACGCACCAAGGCGTTAAGTTGTAGGGAAGTAGCCGATTGGGCTAAACGATGTTGCGTGCGGTCGCGCCACCGAACCCGACAACTCTATTCGTGGAATCCACGGGCGGCTTTTCTATGTGCAGCCAGAATTCCATCGATTGCCAGGGAAGCCCGCGCTGCATCGTCCTCCGAGAACTCCTCGTACGGAGTTGGATCAATAAGGGATGGGGTCTCCCAATACGCGGGACCAATTTCGTCAAACCAGTTGTCACGGTTTCCCTTTGACGTGGCAAACGGAGAATCGACCTGGGCCGCGGCGCTCATTTTTCTATCACGTCGTTTCCTTCAGTTCATGTACTGATATTACCACATTTTCACGATTACTTCGCTCAAAATTCCTAATTGACCTCCACTTCATTGAAGTCTGCCAATGCATCTCGCCTTAAGAACGAATAATACAACGCACTTCTTGAGATCCATGACCCTAGCATCAGGCTAGAAGTTAAGGTTGATAAGAATACGAGAACTAGCCAGGAGCCTGTGGACCCCAGGAGGGAAAAGCGTTCCCCAAACTGAAAGCGTTGGTACCCTACGACCGAGATCGCTGCGATCGTGGAGAAGCAGGCTGTGGCGAACGCTCCGAACTTGGCCAGCATGACGCTTCGCGAAAGCGGGCCTGAGTTCCGGTCGATCCCTACCCCGGATGCCACGATAAACGGGAATGCCAGCATGACCGCCACGATATCGCCATTGAAATTCAGCCCCTTTGCTTGCATATAGCCAGCGGCAATAATGAGGATCGTGCTTGCCACAGACGATGTCGTAGCGACTGCAACTGAACCTGGTGGCCGCTCGAAGAATCCGATGAATACCGCACCCCGATCCCTTGCAAGGGTTGTTTTGGCGTCGCGGATATACAAGTGCAAATAGCGCTGTCCAAGGCGGGCCCGAAAGCGAGAATATGCAAGATAGCCCGGGACGACGGCCTCATCCGGCAAGGCTTCGAGTTGTACGCCACCGGCAACTACTCCATGCAGCGCCTGGCCGAGACCATGGCCGACCGTGGACTCCGCACACGCGTCACCCGGCGGCACCCTGATGCCAAGATCGTTACCGACTCCACATGGCATCGCATCCTGCGCGACCCGTACTACGTCGGACTCATCCGCTACAAAGGCGAGACTTTCAAGGGGCGGCACGAGCCGCTCGTTACACCAGAGCTGTTCGCGCTGGTTCAGGACGTCTACGAGGAGCGCTCGGCACCAACGCGGCGCGACCGAACCCACTTCCACTATCTCAAGAAGCAGCTCTACTGCGACCGCTGCCGCCGCGCAGGACGACGCAATAAGCTCGTCTACAGCGTCAATCGCGGCGGTGGAGGCACCCAGTACCAGTACTACGTCTGCATCGGACGGCAGAAGGGTGAGTGCAATCTGCCGCACCTACCCGTCGCACTCGTCGAGGATCACGTCGTGCGGCACTACGGCACCCTCCACTTGCCTGAGGACTTCATCGAGACGGTGGACGCAGCCGTGAGTCGGGCTCTACGCGACGAGCAAACGACCCTCCGTGAGCTCCACGACACGCTGACCGAGCGCTTGACTGAACTCGACAGCCGCGAAGATCGACTCATCGACCTGGCCGAACAAGGCCTGCCTCAAGAGAAGATCCGAGCGCGTCTCGCTCAACTTCAGGTGGATCGGCTGCGCATCCAGGCCGACCGAGACACCAGCGGAGCAGCACTCTCGGTCGGCGCGGAGAAGCTCGCTCGCACCATGCGCCTCATCCAAGACATTGAAACGCTCTACCGCGAGGCAACAGACCACGCCCGAGGCCTCTTGAACGACGGCTTCTTCCACAAGCTCTACGTCAACGAGCAAGGTGTGCGAGGCGACGAGCTCAAGGAGCCAGTACGCGAGATATTGCAGGCTGCGCGGATTCACAGCGAGGACGCCTCGGCTGTTCACGCACACGAAAACAGCGCCTCGGGGGGGGGGGGGGGGGGGGGGCGCCCGCGCCCCCGCGCCCCCCCCCCCCCCCCCCCCCCCCCCCCCCCCGCTGATCCAAACCTCAGTGACGTACTCGTTGCCATGAGGGGTAACCACCCCTCGAGTTCGAGTAGGACACTTCTGGCGGAGAGAGAGGGATTCGAACCCTCGATAGAGTTACCTCTATACCACATTTCGAGTGTGGCGCACTAGACCGGACTATGCGATCTCTCCTTTTTTTAATGTGGCTTACTCCGCGGCTACGCAATTCAATCACTATACTCACCCCCGAACGAGCGGCTCTCGCCCCGTTTGCATTCTTCGGTCAGCACACTCCACCAAGTATACCAGATTGGCAGGTCTATTTTAGACTAGGCACGGGAGAAAAAACATGCTACAATCACCCCTGTTAACGCTTTCGCGCATATCGCAAAGCGTCCGGGTTTTGCAATCCATGAAGCGTACGCGACTGCATGCTAAACCGGGAGGGGACGTCGACGTAAAGCCGAACCCCCGACGAGCACCCGTAGCTCAGCTGGATAGAGCGTTGGCTTGCGGAGCCAAAGGTCGT
>CAZIOX010000002.1:0-108044 GCA_964541145.1 uncultured Candidatus Saccharibacteria bacterium
CGTTATCGGCTACGACGACGGCAAAGGTACGATTGTGTATTTCGAAGGAGAAATTGAGGGCAAGATTGTCCCGCCAGCCGGGATTGATGGCTTTGGCTGGGACGCCATATTTAAGCCAGAAGGAATCGACGAAACCTTTGCCGAAATGGGCGACGTGCTAAAGCCCGAATTTAGTATGAGAACCGACGCGTTTAAGAAGTTGCGAAACTATCTGCAAGCAGGCTCTTAAGGTGAGCGTAGGCTTCGGCGGGATTTTCGCCGTGCAAATACCCCCCACAGTTCACCACATCTACACCGCCCTTTACCAGGTCAACGACGTTGGTGTCGTTGGCGCCACCGTCCCAGCCAATTTCTAGCTGTGGTTTGAGCTCGCGGAGCTGTCGCGCCTTATCAAGAACATCTAGATTTACCCCTTCCGGCCCGGTGTTATATCCCAGAGTACCAGCAAATATCAGCACGTGGTCAATAACCCCAAGAGCCGGAATGATTGCCTCAACCGGTGTTTCGCGGAGTAAACTCACCCCAGCCTCTATACCGTGGCGGTGCATTTCTCTTGCAAATGCCACAAAGTCTCCCTCTGCTT
Organism: uncultured Candidatus Saccharibacteria bacterium; assembly: GCA_964541145.1. Classification (GTDB taxonomy): domain Bacteria; phylum Patescibacteriota; class Saccharimonadia; order Saccharimonadales; family UBA4665; genus JAGXIT01. Next base: position 584 of record CAZIOX010000002.1, read on the forward strand.
CAGCATGTACGATGACCAGTTGGGGAGCGAGGGCTTTGATGGCCGGTATATGTAAAAATGGTTCCTTGAACATTATATGCAAATCTGCGCGCATACCAGCAGGCCACCATGTGTCTTCCACAGATGTTAATGTGCGGGCAAAAACACCATCGGCCAGGTCTATATGTACCCGTGTCGCATATGTGGCCGTCTCCTCTATTTGTTTGCGATAGACTTCGGGGTCATCAGTGGTAATAGTCGGGCAAATAGTTACTGCCATGGTTTATACTGCCACCTCGTCAAGTTTACGTATGCGACGAATGTGTCTCTCGACGCCACTAAACGGAGTCTCAAACCAGATTGCGAGCGCTTGTTTCATTTCATCAAGGGTCAGAAATCGCCCGGACAGACTCAAAACATTTGCGTCATTGTGTGCGCGAGACAGCTTGATAATTTCGTATGGGTCATCGCTCATGGTTCCGTCAGCATCGACGGCTACCTTTGCTACCACCGGGCCGTAAAACACTGCGCAGCGTATACCTGGCACGCGGTTTGCCGCTATCGCTTCGCCTTGACCGCTCCCTCCCATAATAACGCCCCGGTCGCACTCACCTCGCGCAACCGCATGAGCTGCCGGAAACATAAAGTCCGGGTAGTCGTCTTCCGGATCAAGTTTTGTTGGGCCATAGTCGACACATTCGTGGCCGATACTTTCTAGAAACAGCTTGAGCTCCTTCAGCGCCTCGTATCCAGCATGGTCAGTTGTCAGTGCGACTTTCATAGGACTCCTTCCCCTAGTTCATCGAGTTGTTCTATCCGACGTTTGTAGCGTGGGGCACCAGCGAACGGTGTGATGAACCACGTCTGCACAATACCAACAACCTGCTCAAAGTCGAGCGTGCGCGCTGGCAAGCACAAAACGTTTGCGTCGTGGTCGTTCCGGACAGTTCGAACAGTGTCCTGACTCCAGCCAACACATGCACGAATGCCCTTGAATCGATTTGCCGCCATCGCCATGCCCTGGCCGCCTCCGGATATTAGAATCCCCCGGACATCACTCGATGGGTCAGTGGCCATACCATGAACAACTCGCGCAGCAAACTGCGGAAAATTGTCGTCTGGGTGCTTTTCGACATCACCCTCGTCTGAGACATCATAGCCGCCACGCTGCAGATAATCTACCAGTGTTACCTTCAGATCGAAGCCATCATGATCTGCGCCAATGTAAATTTTCACCCCGTTCTACCCCTTCCATGTTCGTATATAGAGTAGCACAAGCGGTATCAGCCCGACTAGTGCGTATGACGCGATGGCATAGACAAAAAACATGCCAATGCTCTCTGCCACACCTTCGTTTGCGCCAACGAGGTTCAGCCCCGAATACGAACCGAGCGCGACAGGTATAGCTGCCAGCCATGATCCAAGCAGCACATATAACCTTTTTTTGTCAAGTGGTCGCTCGACAATCACTGCCGGGTCAACATGAAGTTTTTTGGCATCTTCTGCTTGTTTTTGATCTAGCTCCTCCTGTTTTTTTGCGGCTAGCTGCGCCGCAATGGGCGCTTCAGCGTCTGGCGCTGTGGGTGCAATCACCTCAGTCGGAAAATCTGGCTCAGGCGATTTTTTTTGTACCCGCTGGGCTAGTACATCTTTCAATACAGGTATGTGCTCCGGACTAAAGAGATCCTTCCGGCTCTCCTGCGCTGGCGCAATGGGTACTGGCTTTGGCGTGACTGGCGCTGAGTGCGAGGGTTGCGAGCTATCGGCCATCAATCCTTTCGCCGAAATAACCTGTCCGACGATCTCGGATGGTTTTGGGGGATCTTTGAGCTTGGCAAGTGCCATACTAATTGGATCATCTGAAGCCACTGAGGACTGTCTTGCATTCGGTGAGGGCGTTTGATCTTTTTTTCGCAACATATGCCAAACCTAGAAAGATATTATGTTTTGTAGAGAAATTTTCCCGTGTCAGCAACGACTTCTACGAGGCGGTTGCTGTACCCCCACTCATTGTCGTACCAAACCATGACTTTTACTAGATCCCCGGCAACAACCTTTGTTAAAAGCAAATCTACCACACCGCTGTGGCTGTTGCCAATATAGTCAGAACTGACCAGTGGCTCCTCACTGACGCCAAGAATTCCTTGGTAAAACGGCTCCTTTGAGGCTTTTTTAAACGCAGCGTTCACCTCTTCGACTGTGACGGTTCGCTTGAGCACAGCCGTGACGTCGCTCAGAGAAACAACTGGGGTCGGTACGCGTATGCTGAGGCCGTCAAACTTGTTATTGAGCTGGGGTAGCGTACGTGTCACGGCTATCGCGGCACCGGTAGTCGTTGGTACAATATTTTCTGCGGCATTGCGTCCTTCGCGCAGGTCTTTCGCTGGCGCATCCTGTACGACCTGGCTGGCGGTGTAGCTATGAACCGTCGTGAGCATAGACTTCACGATCCCAAATTCACTTTCAAGCACATTCATGACTGCACCGAGCGAGTTGGTGGTGCACGAGGCGTTGCTTATTATTTCGGTCGCGTTCTTTAGTATATCGTCGTTGGCCCCCAGTACGATGGTATCGACGCCTTCGCTCTTGGTTGGCCCAGAAATGACCACTCGTCGCGCTCCAGCCGTGAGGTGCCCACTTGCGCCCTCTTTGTCCGTAAATCGACCCGTACTCTCTATGACTACATCGACTCCAAGATCTTTCCATGGCAGAAGATTAGGATCTTTTTCGGCACAGACGAGCGTTTTTTTACCGTCGACAATGATATTTTTCTCATCATAACTGACGTCATGTTCATAGGTTCCATAGTTACTATCATGCTTGAGTAAATATGCGAGCGTCTTTGTGTCAGTCAGATCATTGACCGCAACGATGTCAATATCGCTCCGCTCGAAGGCAATTTTAAATGCATTTCGTCCGATTCTGCCAAAACCATTGATCGCTACTTTTATCTTCATATAATACAATCCCCACATTAGCTTGCTTATGTTTGCTATTGTACACCCAAGATTCCTTCCGCACCACAGTCACCTTAAATGTGATGTACGAGGTTAGACCTCGTACATCACATTTAAGGTGAAGAACAGCCGGCAGTGGATTGGCGGTCGCTGCTAGTGAGCTAGGGATGATAGGCCTATGTCAAGAAGACCATGCTTCGTTGACGGTTCAATTGGCTTCAAGCGAGAGCGTATCCTACTAGCGTGTTATTGTTTTTCCGGTATATGCTGGGAGTCGAGTGAGCTCATAGACCGTTTCTGCCTGATCAAGTAGTTCTGCGCTCTCACCTAGAAATCCAACCCCCTCGGCAGCAAGTCGTTTTACCTCATCTAAGGCGAGCTGTTCCACAGTAATTTTTTCACCTGGCTCATGTGTCGGTTCAACCTTTTCAGCCGCATCCCACGCAAGCACAATATGTACAAACCACTCAAGCTTGGAGGCAGGTTGGTACACCTTTACAACCCGCCACTGCCGAAACGAATAGCCGGTTTCCTCGAGAACTTCACGTTGAGCGGCGGTTATGATCGACTCGTCAGAAGCTTCGACTCTCCCCCCAGGAAAACTCTGTCGCTTTCCGCTGTTGGGCTGTTCTTCGTCGAGCACAAGTAGTTTGTCATCAACTACGCATATCACGCTCGTGGTGTCAGGGCGGCGGAGCATTTCGAAGGTTGCAATAGAGCCGTCGAAAAGCTCCTGTTGCCACTGAAAAACCGCAAAAAGTTCACCCTGAAATGCACAGGTCGCACGATCGGGTATGAGAACTGCACTCTGGGGGACATTTTTTTGCATTATTTACTCTGAAAGTGCGCTATTGACTGTTCGATGATGTTTTTCGCGGCCTCGACATCACCCCAACCTTCCACCAATGTTGTGCCGGGTTTTTTCAAGTCTTTATAATGAGAAAAGTGTTCGGACACCATCTGCTTCCAGCGTTCGCCCAGGTCATCGAGCGTCTGTACGGAGTCGCCCGTATTGCGGTCATCTGCGGGCACGACGACAATCTTATGGTCGGCCTCCCCGTCGTCGATGAAGTTCAGTACCCCTACGACGCGCGCCTCCAGCCAGACTCCTGTCGGGATTGGCTCGTCACAAACCACAAGCGTGTCGAGCTCGTCACCGTCTTCGTCGAGAGTCTGCGGGATAAAGCCGTAGTTTACTGGCTTGGCGTATATACTTGGCTCCACTCGGTCGAGCATAAAACAGGCTCGTTCTCTGTCCCATTCGATCTTTAGGAAACTCCCCTTGGAAATCTCCACCACCGTGTTCACGAGCCCGTTTTTCCAGTCACCTACAGTTAAAACCTGATTGAAATCTGCCATTACTCCTCCTTTGTCGAGAGTTTGTCGTTGATAGCTTGTAGTTTGTTGAGTAGGTTGCGAGGAGTATACGCCATGTGCGGCTCTCCTAAAACTATAAGCTACCCAATAAAACTGCTACTATAGTAGCATGAAAATCATCGGCCATCGCGGAGCACGCGGCTTGAGTCCGGAAAACACCATCACAAGTTTTGAAAAAGCACTAGAACATGGCGTTGATATAATTGAACTTGACGTCCGCGTGACAAAAGACGGTGTCGCCGTCGTGCATCACGATCCAGTGCTGACAGACCCAGATGGCAGTGAAATTCCTATCGCCTCCACGACTTACGCCGAGCTACTTCGGCACAAAAACAACCTGGCCGCTCTCGATCATACTATCCGTTCGGTTCGACATCGTTGTCCGCTCATACTCGAAATAAAGCCTGGCGTCCCCACCAAGCAAACTGTGGCAATCATCCGTGACAGACTGAGTCGAGGCTGGCGTCTAGACGAATTTATGGTTGCATCGTTTGATTACCGTGTGCTTCAGCACATGCAGCGAGAGCTGCCCCAAATACGCCTAATCGTCAACGAACGCTGGTCAGGAGTGCGAGCCAGCTACCGAGCTCGCCGGTTGGGCACGCCATTTATTACCATGAATCAGCTGTGGTTGTGGAGTGGATTTTTGAAAGCGATGAAGCGCCGTGGGTTCAAACTTTCCTCGTACACCATCAACAGTCCAGTCCGTGCAAAAAAGTGGCAAGCCCACCTCTACGCCATCATCACCGATCGCCCAGACTTGTTTGAGAAAAAATAATGCAGCTGACGTATATCGAGACTATCGAACGTGCGCCAGGTGTTTTTGAGTTTAGTTTTCAACCTATGACAACTCTAGAGTATGTGCCCGGACAATACACACGATTCACCTTTCCCTTCCACATCGCTGACCCACATAAAAAACAGCACCGAACCTTCACGCTCATTTCTCACCCTTCAGAGCGGGATATACGTTTCATAACCCGGCTTGAAGCACCACTAAGCGAATACAAGCAGCACCTCGCTCGATTACAGTCCGGTGACAGTATATACATAGACGAACCCCGCGGCGATGCTATTTTACCGAAACTCAGCACGACCCCCCTTGTGTTTGTCGCCCAAGGCATCGCCCTCGCCAGCTATCTCTCCATGCTTACCGAATGCGCGAGGTCTAACCTCGCGCATCACATGGTGCTGTTGTGGGTGCGGCGAAGTAAAGATGACCCTTTGGAAACACTCATCCCCGGTCAAATCCCGCGCCTCGTACGGGTTAACCGCCACTACCCAGAGAGCCTAACTGCGGCCGAGATAGTGCCCTTTCTCCAGTCAAATAGCCTCATCTACCTGTCAGGCAGCCAGACCTTCGTCGAAACCCTGGGCGCAGACCTAGAGACAGCCGGTATCCCCCGCGCGCGCCTCATCTACGACTACTATAGCGGCTACACAGCGCTATAGGTTCGTCTTCTCGGGAAGTTAGTTGCCGCTGAGAATGATATGGTCATGTATCTCTGGCTCTTGTTCTGTGCCCGTATTTCCACCTTCAGCACCTGTCATAGCAGCTGTCAGGGCTGCACCAGCCAAACAACCTCTTTGTGGTGTCGTATCGCCTGTTGCGTGCTCATGCGCAGTTTCAGCAATGTCTCGTCTGGCAATCCCTCGCTGTCCTCTTCCTCCCATTACACCTCCTCCTGTACGTTTACGTGGCCTTCGAGATATTCGCGAATTTTGAGGGCGGCGGTGGCGCCTTCGCCGACTGCGCTGGCAACTTGCATAGTCGCACCGCTGCGGATGTCGCCCGCTACAAACACACCTGGCATACTGCTCATGAGGTTTTCATCTGTTTTTATCAGGCCAATCTCGTCTGCTTCCAGCTGACCGCCAAGAAACTCGCTATTGGGTTTCAACCCAACAAACACGAACACGCCGTCGGTATCGAGCTTCACCTCGGTACCACTGGCTGTATCTGTTCCCTTCACTTGGACAACCTTGCCGGACTCATCACCGATGATTTCGTCTGTTGTGGTGGCCAAGTGAACGGTGATCTTCCCTTGGTCAACAAACTTTTGCAGCTCTTTCTGGAGAACTTCACTGGCACGCAAGCGGCTCCGTACCATCAGGTCGATATGTGTAGCAAAACGCGTCAGGAACATCGCCTCTTGCACGGCACTGTTGCCACCGCCTACCACTACGAGTCGCTTGTCGCGGTAAAATGCACCGTCGCAGGTGGCACAGTAGTGTACACCACGGGCGTAGTACTCTGCTTCGCCTGGTATGCCGAGCTTTTTGTAGTCGCTGCCAGTCGCAACCAGCACCACTTTGGCATACATGTCGCCCAAGGTGGTTTCGAGCCGTTTCCACTCACCCTCGTCGTGCAACGCTGTCACTTCAACGTAATCTATAACCGCCCCAAAGCGCTCAGCTTGCTTCTGGAGATTGCCCGCGAGCTCAAGCCCAGCCAAGCCTTCGGGAAACCCGGGGTAGTTATCGACCCAGTCGGTTACAGCTGCCAACCCACCTGGCACGCCCTTTTCCAGCAGCAAGGTGTCTATGTCTTCGCGGGTGGTGTATATAGCCGCACTCAGCGCCGCAGGCCCTGCGCCAATCATGATAACGGTACGACTATTCTCTTTGGTTCTAGTGGACACCGGCTCCTCCTTGATCATTTTCCATTGATCTTTGAATATTACTGTATCATTTTTCATATATTATTGACAACAAATGCTGATCCACGCTCACTTTTTTCGCCCTCCAGACGCTTGCAAGAGAAAATGTGCAGGCTTTTTTCGTCTTTGCTGTGCTTGCAGCCCTCCGGTTGAAAAACGTGAGTGCGGGTCAGAAACAAATGAGATCTGACCAAAGAAACATCATTGATCAATAATCAAGGTCACATGTTCAATAATAGCTAGGCGATGGCGGGGGCGAGTTTAGCCAGGTTATATCCGACGACCACTTCCTGGCTGTCATCATGCTTGGTAACGACCGTCACCGGCACGGTGAGGGCGCCGGAAATGGCGAGGGCTTCTTGCTGACGGTGCGGTTCTTCGTCGAGATTAACTTCGTTATACTGCATACCTTTGGCAGCCAAATACTTTTTGACCATGGGGCAGTAGGCGCAGGTTTTTGTCGTAAAAATAGTAATGCTTTTGACCATAGATATACCCCTCCACTTGAGTATGTAACGGTTTTTTAGTATAGCAGTTTTTTGTTTGAGAGACGATGCCTAAAACTGTACGTGTTATTGTATATAGTGCTTATGGTTTAGTCAATGGCACCATATATTGTGTTTTTTACACAGACCTGGTATTGACTATACACCACTTTTACTTTTCTTCGATGGCAACGAGTTCGATGTCGAAGACAAGGTCGGCGTCTACTGGGATACCGCTGCCATAGGGCGGGTTGCTACCGTACGCCATGGCCGCCGGTATGAGCAAACGGCGTGTCCCGCCGACTTTCATACCGGGTACGCCCTGTGTCCATCCGGAGATAACACCAGAAAGCGGAAAGCTAATTGCCCGACCAAAATCATGAGAACTCTGGAAAACTTCGCCAGTTTTGGCAACCGCACCAGTGTAATGGCATGTTACCGTTGCGTCGGACTCTACGGCTTCACCGCTACCCTCCACGCGGTCAATTTTTTGTAATTCAGGGATGCTGTCGAGAGGAGTAAAATCGTCGAGTACTGGCATTATTGTTCTATCCTTAGAAGTTTTACAACGAAAACAAGATCTGAGTTGGCAGGAATGGTGGGTGGGCTACCTACGTCGCCGTACCCAAGCGCTGCCGGTATTACAAGCCTGCGCTCGCCGCCGACTTTCATGCCGACGAGACCTTCATCCCAGCCCTTGATGACCTCACCTTTGCCAAGCGTAAAGGTAAAACCTGTTGCTTTCGTATAATTTTCATCAAACAGTGCGCCATCGCTAGCGAGTGTTCCGTAGTATTTCATAACGAGTGTATCGCCGACTTTCGCAGTCTCGCCTGAGCCCGGTTGCAAGTCGGTAGTGACAAGTTCTGCCGTCGGATCTTCTGGCTTATACACCTCTGGCGCCGGGAAAACAGGTTCAACCTTGGGTTGCGACTGGGTGCTCGTGGGGCTGTCTTTTTGTTTCACCATGTCGATGATGACAAAGACCGTGAATGCCGAAGCCGTTACCAAAAACAGTACTGCACCGAGCCCTGCAAAAATTCTATCCCGCAAACGCGTAGTTGACATATATACCCTCCGTTATGTTATCTCCAGTGTGCCACAAAATACCTTACCGCACAAGGCAATCCATCTCTCCTACGAAGCGCGGTTGGCTACTGCAACTCGTACTGCTTCAGACGCTTGGCATCAGCCGGCGTGTGACGCTCCTGGAGTCGCAGCAGTTCACCGTATAGACCGCCACTTTTCGCCAGCTCGGCCGGCGCACCCTGCTCTGCTACCTGTCCGTTTTGGATCGAAATGATAGTATCGACTGACTGGATGGTGCTAAGCCGGTGAGCGATGATAAGCGTGGTACGACCTCGCATGAGTCGCTCCAGCGCTTCCTGGACAAGCGCCTCGCTTTTTCCATCGAGACTACTAGTGGCTTCGTCGAGGATGAGGATGGGAGCATCTTTTAGTAGCGCCCGGGCAATGGCTATCCGCTGCTTTTGGCCACCGCTCAGCTTCAAACCGCGCTCGCCAATCTCTGCCTGATAGCCCTGTTCGAACTTCGTGATAAACTCGTGAGCGTTGGCTGCCCGCGCCGCCGCCTCGACTTCCTGAACCGTGGCGCCCGGTCGGCCATAGGAGATGTTTTCTTCAACTGTGCCGCTAAACAACGCTGGCTCCTGAAACACCACGCTCGAAGCCTCCCGCAAACTTGCTCGCGTAACGGCCGCAATGTCTTGCCCGTCGATGTCGACACGTCCACCTTGCGGTTCATACAGACCTAACAGCAAGTTCGTGATGGTGGTTTTGCCCTCGCCACTTTCTCCGACCAGTGCTGTTTTAGTACCGGGCTGGAGCGCAAAGGAAAGGTTGTGTAAAACCGGTGATTTCACTTCGTAGCCAAAAGTAACATCGGTGAACTTCACTTCACCTTTTGACAGACGCAGCTGTTTGGTGGTCGATTTGCTGCTCGATTCCGTGGGTTCGTCCATGGCCGTAAAGTAATCCTGTGTGTTGGCAACGGCGCGCTGACTTTGGTCGACTATGAAGCTTATACTAAAGATAGGCATACGGATGAGCGCTGCATACTGGAGCAGCAGTACCATTGTGCCAAGCCCATACGCGCCGTGTACCGCCTGGAGACAAATGTAGGCGTAGACCACCAGGAAAATGACATTCAGCACCAGCCGACGTACAAAGTCTTGACCATGCCAGAGTTTGCTCTGCGGCCACGTCGTCTCGATCATTTTTTGATATCGTCCGCGAAAATGCTCGAGCTCGCGAGCCTGCTGGCCAAAGCTTTTCACCACTTTTACCTGGCCGATTGCCTCGGCAAACCGTCCAGTGGCAGCGTCTGCTTCAGTGTTGATGATGGTTTGATACTCGCGCCACTTGCCGCTCGTGCGCATGGTGAGCCAAATAAAAATAGGGTAGAGCGCCGCAAGCATGAGTGCCACTGGCCACGAGTAAAACGCAATAATGGCGAGCGACAACATGGTACTAAATATAAACTGCAAAAAGTTGTTGCTAAATGCCTGTGCAAAGGTGGTGATTTGGTCTATGCTGCGGTTGAGCTGGTTGAGCACCTTGCCGCTCAGCTCGCGGTCGTAGTAGCTCTGCGGCAGCTGGAGCAAATGCTGAAAATATCGCTCACTTAGCATTTTTCGCAAGCGCACCTGTAGCTGGTCACCGATGACACCGCCGATGTTGCTAAAGACATTTTGCGCAAAATCTGCCAAAAATATCCCCACCACCGCCCACACCACCACGGCCACGCGCGCTTGCTCATGACCAACCAGTTTCGTGACCTCGTCGACAATGGTTTTTGTGAGCAAAGGCTGTACCTGGGTCATTGCCGCTACTAGCACCGAAAACACCGCTACTCCGGTGTAAAACCAGCGCAGTTCCCGCGTAAACCGCACAATCCGTAGTAAACTTTTCACTCTGTCAGTATACTCTACTCGTCCACAGAACCGGCGAAGATAGCACGAAGAGTCGCAGCACCTCCACGTGCAAGCAAAACGCTATTGCCATGACGCCCGGCCTTTCTCCCGGGTACAACATGCTCATTTGGTGCAAGCTGTCGCCGTGCGAGTGCCATTACCAAGCCAGAAAAATGTGGCGTACGTCTTTCCATTGCCTGAATATTCGCCTGAAGTGCAATGAAAAAACGCGTACTGCTTGGGTATACTTCCAGGGCTGCCAACTTTTTTTCTATCTTCTCTAGATTGTCGGGTGTATAGTGAGTTGCCTTCACAGCGTTCATGAAAATACCAGCCCCATACCAAGCGGCTTGTGCAGCAGTAGATCGTACGTTTCTGACACTATGTATGCAAATTTGCTTCGTTATCTGCTGCTGAGCTATGTCTATCACAGACCCTGGAGTGGGCTGAGGAAATGTATTGTGTCGCAAGAGGTGTGCCAAGTCTACGTCACCCAAGACCCCCACGCTCATACCCTTAATACCCGGCACCTGGTTTGGTTGAATGTCGACGTCGGGAAACTGTAATTCAAAGTCTGTCATAGTTTCATCATACAGGCTAGCGATCCCATCGAAAACTACTTACGATTTTTCTATGAGACATGCTCTACTTTCTGCGTCTAGCAATGCCTTGGTGTCCGAAATGGCCTCTACTTGTCAGTGTAGCCTAAAAAAGAGCGCATCTCGCAAATGGCGCTCTTTTTTACAAGGCACTGTCTAGCAAGTGCGGCTGTTTTTGTCGCACGTACAGCCTGGCTTGCAGTGGCATTTGTGGTCTTCGTCTATCATAGCGCGTCCCCTCCTTACCGAGTACTACTGTACGCCCTTCCGGCTGCCTGTACCGTACGCTAGTTCACACTTAGACGCGTTCGGCTGAGTTTGAAGTAGCTGCCGTGCGCACCGCTGCGTTGAGGTAGGTGACGATTTCAGCGTAGCCGATATACGTTTCAGATTCTTGCCTGCGCACATGATCTTTTACATGGTCGGTACGTTTTACTATAGTGTTGCCGCCTAGGTAGGCGAGGCAATTATGCAGCCACTCTTTTAGCGCGAGAAACAGCGGGTCGGATAAACCAACATATGCACATGCTCCTCGTACTGAACGGATGCTGGATAGTAATCGGTTCGCTTGCCTTTGCTGCGTATGATTATTGGTAAGTAACCCGTATTCGATGTACGCTCCGAAGTTCTTGCAGGGCGAGCTCAATCGCTCCGCCTATCTAGCCGGAACACATCCGGCTAGATAGGCTCCCGGCCTGTGAGCGCTTCGTACTCACTCGCTGACAACGGTTGGTGTTACCAGCAGTGCGTATGCCGGGTTGAGGTTAGAGTTAATCCACGCATATCTGGCCCCCACCCCCATTCTAGTTCTGTAGGCTATAGCATTCAGAACTAGAATGTAGGGACTGAGAAATAGATAGGGAAAGCGTGAACGGGTTATCATTGGGACAATATCTAGGCGAGAAAAAATATAGGGCGGAGAATGTATACAACAATAGTACTACACGCGTGTGCCAGAATGTAAAGCGGTGGTAGCGGCGGCAATGGCGTCAAGGTACGTGGTGACTTCGGCGTCTGTAAGCGTGCGGTCATAGTTGGTAGCTCTGAGACGCAAAGTGATAGTTTTAGTTTCGGCGCTGTCGGCTTGGTAGATGTCGAGCGGACTGAGTTCGAGTGAAAGTGTTTCGCTTCTCAGTGGTTTAAGCGTGTTGTCAGCTGTTTGGAATAGTTCTGCGTACGTCGTCGCGACAGGAACTCGTAGCGAGATGTCCTGCGCCACATGTGGGAAGCGTGACAGTGGCTGATATGACCTACCTTGGGCCCAGGTAAACATAAGCGGATCCAACTCAAACCCTGCGGCGTATTCTGGCAGTTTAAAAGCTCTTGCGGTCGCGGGCTTGTACTCTCCGACTACTCCCCACACGAGATTTTTCGTCTGCCCCAAGCTGTCATCGGTAGCCCGTACTACTGCACTGCGACGCGGATCAAAAGGAGCTGTCATTTGTGCCAACCTTGGGTTGTCGTAGAGATCGGCCTCTTCCAGCTTTTCGTAGCGAAGATTGTGCACGCCATGCATTTTGAGCAACCTGTCGAGATAACGTTTTGCTAGGTAGTACGGTGCGCCAGACAGCGGTTTTTTGGCAGCACACACAAATGCAAGTTCGTGTATTTCGCGCGGGAGAGCTTCATCGTCATATTCTTTTTTGTTGTGGGCTTTGCCAAACTCGTAGAGGGCGAACTCGTCGTGACCGGCTTTGATGTTGCCGTGCACATGCGCGAGCAGACTAGGCGTGAGGCTGAGACGATAGTACTGGAGGTCGGGGCTGAGGGCATTGCCGAGGCGGAAGGCTTGCTCGGGGTCTTGGCCAGCTCCCTGCAAAACGCGTTCGTGTACAAAACTGTACGTCTTCACTTCATTTGCGCCAGCACTAGAGAGCAGACGGCTGACTTTTCGCTTCATTTCTAGGTTTGGGTTTTGAGGAGTGGGCAGAATACTGCGCTGTGGCAGCTCATGGGGCAATTTGTCAAAGCCATACAAACGGCCGATTTCTTCCACAACATCTTCGGGTAGTTCTACATCGGTGCGCCAAAACGGAATGTTGATGTGGAGTGGCTCCTTGTTGTCTACAGTGTCATCTGGGTTCCAGCCGCAATCTTGGCACGCGGGGAACTCAACATTGCCGAGCAGCTGCACCATGTCGTATTTTTTCATGTCTATGCCTAGGCGGTCACGGATAAACTGCGGCGCGAGCGTAATGGGGCTTGCGCCATCGAGGCTTTCGGTGCGGGCGGCGACGTCCTCACGTACCTCATCGTAGACACTGGAAGCTTGTACGCCGCCAGTGAGTTCCGTCATAAGCTGTTGCAATCTGGCGAGAATAAATGGGTTTTGCAGCGGTGATTGGCCTTTGTTGAAGCGTGTGACAGCGTCGGTGAACAGACCGTAGCGCATGCTGGTTTTGCGGATGGTGTACATGTCGAAGGTAGCGACCTCTAGCACAATGTTTTTCGTGCCGGGCGAAACTTCACTATTGCCGCCACCCATCACGCCACCAAGCCCCACGGGGCCCTCGCCGTCTACGATGACAATATCGTTGCCAGTCAGTTTGTACGTTTTACCGTTGAGTACGGTGAGCTTTTCGCCCTCTTTGGCCATACGCACGCCAAGCGTAGCGCCCCGCAGCTTGTCGTAGTCGTAGGCATGCGTCGGTTGCGCAGTGAGCAGCATGAGATAATTCGTAAGGTCGACGATGTTGTTTATAGGTTTGCCACCCAGCCGCACGAGCTCGCACTGGAGCCAGAACGGGCTGGGCCTGACTGTGACACCGCTGATGGCGACAGCCATAAAGCGCGGAACTTTTTCTTTCGCCTCATTAAAAACTCGTAAACCAAGCGGCACTCCCTCTGTATCCGCGTCTTGCGGCTCGCGGCTCGCCTGTAGATACCAATCGGGTGAAGTAAATGGCTGTCCCAATATGCCAGCAATTTCCCGCGCCACCCCAAGCTGTCCGAAGCAGTCTGGCCGGTGGGTAAACATCTTGTTTTCTATGTCGATGACGGTGTCGTTGAGGCCGAAGGTTTCGGCAAAGTCGAGCCCAGGTTTTAATTCTGGGCGCGAATCTCGAGACATGAGTCGTGGTAGGTCAGCCTCAGTAATCTCAAGAATGCCCTCGTGATTGTCACCGATAGCGAGTTCTGCTGGGCTGGCAAGCATGCCGTTGCTTTCAACACCGCGAATTTTGCGTACGTCAAGTACAAACGGATCTTTGTCATAGCTGGCGGGCACCGTATTTCCGGGCGGCAGCCACGCGACAAACATGCCTGCGCGGACGTTGGGAGCGCCGCAGACGACTTGAACGAATCTTGAATTTTGAATCTTGAATTTTGAAAATTCTGCAGCATCACCAGGGTCGATTTCACAGACATGAAGGTGGTCGCTGTCTGGGTGTGGTTCGCACGAAATAACTTTGGCAATGACAATACCCTTGTATTTTTCGCTGAGATCAGTGACTCCTTCAACTCCCCCGAGCTGTGCTCCAATACGCCGTACCAACTCCTCGACTGGCGGCAGCTCAAAGCCGATATACTGCTTGACTATATTTAGGCTAACTTTCATACGTGCTCTCTATTATTGACTTTTTTGCTCTTTTTGACTACACTTACGCTATCACCATGACGAGTTACCTCACCGTGTGCGTCCGATGAGATTATACTCGTCTTTTTTATATGGCTTGTTTTTTCGTTTGTTTTCTCAAGTTTTTTACGGTTTACCGAAATAAAGTCAAAACGGTCGATGTATTTATCTAGCAACTGCGAATGACGCAGTTTATTTGGTACGCATATTCGTCCAAGCTTACCACGCTCGTCTAAGTAAGTACAGAGGCTCAGAAAGTCTCCATCTCCTGTGACGACAACTGCTTTATCATAATTATTGATTTCTTTGGCGGCGGCATAGAGGACGATGTCTGTGTCGACATTTCCTTTTACGCATACCTGGCCTTCTTTGTTTTTATACGTGGTAGTAGGCTTTAAAATAAGTACGTATCCGCAGCGTTGTAAGTATTCATACAGCCCTTCGTTGCCTGGTAAATTCCCGATAAAAAGAAAGGCCACTGCTACTTTATGCTTATCCTTCAAATACTGCCGAAACTTTTTAAAATCTAGGTTCCATCCAGAATATAGCTTTTTTCCATGCCGCAAAACATCATTTGACACACCCATGTTGAGGTTTTGACTGTCTATGAACGCGTAGACGACTGGCCCTTTCATATTAAAACTGCCTTAGGAAGTCTAGTTTGGCGCTTTCGAAGTGGCGGACATCTTCGATGGCGTGCTTCATCATCACCAGGCGGTCTATGCCGCAGCCAAAGGCAAAGCCAGTGTAGATAGCTGGGTCGATGTCAGCCGCACGCAGGACATTGGGGTGTATCATGCCGCAACCGAGCAGCTCTATTTTGCCTTCGTGCGAGCACACGCTACAACCTTTGGCAGCGCAAAACGGGCAGCTCAGTCCAAACTCAAAACTCGGTTCAGTAAATGGAAAATAAAACGGGTTCACGTGGACATCAAGCGTCTGGGCGTAATATTCTTCTAGGAAGGTTTTGAGCGTGGCGATAAGCATGCCGGCGTGCACGCCCCTGGCAACGTACATACCTTCCACCTGGTAGAACGTGTGCTCGTGGCGAGCGTCAAGGTCTTCGTTGCGAAACACGCGGTCGGGCACTATGGCAGCAATGGCACCGCCGTGTGCAAGGTTTTCGTGATATTTCCGCAGCGTGCGGTTTTGCATGGTGCTGGTGTGCGCCGGGGCAATGAATGGGTCGCCGCTCCCGTCCGTTTCTACCGTCATGAATGTGTCGTAGTCGTCCCGGGCTGGGTGGCCTTTGGGGAAATTGAGGCTCTCAAACATATGGTACTGGTCGTCGATCTCCCGAGATTCCTCAGCGACAAACCCCATCCGACCAAAAATGTCGACAATCCGCTCAATCTCCTGCGTCAGCGGGTGTACACTGCCCTGTTCGGCAGGTAGCAGGCTCGGCAAGGGTATGTTGACATCCATTGGCGCGGTTACATCGATCGGCGGCAATGCAACCGCGTCATCTTTCGCTGCCTCGACTCGACTCTGTAGCTCGTATCTCAGCTCATTGAGCTCCCGACCGAAGAGCGGTTTCACTTCATTTGGTAACGTGCGGAGCTGTACATACAACGCACTGAGCTCGGGCGCTCGTAAAATAGCGCTTTTGTCTTCGAGGGCATCGTACTGGGCGCCAAGTGCAACAGCTGCTGCCTGAATATCGGGATGTGTGTACTGCATACGTTATTTCAGTATAACGTATAGCCAACGGCATATACCAGGGATGGAGCTAGATTGTACATCATAGTAAATCAGCAAGGTCTGCTTCAAGGGAGCCTGTCTCGAGGTCGCGACCGAGGGAGGTGTCGGCGTTTTGCAGCGAATTATCGACTGTCGTGAGGTCGGCGGTCTGCTGGTGCTTTGGTGCAGAACCGGTGTTTGTGGTAGTGTCAGTGGCTTTTTGGCTTTGCCATACTGTGTAGCCGGCAAACCCAACCACCCCGATAGCCAGTAAAACAATCATACTGACGATGATGTGTGACCCGTGCTGGGTTAGTCTAGTTCGTTTCACTGGGTAGCCTCCTGAGTATCAACGGTAGTTTTTTGAGCGCTGCTGGCCCCCTTGAGCGCTACGATGACGTCCTTCAGGGCAGTTCGATAGGCTTGAAGCTTTTCACGGGTGGTCGTAAGTGTGGCCTTCAGCCCCGCCACCTGCTGTGCGGGGTCGGCTGCCGTACAATCGAGCGTCGCGTCATATGCCTCGAGAGCTACCACGTCAGCCTCCGCGCTTACACGAGCAGTATTTGCTATGGCTAGCACTGCCTCGTACTCAGCGACAGAGAGTTTTTTGCTCGCGTAAAAAGCCTCGATTTTAGTCTGGTGGGCGACAAATGTATTGTAATGTTTGCGAGCTGAGGCAGCATAGTTTTTGGCTCGTTTTTCAAACCCTGCCTGGCGGTTTTCACAAGAGAGTTTTTTCTGTTCAGCAGTTTTTTGTACCTTGAGCGCCGCCCGTTGCTGGCGAACGAGTGCCTCGGCTTTGGCTTTCGCATCTTTTTTAGCTTGTTCTGTTAACTCTTTAAGCTCAGTGCGTCGTTCGCGGGTGTTTTCGCTCGTCATAGGCGAGGTTTCGGCTTGTTCAGTCGTGCTCAGTGAAAAAACTGCAGACGGAACAAATAGTACAATTGCCATCGTAACTACACTTGCAACTACGGTACGTTTTGTATGCATACATGTTTCCTGCTTATGTTTACAAGTCCAGTATACCACTTACGACAATAGTCAGCGTCTGGTAGTACGTTTAGGCAGGAGATAGGGCATAGATAGCGCTCAGGTCGCGGTAGAGGCCTTCGTAATCCAGCCCATACCCAACGACAAACTCTGGGCCAATATCAAACCCAACGTATATTTCTGTCCCAAGATCTTCGGCCGGTACCGCCAGTTTTTCTGGCTTGCGCAGCAATGCCGCCACCGCAAATGACGCTGGCTTTTGTTCTTTGAGCTCGGCTATAAGCACACTGAGCGTCCGTCCAGTGTCGATAATGTCTTCGACGACGAGGACGTGCTTCCCTGCTACCGAGTGAGTAAGGTCGCTGATTTTTTCAACTTTCCCGGTTGAGTCTGTGCCATGATAACTCGCTAAATGTACCGTGTCAGAGGAGGTGTGCTGGGCGAGCGTTGAGTCAGCCTCAGCGATAGCGAGGCGCAGCGCGGAGGCAAAATGGAGCGCTCCATTGAGTACCGTGACGGTATGTACGCTCCCCCGTTTGGCATACACTCTCGCAATCTCTGCACCGAGCGTGCTAATGCGTTTTTGAATCTGGTCGGCACCAAGCAGCTCTTGTGCATTCATTTTGGTTTCACCCACCATAACACCGCCTGTCAAAACATTCGACATATTCCCTCCATCTCTTAACTCTTAACTCTTAACTCTTAACTCTTAACTCTTAACCTAGTATACTACCTAGATGGGAAACTTTTCTTTTGATATTGTGAGTGAGTATGACAAGGCCGAGATGAATAATGTCTTTGACCAGAGCCTACGAGAAATAGCCAGCCGCTATGACTTCAAAGGCACACCGGCCGAACTCGCCTGGCTCGATGATAAAAAAGGCTTCAAGGTGACAGGCAATGGCGAATGGCAGCTTGACGCCATACTCGACATTGTACGCAAAAAGCTGAGTGCCCGCGGCATAAACCAAAAGGTACTCGACACCAGCAAAGAAATTGTGGAATCAAACCTTAAATCTAGCAAAGAAGTCCCCTTCAAAGCTGGCCTAGACCAAGACAAAGCTAAAACCCTCACCAAACTCATCCGAGATACATACCCCAAGGTAAAAACCCAAATCCAAGGCGACACCGTGCGCGTGATGAGCAACAGCAAAGACGACCTCCAGGCCGTCGTACAACTCCTCAGAGCCAACGAAGACCTCGACATTCCCCTCAGTTTTACCAATTACCGCTAACCCATGTCTATCTCTCGTGACTCGTGACTCATAGTTGAGTATACTGAGAAGCATGAGCGAAAAAGAGCAAGATACGCTGCAGCCCGAGGAGGTGCTGACAGAAGCTAAGATGGCAAATGTTGAACAACACGCTCAGCTGCCGTTGGAAGAACAGGCGAAAATCGTCCTAAGTGCAAACGACAGGGGTGATTACACCATCCCAGCCGAAGACCTCTACCCACACCAGTGGCTGTGGGACAGCTGCTTTATTGCCATTGGGCTTCGTCATATCGATGTCGAACGAGCCAAAACTGAGCTCTTGAGCCTCGTAAAAGGCCAGTGGAGTAACGGCATGCTGCCAAATATGATTTTCAGTAATGCGCCCGAGTATCGCCAAGATCGCAATTTCTGGCGCAGTTGGGTGAGCCCATACTCTCCAGACGGAGTTGCCACGAGTGGGATTACACAACCACCCGTTTTGGCTGAAGCAGTTTGGCAGATTGGTCAAACACTCAATGCCGCCGAACGACGGAGCTGGTACAAACAGATGTTGCCGAACATTGTGTCTTATCACCAATGGTTGTACCTAGAGCGCGATCCACACCAGGAAGGACTCGTTCTGCTGCTTCATCCGTGGGAAACCGGTCTTGACAACACGCCGCCATGGACATCTCAACTGCGCGAGCATTTGCTGCCTGCCTGGATCCGCTTCGTACGTTGGTCAAAACTTGATATTGTCATAGGCTTTTTACGCAGAGATCGTCACTATATCCCCCCTGGACAACGGCTATCCACCATCGAAACGCTCGCTTACTTTGACGCTCAGCGGCGGTTGCGCCGAAAAGCCTACGACACGATGAGAATCCTCGATCATGGCTTGTTCAGTATCGAAGACCTGACGTTTAACTGTATCCTGATACGTGCCAATACCCGGCTCCAGCAAATGGCGAAAACTATTCGTTATGAACTGCCCCAACCACTCCTCGAGGCCATGAATAAAGCCCCCCAGGCACTCGAAAAACTCTATGACCCATATGCCAAAACGTATTGGTCACGCGACTTTATCACACACCGTCTACTAAAGCAGCCCAGCCTTGCGACACTTATGCCCCTGTATTCTGGGGTCATCAGCAAGGAGCGGGCAGCACAACTTGTGCGCTTGCTCGAGAACGAGCATCGTTTTGGCTCGCCTTTCCCGGTGCCAAGCGTGCCGGTCGATAGCTCTGACTTCCAGCCTACTCTATACTGGCAGGGACCGACCTGGGTCAACACCAATTGGCTGATCATTCAGGGACTTGAGCAGTACGGCTACCACGACCATGCTGGCGCACTGAGCGACACCACACTAGATATGGTGGAGCGTAGCGGGTTTGCTGAGTATTTTCACCCCATAACCAGCGAACCACTCGGCGCCAATAACTTCTCCTGGACTGCTGCACTAGTCGTGGATTTGCTCCGCCGAAAACGTGACGAGTCGGCGGGCAAACGCTATACTACTACAGATGATTGATTTTATTCAGGCACTTATTTTGGGGATCGTCGAGGGTATAACGGAGTTTTTACCTATTTCGAGCACGGGACATTTGCTGATTACTCAAAAACTACTGAACTTCAAAGATCAACATGAATTATTCGCTGTAGTGATCCAGGTCGGCGCTATCGCTGCCGTTATCTGGTACTACCGGAAAGACCTCTGGGCTAAAACAATTGGTTTGTGGCGACGAGAAAAAGCAGCCCTTAATTTTTGGAGCGTGCTAGTCGTCGGCACCCTGCCAGCGGCAATTCTGGGTCTCGCATTTGACAAAGTATCTTCAGCTATCTCTGTTCCTATCGTCATCGCACTCGCACTGATCGTGGGAGGGGTTATCTTGTGGCTCGTCGACAATAAGCCTGTTGACCGGCACCGGGCTAGTGTCGAGCTGGCAGACATCAGCACGCGCCAGGCTCTCTTGGTCGGACTAGGCCAGTGCGTCGCTATGATCCCAGGGGTATCGCGGAGCGGCGCTACTATCGTAAGTGGCCTAGCAGTCAAGCTGAATCGACCAACTGCAACTGCCTTTTCTTTTTACCTTTCCATACCGGTACTCGTACTGGCGAGTGCTTACAAACTATTCAAGTACAGTAGCGAAATACCGCGTATTAGCGGTGGATACATGAGCATAGCAGTTGGCTTACTGGCAGCTTTTGTCACGGCGCTCCTGGTGGTGGCTTGGCTTATGCGGTACATTACCAACCACAACTTCAAACCATTTGCTTACTACCGGATCGGTGCGGGGCTTTTCATACTGCTGTTAGTTTTTGTAGACGTGCTATAGCTCTCCTTTACGGGAAAATCAGCACTTTGTCAGGCTCGTATCGTGTATAATAGGTTCTATCGTTTTCTAACTGTCTGAACGGAGGATTATAATGAGTATATGGCAACATGTCGCGTATTTGGACGCGGGCACCGGTAGTCTAATCGTGCAGGCGCTTATAGGCGCCATTGCAGGTGTAGCGCTTTTTGGTCGTCGTATGTTTGCAGTCGTAACCCATAAACTAAACAAGCTTCGCGGCAAAGCCGCGTCGTCCACGAGTAGCCCAGCCAAAGAGCAGGACGAAAAATAGTTCATGGGCGACCAACGTACTGCGCATCCAAGTTCGTTTCGTGACCCAGCTGGACATATTTTTACCAAAAAAGGCACTGTCTACCGTCAGGTAAATGCATCTGGGAAGGTCGATTTTGATCTGTTGATTTCATCTGGTTTATATGAACATCTTGTCGCCGACCGCTTACTGGTGACACACGTGGAAGTCAGCTCACCAAAGCCCGCTGGGAAAAATGGCTACAAGGTTATTCGTCCAGAGCACATACCTTTTATTTCCTACCCCTTTGAGTGGAGTTTTTCCCAGCTGAAAGACGCTGCCCTCCTCACGCTCGAAATTCAAAAACGCGCTTTGGCTCACGGTATGATGCTGAAAGATGCCAGTGCTTACAACATACAGTTTATTGGGAAAAAACCGATTTTCATCGATACACTTTCGTTCTGTGCCTATGTCGAAGGCGATGCATGGGAAGGCTACCGGCAGTTTTGTGAGCATTTCCTCGCTCCGCTCGCGCTCGCGAGCTATACTTCTCTCGATGCGCTCAAGCTCCTTCGTTCTAATCTCGAAGGCATTCCGCTTGACCTCGCCGCCGCTCTACTCCCCAAACGAACCAAGCTCCGTGCTGGACTACTAAGCCATATTTTTGTACACGGTGGCGCTCAGCGGCGTTACCAAAACGCAGCGAGCGACACACCAACTTCCCCCGCGCAAGCTCGACGGGTTAGTCGGTTTGCTCTGGAAGGTCTTGTCAGTAGCCTGGAGCGCACAATACGCGGACTCAAGCTGCCGAAGCAGCAGACAGAATGGGGAGAATACTACACGTTTACAAACTACACTGAGCAAGGGTTTGCTGAAAAGCGGGCGCTTGTGGAATCTTTTCTGGAGAGCGTTAAGCCGCTACCCAAGACAGTGTGGGACATGGGCGCGAACAACGGAGAGTTTAGCAGCCTCGCTGCAAATCGTGGCATGTACACTATTGCGTTTGATATTGACCCTCTCGCAGTCGAGCGAAACTACTTGACGAAGTCGGATAGCACCCAGACGCGTCACATGCTACCGCTCGTGCAAGATATCGTCAACCCAAGCCCGGCCACTGGCTTCCTCGGTACGGAGCGCGATTCGCTCATGGAGCGTGGCCCAGCTGACGTCGTCATGGCTCTAGCCCTTATTCACCACCTAGCGATTGGCCGAAACCTGCCGCTGGAGCGTGTCGCTGAGCTTTTTAGCCGACTCGGGGAACATATCATCGTAGAATTTGTTCCGAAGCAAGATAGCAAGGTACAGATTTTGTTGGCGTCACGACGAGATGTTTTTCCTGAATATGATGCGCAACATTTCGAAGAAGCTATGGCAACGCACTTCAACCTTGTCAAAAAAACCGCCATTAAAGACACCCGACGCACGCTATATTTATACAAAAGGAAGTAGCTTAGAGTGCCTATTTCGACAAAGCCGAAAGCCAAGCGGAAGAAAACCGCTCATTCATCGCCACAACCAGCTATTGGTGACGCTTCGTCGCTAGGAGCAAATTCGTCACACAGACGGATACATATCGCGCAACTCGCGGAGAAGCTACTAAAAGAAACTAGCCTGACTGAAGTACTCCTCCTGGCAAGCTGGTGTATAGCGCATTATTTACTCAACCCAGATTTCAGCTATCCTTCGGAATGGATATTGAACGTCGTGCTACTCGGAACGCTCGCAACTGGCTTTTTTTACGCTATCAAAAAGGTTATTTGTGGCCGTTGGGGCTTGTTCGCTACTCATACGGCAAGTATGTTTATGAGCTACGTTTTATATGCCTACAGCTACGCTTTCCCTAGTCTTCAGGCCGTAGCGCGCCATCTTATGCCCGACAGTTTAACGCCGTTTGGCAAGGTGACAGGGTTGCTCACGTTTTTTACCTTGGTTTTTTGTTTACTATCTGTGGGCTTTACCTGGCTCATGCGACGATTCTTCACAGCAGCAGAAACACCCCTACTGAAGATTGGTCTGTTTATGGTCTGTTTTGTCTTTGTTTCGCAGATGGCTAAAGTAGGCGCTCAGGTGTGGAAATACCGTCATGAGTTGGCATACAAACCCGCTGCTCTTCAGCTCACACAAGACACCTCGAAAATTATCGCCAAACCCAACATATACTATTTGGTTTTTGACCGTTACGCGAGCAATGAAACTCTCCAAACCATCTACCAGTACGACAACTCTGCCATGACCAACTTTTTGACAGAACAAGGCTTCGCCAACCGCTTGACCGCTTACAGTAATTATCCTTTTACCATGATGTCTCTCGGCTCAACGCTCAAGATGGAGTATCAAACAGACCTTACCAGCCAGTTTCAATACCGTTCAGTTGAGCACCAAGCAGGATTTCCCTACCGAAAGGCACTCGATTCACCTCCTGTCGCCCACGTACTGAAAAACAATGGTTACGAATATACAATGTTGAGTTCTTGGTGGGATTTTACTCGTAAAAGTGTTCTTGCCGACCGCCGACCGACCGATTCATATCGTCTGCAAGCCTTCGGTAAGACGTTTTGGCTCACTGACCTGCAGCGTGACATCGTGAATAAAAGTGTTCTTTCACCGTTGTTACTCAAAGGAGCCAGTGTCGGATCGACGCCAATTATACGTTATGACCTCGACCGGGCTCCGGCAGAAAATTTGTATGCACAGCTCGCCACCCTGAAGACACTGGCGGCGACGGCCAAGCAATCCGCCAAACCACAGTTTGTGTTCGCCCACATTCTTTCGCCACACGATCCTTACATTTTCCTCCCCGATGGATCAAGCACGACATACGATCAAAACCGTACCGATAACGACGCTGACGAAAAAGTAAAATACATAAACCAACTTTCGTATGTAACTGGGCAGATCCGAGATACGATCGCCCATATTCGAGCCAACGATCCTGGTGCAGTCATAATCCTCCAGGCCGACGAAGGACCGTACCCAAAACAGTTTCAAGGCGGGCAATCTGCTTCGCACTACCATAATCCTGTAGACTTGCCTGACGCCGAACTACGCCAAAAATATGGGATTTTTGCCAGCTATTATCTGCCTGGTGTCTCGCAGGAAGAAACGCTGAATGGGATCGATTCACCGGTGAATGCATTTCGGTTTGTTCTGAGTCATTACCTCGGCTACACATTACCAAACTTACCCGATTGTAGCTACAGTGTGGGTGCAAAATACAAACTCTACCAGGCGACCGATGTAACCGCCCGACTGCGCGGCTCGTCAGAGAATGCTGCTGTTTGTTTAGCTGGCCGAGATTAGCGCTCCTCAACATCATATGACTGGAGGTGTTGTCGGACGGTCAGTGCGAGCTGGGACAGACGCGGCGGCATACGACGACCCTTTAGCGTAACTGCATTCATTTTGCGCTGGAGGCGATACGGCGTGCCGGCCTGACAAATATGATGTACTTCACCAGTATTGATATAATCTTTGACTAAACTTTCAGGTAAAACACTTGCCGCTCGACCGCGGAGCATCATGCGTATCATTACATCAGTACTCGTCGAATACAGCACCGGTTGAACCGCAATTGTATCTCGTAGCAATGCTCGCTGAATGACACTATACGTCACCGAATCTTGGACAAACGATATAAATGGCAGTGGCTTGCCTACTCTGAGCCAATCTTCAAATGTGCTGGCAACATCCGAGCGGCACACCAGAGCTAGCTGCTCCGCCCCAACGCCTACGGTCTGTATGCTGGCATCCTCACTGTCACTCGCTACAATAACAGCGAGATCAAGCGCATCGCTTTGGACAGCGGCGCGCAAGTTTGCCGAATGATCGATAGAAAGAGTTAACTCCGTTTGTTCCTCAAGGGTTCGAAGGGGTTCGTCCTGACCACACAGTAACGCCGCCACACTGTCAATCAAACCAATCCGAAGAGGAATTTTCTCTAGGGACTCTTCGGCCAGCTCAAGCTGCAGGTTATGAGCGACTGCCCGGTGTTCCAGCGCAGCACTATAGACTTTTTGACCTGCTTCGCTCAAACGTATACCCGACCGACCAGCCGAAAGTATGAGCTTGGTTTTATGCTCACGCTCCATCTTGGCGATCGCAACACTCAGGGCGGGCTGTGATATGTGCAAAAGTTTTGCCGCTTTCGTAAAGCTACCGGCCTCTACCAAGATTGCAAACTTGTGCATACGATCATCCATAGATATTTATTATAGCAAATGTAAAGAGTATGTATTGGTTTTATGGTTCCAACGACCGTACAATGTTGTCTGAAGAAGGAGTGTATATGTCAAAGAAATCTATCCGTGTAGCTGTTGTTGGGGTTGGGAACTGTTTTTCATCGCTGTACCAAGGTTTTGAGTACTACCGCGAGCACAAGGAAGACAATATCCCAGGGGTTATGTATGCTGATATCGGCGGGTACCGTACAAGCGACATCGAAGTCGTGGCAGCGTTTGATGTCGACAAGCGCAAAGTTGGCAAGCCTGTCGGTGCGGCCATTTTTGCCCAGCCAAACTGCGCCCGCGTATTTCAGGCAGAAGTTCCAGCCGGGCCAGTCGTACAGATGGGTAAGCCGTTAGACGGCGTCAGCGACTACATGCAGGAGCAGCCAGAAGAGTTTGGCTTCCGCCTGGCCAAAACAAAACCCGTGGATGTTGTCCGGGTACTGAAAGACACAAACGCAGATATTTTGATCAACTATCTCCCTGTTGGATCGCAAGAAGCGACGGAGTTTTACGCCCAGTGCGCGGTAGATGCTAAGGTAGCGTTCCTGAACTGTATACCGGTGTTCATCGCTAGTGACCCCGTGTGGGAACAAAAGTTCATCGACGCCGGTTTGCCGCTGATAGGCGATGACATGCGTAGCCAGATTGGAGCAAGTGTGGTCAGCCAAGTCCTGCAAGAGCTTGCCTTTGACCGCGGGGCCGAGGTAGAGTTTCACCAGCAGCTTAATATAGGTGGCAATACCGACTTCAACAACATGATGGTCCAGTCCCGTCTCGCCAGCAAAAAGAAGTCAAAGGAAAACGTCATTCGTGCCCAGAACGACATACGCGGCATACCCGTCGCAGAGCACAGTCTCTTCGCCGGCCCGAGCACGTTCCTACCGTACCTAAAAGACAATAAGGTTGCCTATTTCAACATCCGCCTCAAAGGCTTCGGCGGCGCGCCCATCACCATGGATCTCAAGCTTTCCGTGCAAGACAGCGAAAACAGTGCCGGCGTGGTGATAGACGCTATTCGCTACCTGAAAGTTGCCCGCGAGCTAGGGGTGGTGGGCGCTCTGCGTGGCCCCAGTGCCTGGACACAAAAAACCCCGCCAGAACAGATGATGTACACCGATGCCAAAATGGAGTGTGAAGCCCTCGCGAAGCGTCAGTTAACCGCCGGCGTCAAAAAACAAGTGAAGACATAGAATCTAAAATTTCGAATTTCGAATACGGCTTCATCTGAAGCCTTTAGCCTCCTTTCTTTGCCTCCTTTCTTTGGCAGCAAAGAAAGGAGGTCGCCTGCTGGGCGAAATTCGGCATGTCTACTCGTCGGCTTGCGGTTTGTCAAGCAACAGCGGTTCGACGGCCGGAGTGGTGTCGGCTATCTTCACCACGTCACGGTCCATTTTCCCTAAACTTTTATGCGCCGCATTGAAGTGATTTATGGTCGTACCCAGTGAATTTCCTAGCTTTTGCATATAGGTGTCGTGCGCTTGGATGTGCTTACCCAGCTCGCCCACCCGCTTTTGAATATCTTTTGCCTGTTCTTCTATTTGCAAGCTTTTCAGCCCCTGCATGACCGTCTGCAAATAGGCGAGCAGTGTCGTAGGGCTGACGATGATGACCTTTTTGTCTATGAAGGCGTACTCTATAAGGTCGCGCGAGTTTGTCCCGGTCGCGCCCACATTGTTTACTAGTAAATCGTAATAAATCGCCTCGGACGGGATGAACATAAAGGCGTAGTCTAGTGTATTTTCGCTGGGGCGAATGTATTTGCTCGTTTCGTCTATACGCAGTTTGAGGTCAGACTTAAATGTTTTGACGATGATGTCGCGCTGCGTTTTGTCTTTCTCCTCTATGAGTCGGTTGTAGTTTTCCAGGCTAAACTTTGAGTCGATGGGTAGTATACGACCTTTATCGAGCTTTATGACCGCGTCGACGATTTCGCCGTCTTTGAACTTGAACTGCGTTTCGTAGACATGGGGAGGCAGGACATTGCCGAGCACCGTGTCGAGGTAGTATTCACCCAGGCCGCCGCGCTGCTTTGGGTTTTGCAACACATTTTGCAGCGTTTTGAGCTCGTCGGCGACATCCACCACGCGTTTGTTGCTGTTTTTCAGCTCGGTAAGGTTACGGGTGATTTCCTCGACAATCTTATTGGTCGTTTCCGACTGCCGCTGCATGGCGCCAAACATGGCTGACTGCGACTTGTCGAGTCGGTCGGATATTTGCGTTTGCACGCCATCTTTGAGCTTCGTGATATCCTCACTGAGCGCCCGCAAGTCTTCCTTGATCAGCAACGCGCTCTCGTTCGATGGCTTCCTAAAAAGCACATAGATAAGCACTCCGCCCAAGACTACGACAAGAAAACCCAATACTCCAAGCGCTATTTCCATAGTACTAGTGTAGCAGACTACTCATGTTTTTCTTGACTATGATTATTGAGGTGCGCACCATGATCGTTGGTTTCGGTGGCATGTGAACTCTCAGTTTCGGCGTGATCATGGACTGGGTCAATATACGCGTGAGCGAGCTGAACCGCTATAAACACGGTAATCACTCCTGCAACAAGCATGAGCGGCTGCCAGTCTACAAACTTCCCACCTCTATCATGTCGGTGAAGCTCCGGGATAACGTCGCTCATGGCGATATAGAGCAAAAAGCCTGCGCTCAGTCCTATCAGCACACCCATAGGTAGTTTTTCGGTGCTCCCGATAGCAAATGTCAGCACTGCCATGACAGTGGTAGCGAGCGCACTGAGTGCGTTTACCAGTAATACTTTTCGACGCGCCATGCCTTTGTGCAGCATGAGTCCAAAGTCGCCTATTTCCTGCGGGATTTCGTGTGCCGCAACCGCCAGCGTCGTCACTATACCCGTCGGCACGCTAATGAGAAATGATGCAGCGATTGCGACGCCGTCGAGTGCATTATGTACCGTGTCACCGGCAATGATAAGTGGAAGCGAACTGTCGTGATGGTTGGACACAGTTTTACTTTCATCTTTGCGGTGATGGTGGTGAAACCAATGTATAAACCTCTCCATAAGATAAAACAGTACTATCCCGACTACCGTAGAGATCATGAGGGTACGCACCGGGGCTTCAGCAACACCTTCTGAAAGTAGGTCGAAAAAAACTGCTGCTATCAGCGCCCCAGCCGCAAAGGGTGTCGCATATTTTGCGAGCGCGAGTGCCGTTTTCTCGCGGCTCAGTAGTAACCCCCCGGCGAGGAGTGAGAAAAGCCCCCCGATAAGCGAGAAAAATATGATATGTCCGTAGTGTGCCATAGTTGTATTTCCTTTACCTGTTTACTATGAGTGTATTTTTTACGAGAAGGTACTGCAAATTTGTCGCAAAAATGCTATTTCTTGCGACAGGTGCGCCCAGCCTTGCAGTGATCGCATGTTTTCGCGTTATGTGATTCTTTGTCTGTAGACCGATCATGATCGTGTCCATCATCTTTGTCGTGAGTCTGTACTCCAAACAAGTTGCCCCCAATTTCATTTGCAAGTCCTTGTAAGTGGTTGTGGGTACAGGCCATCGCGCCAAGCGTCATCGCCATTTGCATGGCCTGCTCAACGTAGCCGCGTGATTGCACTTCGCCCACCAAGGAGCGTATGGCTGTAAATACTTCTTCATCAGACTGCCCTTCGGCCGCACGAGCAGTCAATTCATCAAAGCTAGCACCGAGCTTATCAACAATCTCATCATCACTAAACCCATCCACGCCAGAAAAAAATTCACCCCAATCGTATTGCGTCTTGTCATCAGTTTGCAATATTTGCAATATATATGAACCTTTTTCTGGCGCCGGCAGATATAGTTCGGCTTGCATGATTAGCTGCTCATTTCTGAAAAACTACGCTCTAGGTCGATCTTAGGCTTATCAGGATTGGAGAGCGTTGCCGCAAGCGTGAGCGCTACATTGGCCGCTTCACCACTCAAAACACTACCGAACATACCTGCTGAGTCTGGCTGAAAATGCGAAGCTACAATGAGGCCAACACTATGTAGTGCGAAGGTGCCAGCCCGTACACTGATGGTGTTATGTCCGACACGTATGTCTTGTAGACCCTGTCTGGTCATCTCAGTACCAAAATTGTCCCGCCCGAACGCGTGTACTGCATTGTGCACATTCCCGCGGCTCGCAAGTGCCGATGCAGCAATCACCGCATGGCCACCGAACCCAGCTTGCACGGTGCCGTTTGGATGATCTAAGACATTCTGGCGATTATTGAGATACACCGTCGAGAGCAAGGCCTGTGATAGTGGCGTCAGCGTTTCGTGACCACCAAGAACACCTACCTGTCGCTCATCCTCCAGCACAATGCCAGCCACACGGTGCGGCGCTTGGTTTTTGCGCGGTACCAACGCCACTGCCATCAATCCAGCAAACCCAGGCAACGTCGCTCTAGGAGGAAGCATGTAGTTACCCTGTTGAGATTGCACATTATTTTTTATAGCCCACTCTTCAAATGCGTGAAATGTGGGTCGGGGAACTTCTGCTTGCACAAGGCCGCCAAAAGGCTTTACAGCTTCAATAAAAGTGCCGTGTGCGTCCTGTAACTGATTGGATGATAGTGTTTTCATGCCACACAGTACAACACATCGATTATAATTTTTGCAAAAGTGTCGCAATATTTGCTATACTTGCAACATGAGTAGCCAGCAGATATTTGAGAAGGTCTTGAGGGATAACCGCCTCAGCATTACCCTACCTAGGCAAGCAGTTTTTCAAGCGTTACAGCACCACAAAAGCTTCACCATGGCCGAACTAGTCGCAGCCTGTCCGAAAGTAGACCGCGCAAGTGTATACCGCGCACGTGAGCTGTTTGAAAAACTTGGAATAATCGTACGTATACCACACGGTTGGAAATACCGCCTTGAACTCGGGGAGGCATTTCACGAACACCACCATCATGCTACCTGCTCTACCTGCGGTGCCTCCATTGCCCTACCCCAAGACGCGACACTCGAAAAACGCCTCCACAAACTTGCTGAGCGTCGCTCGTTCACCCTAAAGAACCACCAAATAGAGCTTACCGGTACCTGCGAATCATGTAGCCCTTACAACTCTCCCTCTCTCCTCAATCTCTAAAAACAGCCACCCAAAAAGTAACAAATATGTCGCGATCGCGACATATTTGTTACTTTTTGGGTGGCGTGCTGAGGAGCGGGTATTAACCAAGCATTATCCAGTACCGCTGTTTTGTGACGGTAGCGTCTTTGATTTCATTTTCTAGGACGCCACCATTTGCGACGATGACCGCAGCAGAGGCGGTATTTGTTTTGTCGCATGTTATCAAAACCTTTTGTAGCCCGATCTGCTGACATGTTTCGAGCGCAAGTCGAAGCATTTCTGTAGCATACCCTTTGCCGCGTTCGCCCGGTGCTACCGAGTAGCCAATGTGCCCTCCGAAACGCATGAGGTAGTCATTTAACGTATGCCGAATCTGGATGATCCCAACAAGCCTTGCGTCGGTTTGAAGCTGTGCCAAAAATGTTGACGCCTGAACCATCCCATCAGGCACTGTTGCCTTGTTTGCAAAAAGCTCAGTTCGACGCAGCCATGTCTCGTATGATTCGGCCAAAGCCAAACCGCCCGATCCAGGGATCTCTCCTTCGGCATTGTGGCCAGTGAATGTTGTGCGAAAAGATAAAACGGCTGATTCGTCACTAGCTAAGGGCTGCCGTAGTATGAGCCTTTTTTCCATTGGACATTAGTATATCACCCGGGAACCAGACTTCAGTCTACTGCCATTTGACGAGAACCGTGACTGAGAGGGGTGTGGAATGAATACAGTTTTCATCCATATGTTTGACGCACGCCTGTACGCCTGAGAAGAATTTAAAAAGGCCGGAAGTTTCGGCCTTTTTCGTGGAAATCTTCGTTTCCAACCCTATACTATCGCAAACTGTCTGTTGCGTCTGTGACAAAAGGTACTGACAGCTCACATTCAGACCACGAAAGGCACTACCGAATCTGATATGATGTAGTTTGTGATTTTTGATACTTTCTGGCACAAAACACTTCGTCGGCCCTATCGTCTCCACATACAGCGCTATGGGGATCCTGCGAAGCCGACTATTGTACTACTGCACGGAATAGCTGCGAGCGGAGAAGATTGGGCGCCCTTTGTTCAGGTGCTCACAAAAGAGTACTACTGCATAACCATTGATCTGCTCGGTTTTGGCAAGTCCCCAAAGCCACAATGGTGCAAATATAGCATAGACGACCATACTCGATCGTTATTTTACAGCATTCATGCCCTTCGGAACCGCGAGCCGTTTATACTTATGGGTCACTCTCTCGGCAGTTTTCTGGCAGCGCGGTACGCACATGAACACCCATCTAGTCTCAGCCGACTCTACCTACTGAGCCCTCCAGTCTACCCCCCGCTAAACGCCATATCGAAGCGTGGTGCCCGCCGTCTGACAGGCCTACTTCTGGTGATATACAAGTTTTTGCGAAACGAACACATGACACCCGATACATTTCGCCGCCTGAGTTACATCGCACCCTTGCCCAAAAGTGTCGTGCGCCAACCAGATATTTGGATCCCCTTTATGCGTACCTTGCAAACGTGCATAGAGCAGCAACACATACTCTCAGATGTTGCCACACTGGAACTGCCCGTCAAGGTGTTTTACGGCACCCTCGACCAGGTCGTAGTAGGTGCAAATGTAGAGCTCCTAACGCAAAATAGCTACGTACAAACACAGACTTTTATTGGCACTCATGACTTGACGCTACGTTATGCCAAATACGTCCTAAAATCTTTGAAACTATAGCAGGTTCGTCTACACTTCTTTGCTGTGCGCGATACGTTCGTACGAGACAACTAGATCGAGCAAAATGTATAAAATGAGGTTAAAAATAAAACTCGGAATAGCGCCGAGCTGTATGCGACTAAATAGAAAGAACTCGGTGAGAAGCAAGTTTATAAGCGTGGCCCGGCGAAACCACTGCAGCGCGTGGTATCGAGATTGCTTTATCCAAACCAGTCCAACGACAGTACATATTACCGCAGCTATAGTGGATGTTAGCTGACCAAGCACAAGACTATGCCCATAGTCTGCTCTGCCAACGAAAAAGTCTCGTACATCATCGAGATTACTATAGGCAGCACTGACAACTGCCACCAAAAAAACCAACATCTGCACAGCAAAAAACAGACGCACAACCGTCCGAGAACTTCGCGCTGACCACATACGTTCATACCAACGCGCCAAGGAAGTCCGTATGCGCATGATTGGCCCGGGGTCTGCACTCGCACTGAGTGGAACTTCGTACAGAAGGTCATGTAGTTTTTGTGTGAGAACATCTGATTGTCGAGCACGGCTGAGCAGTTTGCGGGTTGCAGCACGTTCATGCACATCCATGTCTTTGTGCACCGCTTCTTCGAGCCTTCGGAGCGCATTCAGCTGATATTCATCGCTCGTATATTTCTGACTGCGCGTGAGGTAGCCAACCAAAATGTAGAGTGCCACAAAAACAGCATAAATAATTCCAACCGCAGGCTGGAAAAAATAGTTGACGTCCCGAGTAATAAATTTCCCAATCTCGTCGATAAATATCCCGAAACCAACTCCCCCAAGTACAGCAACCATTTTTTGCAGATGCCTCCCGAGAAACGCAAAATTTAGGATGAACGCAGCCAGCATGAGCATTCCGCCCCACAGCACATGGGCAATATGGTATTTGGCACCCCCAATCTGCGGATAGTTTGTCAGGTGCAGCCCAAGCCTCAGCAGCATAATACTCGCCGCTGCCGACACCAAAAATGCATCCAGGTAGGCGCGGGCGTCGATGTTTCGTGTCAGGGGACGCTTTTTCATTACCCTAGTAGTATACCTTAGCCCGGCCTTCAGAATGTACCGCTGAGTTACATTTGCCAAAGGCATAAGCGTCGTGCGAAGATATAGCTATGGAATCTACGATATTTTTGCAGCTTGCTGCTGTGCTTGCCATTGCCGCTGTAGTCTCGATCCTTATGCGAGTATTTAAACAGCCGCTAATTATCGGCTACATACTCTCGGGAATTATCTGCGGGCCTTCGCTGCTGAACCTCATTCATGACCAAGCGGCTTTTGCGTCGTTTAGCCAGATTGGGATTGCATTATTGCTTTTTATCGTCGGACTTGGCCTCAATGTCGGTGTGATACGTAGCACAGGGAAGCCTGTGTTTTTGGTTTTTCTGCTCAATGTGCTGCTGGTCGGCTCGGTTAGTTTTGCACTAGCAAAGCTTCTTGGCCTCCCTCATACTGAGGCGCTACTCGTTGCTGTGGGTATGCTGTTTAGTAGCACTATTGTTGTCGTAAAAAGCTTGGTCGATAAACGCGAACAACACCGACTCTTTGGGCAAATTGCCATCGGTATTTTGCTAGTAGAGGACATCGCAGCAACATTTACACTCGTTTTTTTGGCGGCCGCCAAAGGCGGGGGTGGGAGCGAGCAGATTTTTGGGCTCATTGGTAAAGGTCTGTTGCTGGCCGGAACCCTGACCTTCATCGGCTGGTTTGTCATGAGCCGTCTAGTGCGTTTTTTTGCCTCCAGCCAAGAATTTCTCTTTACGTTTGCAATCGCTTGGGCGTTTAGCGTGGCCGCCGTGTTTGATGTTGCTGGATTTTCCTTGGAAGTCGGCGCTCTCTTTGCCGGCGTCACTTTAGCCTCGTTGCCGTACGCACAGGAGATCAGCACCCGCCTCAAACCACTGCGTGACTTTTTCCTCCTGCTCTTTTTCATTTCGCTCGGTGGCACCATGACGCTCGGAGGTATTTCTGAGGCATTTCTGCCGGCGCTACTGCTGTCGTGTGTCGCAATTTTCATCAAGCCATTGAGCGTTTCCCTCGGGCTTGGCCTACTCGGTTTTACCAAACAGACCGGCTTTAAAGTAGCATCTCACCTCTCGCAAATCAGCGAGTTTTCTGTCATCGTGCTCGCACTTGCTGTCAGCGAAAAACTTGCCACGCCAGACACTATGAACATTCTCACCCTGACCACCTTTATGACGATTGCTATTTCGAGCTATCTTATGAAGTACGATGATCGACTTTTTAGAGCCTTTTCGGGCTGGTTAAGTATATTTGAACGCAAATCGCTCTACAGTGACAAGGGCAAAAAACCAGACTACAAACTCGTGCTGTTTGGATACCGTAAGGGCGGCCATGAGTTTGTACACACCTTCCGTGAAATGCGTAAAAAATACATCGTTATAGACTATAACCCAGACGTTATCGAGACTCTCGAACACCAACACATTCATCACGCCTACGGCGACGCAACCGACTACGAAATGCTCGACGAGCTCGGTGTCGGCAAGGCCGAAATGATTGTCAGTATTTTGCCAGGGCACACCACGAACAGGGAGCTGCTCAAATACTACTTGTCCAAAAACTCGAAAGGAATTTTCATTTGTCACGCAAACGACTATGACGGCGCTGCCGAACTATATAGCCTAGGGGCATCGTACGTCATGTTGCCGCACTTTATAGGCAGCGAGAAAATGAGCGCCTTTATACGCAAAAACGGCAGCGACAAAACAGCTTTTGATAACTACCGTAAAAAGCACATCATCACCCTCGGCCAGGCCGCGATAACGTAATTTGACACTTAGTCACGGTAGCTACACATAGTCAGCGCTAACATTGTCAGTCATAATGATTGCTTTACGCATAACCGCTAACCTGCCAGCCAGGCGACTAACTACCCTATTACGTTCCTCGCCGCCCTGGATTTCCCTAGCCGCCATTGGAACCAAAACATCAATAATCCCGTTCGCAATTGTGAGTGTTTCATCGGACAACCTTACACCCTGGTGTTCTGCATAAGCACGCTTAAAATTACCAGTCACCTTATCAAACCGAGCTCCTATGCTGTCGACTGCAGCTTCTCTGGAGCTTGGGTTCAGGCTCGCGACAACACTTGCTGCTAAATTATTGACTGACGTAACTTGACCATCTTTGTCCGGCGGTACAGTCGCTCCAAAGTCAATTTTGTTGTAATCACCCCATGCCTCATTCCAGTCTCCAGAGCCCATCGAGGACTGGCGAGCAAGAATCTCGGCAGTGAATGTCTCTAAACTACCAATATGCGCTTCCACAGAATATGGCATGCTGTCTCCTTACAAATTACATTCTTACTGTACAACGATTAGTTATTTTGTAAATACTTTTTTTATCTGTTACTTGCAGTTATACTACTCACAAATACCAAAGCTCGCAGGGCCAAAGCGGCCGAGCGGGGATGTGGCACTCAGTATGGAAATATTAACTCAAAAGGAGTGCTCTTTTTATGTCAAAAACGCGAAACTATCGGTACTATGACCTGTTTGTGGCGGCCAGTGTGGCAACACTGATTATTTCTAACTTGGGCGCTATGAAGCTCGTGGCGTTTGGGCCGATTATCGCCGACGGCGGTGCCATTTTGTTCCCGCTCGCCTACATCATTGGCGACGTCATGACAGAGGTGTACGGCTACAAACATACACGCCGCGCCATATGGGTGAGTTTTACGTTCCTACTCGTTATGATTGCTGTCTTGCGTTTAGTGACTCTTATGCCGGCGGTAGCAGGCGCACCTAATGTGAGCGAATTCAACACTGTGTTTGGGTTTGTGCCGCGAATAGTTGCTGCTAGTTTGCTCGCTTATTTAGTCGGCGAATTCATCAACTCGTTTGTTCTGGCGAAAATGAAAGTACGCTCCCAAGGTAAGCGACTATGGCAACGACTGGTTACCTCCACGCTACTCGGCGAAGCCGTGGACACCACCATTTTCTGCATGGTTGCGTTTTACGGGCTCATCACGAGTGCACAGATGGTAAATTACATCTTGGTCGGCATGCTCTTCAAAGTCACGGTCGAAACACTGATGCTCCCGGTCACCTACCGCGTCATTCACTGGCTAAAAGCGCGTGAACAGGCCGACCACTACGATAAAAGGACGAACTTCACCCCCCTTAGTGTCCAGCTAGATGATTAAGGGACGTTAAACGCTAGCTGTTAGACGTCCGTAAGACGGCTCGAAAACATCCACCGAGTCCCAGCCAGCGAGGCGGGCAACTAGTCGTGACCCTGCGGGAGTTCCTAACCAAAACGTTAGCGACCTCTAAGCCAATTCCCCGTGGAAACAAAAACACCATATCCCACTCGCCTGACGGGCGCGTAAGCCTGTACCCAGTACCCATTCTGCAAGAAACACCTACCCATCAAAAAAACCCCCTCATACTCATCAGAAGTATACTGAACTATCACCACAGTCCGCAAATGATCTACGCCAGTTCTACGCCAATCCCCCCCGCCACATAAACTCCCACGCCCTCCAATGCGTCAATAAAATGACCATATGGTCATTTTATTGACGGTTCACGATTCTGTCTTAGGGGGGTGATCGA
Source organism: uncultured Candidatus Saccharibacteria bacterium (assembly GCA_964541145.1). Lineage (GTDB taxonomy): Bacteria > Patescibacteriota > Saccharimonadia > Saccharimonadales > UBA4665 > JAGXIT01. The sequence continues at coordinate 37,197 of CAZIOX010000002.1, forward strand.
GTATGAGTACTGTGGTGTATGGTTTTGCGAGTACGAGTCGATATGACTATAGCGCGGGTCTTGGGGGGTACTCATACTTTCTACCCCCTGCTCGCCCAATTTATGTGTCGACTGGTGATACGCGCTACTACTGCACAGCGTCGTTCACGACTATGAATTACTCTGCAGGTTTCCGATAGTAGCGGGCGAGCCAAGCGTCACGGAAGGAGTGGAAGGTGCCGTCTTCTATACTGGTACGCATGTTGTCGACCAGACCGACAATGAAGTGCTCATTGTGAATAGACATGAGTGTGTTCGCGAGAAGCTCTTTGGCGCGGAAGAGGTGTTGCACATACGCCCGGGTGAAATTTTGGCATGTGTAACAGAGGCAGTCTTCGAGTAATGGGGTGAAGTCTTCCTTGTACATGGCCCCACGAATGTTCTTACGGCCTTCGAAGGTGTAAAACGCACCGTTTCGTCCAACCCGCGTCGGCGACACACAGTCAAATGTGTCAACACCATGTTCCACTGCAGCAAACATATCATCTGGCTCGCTTATACCGAGCATGTGCTTGGGACGGTCTTCGGGCAGGATTTCATTGCACCACTGCACGATGTCACCCAGCCGTTGTTTTTCTATTGCCCCACCTATGCCGTAGCCATCAAACTCCCGCTCGGCCATCCACCGAGCCGTTTCTCGCCGTAAATCTTCGTAGTTTGCTCCCTGTAGTACGCCAAACACCGCCTGATACGGCCGGTCGGGGTGTAGTGCGCGCAGCCGCTGCATTTCGTGCAAAGACCGCGCCGCCCACGGTTGGGTTCGGGTGCGCATAGAAACTTCCTGGTACGCCCGCGTGTCCATAAGCGACGTCAGTTCGTCGAACGCAAAACACATATCTGCCCCAATCCCGTGCTGAATCTGCATGGAATGTTCCGGAGTGAACCGGTGCATGGAGCCGTCGAGATATGACTTGAAGTTGACACCATCGTCGTCCACCCATGCCTGACGCTCTTTGCGCGGAGCGATCACATCATCGGCTGAAACGCCTTCAACCTCCATAGAGAGCGTTTTTTTGAAGCCGCTGCCGAGCGAGAGCACCTGGAACCCACCGCTGTCAGTGAACGTCGGGCCATCCCAATGCGTGAAGCGCGCCAGTCCACCGGCTTTCTCGATAAGCGCTGGCCCCGGCTGTAAGTACAGATGATAGGCGTTGGCTAGCATGGCTTGCGCGCCAGTGCTTTTCACCTGCTCCGGTGTCATGGCCTTGACACTAGCCTTGGTGCCGACAACCACGAAGGCTGGCGTCTGAATATCGCCGTGCGGCGTGTGAATCACACCCGTGCGAGTGAGCGCACCCTTCAGCCGAGTTCGTACAGTGAACGAAAAAGGGGGGTTCATTTTTTCAGTTCGCCGGTCTCCAGCTTGCGGCGTACTCGTACAGAAGCAGCAATAGACGCACCAATGATACCAATCCCTGCTAACCCTGGCACCAACTCTGGTATATGGTACAGCGCGCTAAAAAGCATAATCATCGCCAGAACAAAGACCGTATAGTGAGCGCCATGCTCAAGGTACGCAAAGTGGTTCAGCGTTCCGCGGCGCACCATAAATACTGTCATAGACCGCACCCAGATAGCCCCAATCCCCAGCCCAGCGGCAATCAATATGACATTACTGGTGATGGCAAAAGCACCGATTACCCCATCGAAGCTAAAGCTCGCGTCGAGTATTTCCAGATAGACAAAACTCATAAATGCCGCAAGGCCAACCTGCTTTGCGGCCGACTTCCCTGTTTCTACGCCCTGGTACTTTTCTATCCAGCGGATAGCACCGTGGATCAGCAGGTAGGTGAGCGTACCGAAACCGCCGGCCATGAACGTCGTTTTGGTGTGCGAGTTAATAGGTAGCGCCGCGACTCCAAAAAGCAAAATAGTCGTCACGACAGACGGCCATGCCCAATGAGAGAGCCGCTTGAGGTGTTTCTCGATACGCTTAATCCACATGGTGTCCCGTTCATCACTAAAGAAGAAGTGAAACGCAAGCATGAGTAGGAACGCTCCACCAAACGCCGAGATAGTTGGGTGCGCTTCCTCCAGGTGGTGCGCATATTCCTTCGGATGGTTCAGTGCAAGGTCAAGCACCGTTCTCCACCCCAAGTCTGCCGTAAGCGAAACGATGAGGATAGGAAACACCACGCGCATACCGAAAATGGCGATGAAAATACCAACTGTCAGAAATAGCATTTGCCACTTTTTGCTCATGCGCTCAAGCACTTTAGCGTTTATGATGGCGTTATCAAAGCTAAACGTCAGTTCTACGATCATCAAAATAACTGTGACAAAAAACGCGCTCCAACCGAGCCCCCAGGCGACACCAATCAAGGTAGCGAGCGTGGCAAATATAGAGAAACCAAATATACGGAATACTGCGTTTGGGTGAAAGTGATGCTTCATTGCACGTAGTATACAGAGTTACTCTCTGAGAGTTAAGTACTTTTTGTGAGAATGGCTCCTAGGGTAGAGGCTTATAGCCATTTGTTCTTGCGGAAAATGAGTACCGCTAGAAATGACAAACCTAAAACAATCCCAAGCACAAACAAAAACGCGTGTGGATTGTGCGCAAACGGCACGGCGACGTTCATCCCCCACAGCCCACCGACAATGGTAGGAATGGTGAGAAAAATAGCAATAGACGTCAGCCGTTTGAAGGTACTGTTCAGGTTCGTCGTGGCGATAGCATCGTATGCCTGTCGCATATTTACCAGCGTCCGCAACCTGCCCTGCACCTGGCCTATAAGCTCACCCGTACTACGCTCGATATCCTCTATCATATCGCGATCATCTTCGTAGAGTCGAAGCTGTTTTCCGCTCAGTAAGGCGTTGAAAAGCAGGGCCTGGGGTTGTAGCGCTGAGAGAAATTCGTTCAAGTCCTCCTCGAGCTCAATGATCCGCACAAACTCTTTGGCGCTCAGACGGGATTGACGCAGTTCGGCTCGAATCTGGAGCACACGGCGAGAAACTTTGGTGAGATGTTTTTCATACGAGGTGTTTATTTCTGCTAACATCCAGAGCACCGTTTTTGCTTTCTGGGTTGTAACGAATTCGAGCTGGTCGCGAACCAACCGGTCGAGTATAGGGGTATCGATCCGGGAAATAGTAAAGATGTAGTCATTTGTGTACACAATGAGCAGTGGTTCGGTCGCAATCTCCGTACCTTCTGGATGACAATACCGGGTGAAAATATAGACCGCCCCCTGGTACGTGTCTATACGAGGGGCTTCGTAAATATCGGTGGCATCTTCGAGGAAGTCACGGTCAAGGCCGTACCGTTCACTGAGCTCATCGAGTTCGGGTGCCGAGGGAGCCGTCACGGCAATCCACGCTCCTATTTTTGGGGCAGCCAGCTTTTGGAGAGCACGTTCCCGTGCGCGACTATAGTAAATTGAAATCATAGGTTTCTCTTTTCCGAGTGTATCAGATGGCGCTATTTTTCGACAAATGTCAGTGCGTAGCCGACTCGGCCAGCGCGGCCAGCGCGGCCAATCCGGTGCACATAATCGTCGTAAGTCTGGGGCTGTGTGTAATTGACGACGTGGGTGATATCAACCACATCAATCCCTCGGGCGGCCACATCAGTGGCGATCAAGATCTTTACTTCATTTTGTTTAAAACTTCTGAGTGCGCGCGCTCGCTGACCCTGGCTTTTGCCACCATGGATACTTGCCACTTTGAAACCGCGATCGGTCAGGTCTTTTTCCAGTCGTTCGACATTGTGCTGCGTACCCTCAAACACAATTACTTTATGCGTACTTGGGTCGATCAATATATCGTGCAGTTTTTCTTGCTTTTCGCCTTTTCCGCTAAAACGTACGACGTCTTGGTGAACATTTTCGGTCGTGTCACCCGTCTTGACGGTGACCATTTCGGCATCGGGTGAGAAGGTGCGGATGAGGCCACTGACCCGTGCATCCATAGTGGCAGAAAAATAAAATGACTGTCGTTTTTCGGCGAGTTCACTGAGTAGCAAACGCACATCTGCGACAAAGCCCATGTCGAGCATACGGTCAACTTCGTCCAGTACGACGATATTAAACTCACTGAGCCGCAAGGTTTTTTGTTCGAGATGATCTTTGATTCTACCTGGAGTACCAATGACAATTCGTGGCCCTGCTTTGAGGTCGCGCAGTTGCGGTCCATAGGCAGAGCCGCCGATAAGTATCGCGCCAGTAAAGCCACCACCTTTGCCAATCTCGCGACATTCCACTTCGATCTGCTGCGCGAGCTCTCGGGTGGGGGCGACAATGAGTGCCCGGCTGTTTTTTTCCGTAATCAGTCGGTGCAAAATCGGCAGTGCAAATGCTGCAGTTTTACCCGTGCCAGTATTGGCTATGCCAATGACGTCCTTGCCTTGCATAGCAAGCGCGATCGTTTGATCTTGGATCGGTGTGGGCGCAATATAGCCTTTGCGAGCAATGCTGGTATGGAGCCGTTCGTCAAAAGCAAAGTCCGTAAACATATGTGATGGTACGTATTCTTCGGCCGTCGTAGGTTTTGCTGCGCGCACAAAACGCTCTGGGTTGATGTATTGACCGTGCTTCGGCCGAGCGGCACGCTGCTTGCGTGGCCGTGCGTACGGAGAGCGGCTGCTCTTATACGCAAAACTTTTTGTTTGAAATCCCATAAAAAAGAATCCTTTATGTGTAGCTTTTGTTAGTACTCAAGATTGTCCGTCAGGAACCCCGAGTAAAACTACCTACCACTCCGGATTCATATGCCCAACACCAGTGTGTGGGAAACAATGCTTTCAGTATAGCACAAGCCGAAATAGAAGTAAATAGCACAAAGTTGACAAAAACACCTTTTTTTGCTATAATACATGTATTGATTCAGAGGTGGATCAGAAGGGATAGCTCATGACGAAGTGTTTGAACCTCCCCTCGAGGGATCGACGTCGCCATACGTTTCACTACACTTACTTGCTACTGAGTGCGTTGATATTGTACGTAAACATCGTACGACTCGTTATGCCAAACCTGTCTGTAGTGTCGGCGCTTCGTCAACCACAACCCCTGAGCCTTACTCAGGCGGCCGACCCTACGGCTGTCAGTGCCACTCCACAACCCCAAGCAGTTGCTCAGCAGCCTCGTGCCACAGAGCATGAGGCGCAATCAATCCAGGTTGTTTCAAGTGCGTCCACGCCCCAGAACACTATTCGTACCCCACGAGCATGTAGTGGTGAACGGTACACTCCACCAAGTACGCTTGCCCTCGGCAGTGCAGCAAATGGCCTGACGCAGCAGATAGATATACCCCTTCGGTACCAGGTATATGCGAGCGACTTACCATCGTTGCGTGCCGCCATCGAAACCTGCTCGTTGCGTCGTGAGAGCGGTTCGTACCATGCACTCACCGCCTACCAGCTCAACTGGTCATACACAACAAGCGCCTCAGAGGGTCTGTGCCAGCTCCGAGAGGTACGAGTAGGTCTGCATGTCAATCAATACCTGCCAGACTTTGTGAGCGACACCACTACATCGCTTCAACTATCCACGAGCTGGCAGCGCTACATTGCCAACCTGAAAACCCATGAAGATGGTCACACCGCTCTAAACGTAGCGTATGCCACCGAGCTGACCACTGCTCTGCAAAATCTTGGGAGCCTTGACTGTGCCACACTTACGACCCAAGTTAAAACGACCATCGATAGTCATATTACATTACTCAACACCGCCAACGAACTCTATGACAGCCGCACGAACCATGGCGCCACCCAAGGTGCTATTTTGTAACGCCACTGACCTGGGCAGCCTGCAGGTTGTCATGTAGAGCAGCGAGTGTTTTTTCGACCACCGATAACTCGACGGGAATATTACGCTCCGTAACTTCTTCGGAATAGGGAGCTTTGATAGTTAAATTCACCGTTATAACTGCTGATTTGTATCGTAGGTACACAGATGTTCCCTCTGGTGATTGCCCCACAACCGCAGCGTCAAACTTCGTTTTGGGCTTCGTGAAGACATAGTTTGGTGACTTTCGCATAGAGTCTTCCACGCCAACGAGATAGTCTTTTGCGAGCTGGACATTTGGACGATATTCGACAGTAATCCCGCCAAAATACGACCTGTCCGTTGTCAGATCGCCGATCTGGCTATATGAACATTGGTTACTAGAATAAAGCTCCTGGCCAAACGAGTTTTTACCAGAGAAGCTCGCATTTTTGAAGGTTGAGTTAGTTCTAATGCTCGAACCTGGGTCCTTGCCAAACGTTTGAGAAAAAACTGCAGGAGTGAAGACCGCACAGGGTTCCACCATATTCACTTCGCCCACGCGACGTTGTGTACTGATGATAGTCGAAGCTGGTTTATCTTGCGGCTCATCTTTTGATCGGGAAAACGCTTTGTCAATCACTGGAAGCATATCCGCTATCTTTTCATTCATCTGAGCAAACTCCTCTGGAGTATAGCGATCGGGGTTTGCTATGCCACTGAAGGTTCCTTTTTTGTAGGCTATCTTGATGAGCATATTTTTACGAAGGATAGTGTAGGAAACAGACTTCGGATCGAAAAACACGCTACCGTCGAGACCAGGCACGAGCACGGGGTCATTCGCTGGGTCTTTGTAGCCTATTTGGTTCTTCAGGCTTTCAAGGATTCGGTCACCCGAGCCATCGGCAAACTCCTCTGGCATAGTGTCTTTCAGCTTCTGCAACTCAGCTTCATTGTTTGCCGCAGTATTTGCGACTTTTCTCAGCCATTCTTCCCGGGGAGTTTTTACGTCGCTATAATATTTTACATTGACTGACAATACATTATATGTCTTTGTGCCCGATGTACCGTAGAGAGAATACGAACATTCGGAATCAACATATGACGTGCGCTTGTTGCCTGTAAAGTATGTTGTTGGGAGGCTTTTCGCAAGGTATGCTTCACTAAATTGACCTGGGTCTCCGAGAGGCTGAAATATCTTTTCAACATCTGCTGCAGGTACCATTCGACAGGCAGTAACATATGGAAACGTGCCGATCTTCACTGCATTGGCAAGGCGCTCAGCCTTCGCGGCGGCAGCGGCTTTTTTGGCTCGCTCGTGGTTTACTCTCTGAATCTGGCTCGCCCCCAGCCAGCCTATCAGTATCACAGCCACTATACCTATAGTTATTACCGCCCGTCCCGGTAACCGCTTCGGTGAAAGCTTGGGCTTTTCTGGGGAGATCGAGCCAGGCGAGAACGGTGGCTTCACTAAATCTGACATACATATTTCCTCCGATTACTCCTTCTAGTATACCTGAGCTTTCCTGACGGCGCGAATACTCTCAAGATGTAATATGATCGCAGGTGTGCATATAGGCCGGCGCCTACGCAGTAGTTTTTTGGCGCTTGCGTTTGTTCGGGTCAAGCTCGCGCTTGCGAAGCCTGAGGGACTTTGGCGTGACTTCAAGCAGCTCGTCGTTTTCGATAAAGTCCAGACATTGCTCTAAGCTATAGATAGTGGGTGGCGTCAACTGCGTCACGCCATCGCTGCTTTTGCTACGCATGTTGGTGAGGTGTTTTGCCTTGCAAACGTTTATCTCGAGATCATCGCGTTTGTTTGCGAGGCCAATAATTTGCCCGGCGTACACTTGCTCGGCTGGCCCGATAAAGAGTGCCCCACGCGCTTCGGCCGTTTCAAGACTGTACGGCATGGTTGTACCAGTCTCCCAGGCGATGAGCACACCGTTACGTAGCTGTTCAAGAGCTTGCCCAACCGGCGCATATCCCGTCACGACCGTATTCATGACAATAGTGCCTTTGGTATTTGTCAGCAATATGTTCCTCATGCCCAGGAGTGCTCTTGTTGGCATTTCGTAGACAAGTTTTGTGACACCTTTGGGACTGGCAAACTGTTCTTTGAGATTGGCACGACGCTGACCTAGTTCCATTTGCACGGTGCCGACATGTTCGGCGGGCACTTCGATAATAACCTCTTCTACCGGCTCTACCACCACGCCATGTTCCTCGTGAGTGACGACCTGTGGACGTCCTACCTCAAACTCGTAGCCTTCTCGGCGCATAGTTTCGATGAGTACACCCAGGTGCAATTCGCCTCTACCCGCTACTGTAAAGCCAATCCCTTCCTCGCCCACCTGCAGCCCGACATTGGTTTCTAGTTCTTTTTGCAGGCGCTCGCTAATCTGGCGCGAGGTATTAAACTCTCCCTCCCTGCCCTTGAACGGCGAAGTGTTTGGCCCCAGGTAAATGCGCAGGGTCGGCGCTTCGACTTCTATAGTTGGGAGCGCTTCTGGCTCCACCGCATCGGCGATGGTTTCGCCTATTTGCGCGTCTGCCACCCCAGTCAGCTGCACGATATCTCCCGCCACACCCATGGGAACTTCGTATTTACTGACCCCGCGGCTCATAAACACTAGCTCTACTTTGGCACGCGACTGCGAACCGTCTTTTTTACACAGTACCACCGCGTCGCCAGCTTTGACTTGACCGCGTGTAATCCGCCCAACCGCGTACTTTCCTTTGTAATTATCCCAGCTCAGTGCCGTTACAAGCATTTGAAACGGCTTGTCGAGTTCCACACTTGGTGCCGGTATTTTCGCAATAACTGCGTCAAACAGCGGGGTTAAGTCTGCCTCTGTCCCAGCGTCATCCGGGACGGAAGCCCAGGCTTTGCCCTCACGACCGATGGCGTAGTACACCGGATAATGCAGCTGGTTTTCATGGACGGCTAGTTCTAAAAATAGGTCAGCCAGCTCATCTTCGACTTCGACGATGCGAGAACCAGGTTTATCTATTTTGTTAATCACTACGATGGGCACCAGTTCGGCCTCGAGCGCCTTTTCCAGAACAAATTTCGTCTGCGGCATGGGACCTTCCTGAGCGTCAACGATGAGCAGGCAGCCATCAGCCATATTGAGCGTGCGTTCAACTTCACCCGAAAAGTCAGCGTGACCTGGCGTATCAATAATGTTTATGCGGTACTCGCCATGTTGCACGGCTGTGACTTTTGCGGTGATGGTAATGCCCCGCTCACGCTCCTGGTCACCGCTGTCCATGATGAGCTCTTGGGTCATTTCTGCCTGGTTATCGCGAAACGTATGGCTCTGCTTTAGCAGACCATCCACCAGGGTGGTTTTGCCATGGTCAACGTGCGCAATAATGGCAATATTTCGAATTTTACTCGGGTCTTGTATGTCAGCCATAAAATAAAGCGCTACGTGAGCGCCCTTCCTTATGCTTAATTATAACAGAAGATCACTTGATAGTCACTAGGCAATTTGTTTACGGGTTTCGTCACGGATGGTGCCGATGAGTTCTTCCAGTACATCCTCGAGCATAGCGACACCGAGCAGTTTATTGTGCGCACTCACCACCTGCGCCACATGAGAACCGGTGCGTTGCATACTGAGCAATGTTTCGTGCAAGCTCGCGCCCGGTCTGACTGTACTCAAGGGTCGGATGTAGGTTGAAGAAAGGGGCTTCTTGGCTTCTTCGTCTGTAAACTGGAGCATGTCTTTGACGTGAATATACCCACGAAGCGAACCCTTTGGCCCCGGCACTAGAAACCGCGAAAACCCGGTACTGGCACATAGCGCTTCTACCTCTGCGGCGGTTGGTTTGGTCGAAGTCAAGACGATTTGCTGTAGCCCGAGTAGTACCCGTTTTGCACTGTGATCTTCGAGATCGAGCGTACTCGAAAGCAGCTGCTCTTCTTCTCGACTGAGCAATCCCTCGCGGTGAGATTCTTTGACAAACCCAGCGACTTCATCGCGACTAAAACTACTACGAATTTCGTTGCTCGGGTGAATACCCATAGCCCGTACGAGCGCGTTAGCAAGCGTGTTGAGCGCCACGACGACAGGTCGGGTACACCGTACAAAAAACCGGAGTGGTGGCACGAGCAGGAGTGCCGCTTTGGTAGAAGTGGCCAGTGAAATATTTTTAGGAATCATTTCCCCAACTACGACATGCAAATACACCATAATAGACAGTGCAATAGCAAAGGCTATCGGATGGTTCCACGTCGATGCAACACCGAGACTATGCAACGGGCCTTCGAGCATGTGCGCGATGATCGGCTCGCCGACGGCACCGAGCACCAGGCTACACACAGTTATACCCAGTTGCGCACCGGCGAGCATGAGCGAAACCTCCTCCATCGCGCCCAGTGTGATCTTGGCCGCACGCGATCCAGCGAGGGCAGCGATTTCCATATTAGTTCTTCTGGCCGAAACGAGCGCAAATTCTGCCCCGACAAAAAAGGCATTCCCCAGCAACATAGCGATAGCCAGTGCTATACCTACTTCTGGGCTCATTGCTCATCTCCTTCATCATCGGCTGGGGTGCTCAACAGCATACGAATTCTATCAACACGGCGACCATCCATCCGCTCGACCGTCAGTTGGGCGAGCCTGGTTTCGCCTCCCCGATCCATACAGCGAAGCGCAGTCGTGTCACCGACGACAGGAATTTTTTCCAGGTGGTGCAACATAAGTCCCCCGATGGTTTCAACCTCTTCTTCCTCTGGTAAAAATATACCGAGCTCTTCACCAACTTCATCTGGGCGAAGCAATCCTGACAGCAACCACGTCCCATCGGTCATCAGTCGAAACGACGCGCGAATACGATCATGTTCGTCATGAACTTCACCGACGATCTCCTCGAGCACGTCTTCGATGGTTACTAGTCCATCCATGCCCCCATATTCGTCGATAACTATTCCCATCTGAAAGCCACCAGCACGTAAATCTTCGAGCAAGGGCTCAAGCTCGAGCGTCGCTGGGACTAGCACTGGCGGTCGCATGATAGCGCTCACCGGTGTTCGCTTGCGCGCGCTTCGCTCAATCGCAAACGCATGTTTGATATGAACCATGCCAACAACATCATCGAGATTTTTTCCGTACACTGGAAACCGGGACAAGCCAGTGTTTCGGGCAAGCTCAATAACATCTTTTACATATGAATCCTGCGCAAGCGCTTTGACACGAACTCGGGGCGTCATCACATCTTGTACGGTCAGGTCACCGAAGTTCAATGAACGTTCAAGCATAATGGCGGTCTCCCGTAGCAACGTACCTTTTTCGGCCGAACGACGAACGAGCGAGATCAGCTCATCAGCTGACCGAGCGGACGCCAGTTCTTCCTGAGGGGCAATCCCCATTTTGCGCAAAACAGCATTGGCACTGCCGTTCAGTAGTCGTATAACCCACCGCGTACTGTCTGTAAAAAGATGCAGCGGCGCTTGGATAAATTTGGCGGTGGCAAGCGGCTTAGCTATTGCCAGGTTTTTCGGTACCAGCTCTCCAAATACCATCGTCAGGGCGGTTGCGAGCACAAGGCCAAGCGTAATCGCTATCGGCGCGGTGGCACCGCTCGGCACTCCAAGCGCTTCGAGCCCTGGACGCAACAGCATTGCTATAGCCGGTTCGGCCAAAAACCCAATGAGCAGGTTGGTGATAGTTATACCAACTTGTGCACTCGACAACTGGGTCGATAACGTCGTGAGCGCCCGCAACACACCTTGGGCATGCCGGTCGCCCTTTTCGGACAATCTTTCTACAGTGGAGCGATTCACGGCTATCAGCGAGAATTCTGCAGCGACAAACACACCGCAGGCAAGGATAAGTACTAACGAAATGAATAACAAGATAATCTCTATCATCACAAACAGTTTCTACAGTATACCGTGTTTGAGAGCAGAATAAAATGTATACGTTTTACAACATTCGTTGTAAATAAAGTAACACAGAAATCCCCCCTGATGCGCAATGTTTTGCCATGCGTTTTGCTTGACTCGAAAATGCTTATGAACTAGCCTTACCGCTACGTGTCCAAGCCTTATTTGTGGAGTTTTGGTGCGTATCTGACATTGCAGTGGCTCCAAATATCAGTTTTGCCACTCGCGAAGAATGTCGGAGACTAAAAAGAGGAGTACCTATCATTATGCGTACAACCGCACGTTTTGCGGTCGTTTTAACGACCGCCCTTTTAGCCGTGTCTACGATCGGCACAGCGAGCGCCCAAACTATCAAAAATCAGTCAACCAGTGGCTTCGTCGAGCGAGTGCTACTTGCGACAACTGACACCAAATCGTCTGATCCAGAAATCAAACCTGCTGAGGCGACAACCAGCACCCCCGAAGCAGCCCCGGCTCCGCCAGCTCCAACGCCCGTGATGGTCACCGTCAATGCAGGAGATAGCTTGAGCTCAATCGCTGAAACCCATGCGACCACTTGGGTTCGACTGTTCAATGCCAACGAGTTTATCACCAACCCAAACGTAATCAACCCCGGTGACCAGGTACGCATACCCGGAGCAAACGAGCAACTCAACGAACGCCCCCTCCCCCAGCCTGTTGTTGCCGCACCCGCACCAACCTACGCTGCTCCGGTCACCACGTACAGCCGACCGGCCCAACCAGCAGCCAGCTATCCTGTCAGTGCAAACGCTGCCAAAGCGTACATTTACTCTCGTGAAAGCGGCAACAACCCGAACGCGACAAACCCAACAGGTTGCTATGGCTTAGGTCAAGACTGTAACGGAGTTCTACGCAGTACCTGTGGAGCTGATTACGCCTGCCAAGATGCCTACTTTGACGGTTATGCTCAGCGCCGTTACGGTGGCTGGGAAGGTGCCTACGCCTTCTGGCAGCAAAACCACTGGTGGTAAAATATATCGAGAGAACCGAGGTAAGAGATAGGAACATGTTTCGAACTCGTGACTCCCAACTCATACCGCAGTATACTACGTAGCCTATGGATAGACGACCGCTCGCGGAGAGGATGAGACCAGAAAAGCTGGACGATGTTGTCGGGCAAGAGCATTTGGTGGGTGCGCAAAAGATTGTGCGGCAAATTGTCGAAAACAAAGAGCCGACCAGTCTCATACTGTGGGGCCCGCCCGGTACGGGCAAAACGACCCTGGCGCGCATAATTGCCGTCGAAACGGGTGCCGAGTTCGTAGAAATCAGTGCAGTAACCAGTGGCAAAGCGGATGTCGTGCAGGTGATCGCTCGGGCAGAGCAAAACCAGCGGCTAGGTATGACCACCATCCTCTTTGTGGACGAAATTCATCGCTTCAACAAAGCACAGCAGGACGCGTTCCTGCCGCATGTCGAAGCGGGCACCATCGTGCTGATAGGCGCGACCACGGAAAACCCGAGCTTTGAAGTCATCAACCCTCTGCTTTCCCGCTCGCGGGTACTAGTGCTGGAACCGCTAAAACAAAGTGAAATTATGGCTATTTTACAGAGGGCGGCAAAGCAAATGAAGTTGAGCGCCAAAGCTTTGCCCAAAAAATCTGTAGAACTTCTAGCCGATCTTTCTGGCGGAGATGCCCGCGTCGCTCTGGGAAATTTGGAGCTCGCACAGCGGCTAGCGCTCGGTAAAACTATTACCCCAGAACTGGTCGAGACGGCCGCCCAAACCCGTCTACCCGGCTACGACAAAAAGGGCGAGCAGCACTACAACATCATCTCCGCCTTCATAAAAAGCATGCGCGGCGGTGATCCCACGGCGACCCTATACTACCTAGCGCGGATGATTCAGGCGGGCGAAGACCCAAAGTTTATCGCTCGACGTATGGTGGTGTTTGCAGGTGAAGATATTGGCCTGGCGGCGCCGGCTGCTCTCAACCTCGCTGTATCAACCTTCCTGGCCGTCGAGCGGATCGGCATGCCGGAAGCGGGCATAAACCTCAGCCACTGTGCCGTGGTGCTCGCAAAGTCACAAAAGTCACGCGAAACCTACGACGCCTGGGGCAAAGCCCTGGCTCTCGCCTCTCAGTATCCCGACCTACCCGTCCCACTTGGCCTCCGCAACGCCCCCACAAAACTCATGAAAGACCTCGGATACGGCAAAGGCGCCGAGTGGAAGGCTGGCTACCAGCACCCCGACGGCTTCCTCCCGCCGGAACTTGAGCATATTAGTTTCTTTCCGTAAAATCTTCCAAGATTTTAGCGAGTGCGTAGGTAGGAAGACCGAGGATGGTGTCTTCGCTGCCTTCGATATAGTCTAGGAGACCGCCAATGTTTTGGATGGCGTAGGCACCTGCTTTGTCGGCGTAATCTCCGGTGGCGAGATAGGCTTCTATTACTTTTGCATCGTACGGCCGTAGGTGAACGTATGCATTGTCGTAGGTGATACGCTCGTAGCTTTCGACTTTACAGATAACGGCGAGTGAAGATGTCACTTTGTTTGGCGCAGTGGTGATAAGCCGCCACATGCGGCGCGCGTCTTCAAGGTCTGTAGGTTTTCCTAACTGCACTTCACCAACTGTAACGATGGTGTCACTCCCGATGACAATTGAGTCTGGGAACCGCTGCGCAACAGAGAGCGCCTTCCCCCGACCGAGCTCCATCGCCAGTTCTTCAACCGGTCGGGTTTCGTCAAGATGCTCCTCGAAGTCACTCGGAACAACGGTGAAAGTAAGCCCCATTTTCTCGAGCAACTCCTTCCGCCGCGGCGATGTACTGGCTAGGATAACCGTGCGCATGATGGGTAGTATACCTGATTGTCGATGACTACTGGTCAAAAGGGGATGTTACTGTATGACCCGTCCCCTATCACGATCGCTACGAGATTCATAGCCAGTGGCAGCCGGTGAATATTTGACGACCAATGATTGCGCACTAGCCCTGATTCATTCCTTGGGAACAGGCGTATAATAGACTGCATGGCCAGCATAGACATAAACGGTCTCACCAAAGTATACCCTGGAAGCCGGGTGGTGGCACTAGACACGCTGACGATCCAGGTGGAACCCGGTGAAGTGTATGGGTTTCTGGGGGCGAATGGAGCTGGTAAGTCGACGACCATACGGCTGCTCATGAACTTTATTCAACCCACAAGCGGTAGTGCAACCATCCTGGGGAAAGACATTGTACGTAACAATGTAGCCGTCAAAAAACAGGTGGGGTATTTGGCGGGGGATGTCGCACTTTGGCCAAAAGTTACGGGAAATGAAATGTTTGCGTATCTGATGAAACTGCAATCCCAGGTGAACCAAGATTATTTGGCTAGTCTTGTGCGGCGTTTTGAGGCCGAGCCTACGAAGCGCATTGACACGCTTAGCAAGGGTAACCGGCAGAAGATTGGCGTCATCCAGGCGCTCATGCACGAACCAGAGGTGCTCATCCTGGATGAACCGACCAGTGGGCTCGACCCGCTCATGCAAGAAGTGTTTTATGACTGCATACGTGAGGCGGCTGGACGTGGTGCCGCAGTGTTTGTGAGCAGCCACAATCTGGCCGAGGTGCAGCGCATGTGCGACCGGGTGGGGATTATCAAACACGGCAAACTCATCCGTGAGCAGAGTATCAAAGAAGATGAAAGTCTCACTGCGGTGACCCTCCGTCTCGTGCTCGCTCATCCGAAAGACATCGAAAAGCTCAAAAGTAACCGGGCTATAAAACTCATTTCCCACGAGGGCCACAGCGCTGTCGTACAGCCCAAAAAAACCATTGCCGAAGCGCTAAAAGTCCTCAGCACCTGTACCATCACATCTCTGACAACCCAGCAACACAACCTCGAGGAAGAGTTTTTAGAATATTATGGAGACGGCGCATGAACATGCTACATTCAAGACGCAAGAGTCAAGAGCCAGAGAGCGCTCATGCTCAATTTGTTTCAACATCTCCCCGTCACCAACTATGTATGAGTAGTGGGGTTATACTATGAAAAATGTGATTCTCTGGGAACTGCGGCAGAGGCGGAGAGCTATTTTCTGGTGGACACTGGGTAGCATCATCATGACTATTACCATTCTAGCTCTGTTTCCTTCCATCCGTGACAAAGCCGCCGACATGAATGCCGTCATAAACCAAATGCCGAAGGAGCTGCGTGGTCTCAAGACGGGTGGCGCCGCCAAAGTAGATGTCGGCGACCCACTGCAATTCCTCAACTCGCAATTGTTTTATGCGACACTACCAATCCTATGGATTATTCTCGCCATTACCCGCGGCGCAAGCATATTGGGCAAAGAAGAACAATCTCGTACACTGGAACTCCTCCTCGCACGACCAGTTGCTCGTGCTAAACTCCTGGCCGCAAATGCCATTGCATTCTGTACAGAGTTTGGGTTCGTAACCATCGTCACACTATTCAGTATCGTGCTACTCTGTCCTCTATTTGACCTTCAGATTGGTGTGGTGCCGCTCATACTTGCCACACTGTACACGAGTCTCTTTTCGCTGAGCTATGGCTATATTGCGTTTGTGCTCCAGGCTACAAGTATGCTCACGAAACGCGCCGCCACTGTTGTAGCGGTCGCACTTGGTTTCGGTGGTTACATTCTGGCGAGTTTGAGCAGCCTGACAGATTGGCTTCGATACCCAGTAAGTTTGGTGCCGTACCATTACTTTGATCCGCTCGCTATTTTACAGGGCCACACGCCACGCGGTCTTCTTCTCTATCTCATGAGTGTTTTTTTCATCGGTAGTCTACTCGCCTACTTTGGCTTCCGCCGCCGCGATATCGAATAACCCATAAGCACGTTCGCCACCAGGCCACACACCCTGGCGCCAGCATGCATCCCACCCATCTTTCATCCCCCATCCCCCATCCCTTCTACATCTCCGGCCGAATAGCGTTAATAAACTGGCCATATGGTCATTTTATTAACGCATTATTTGAAGCGGGTTTTAGGATATTTTTTGGCAAATCTAGCGATGAGTGGTCTGTCATTGGCTAGTTTTGTCGTTTCAAAATAGGTGAGATATTGTTCTACATTACAACGCGCTGCGAGTGTCGCGATGTCTTCAAAGCAAGGAAAAGGCGTAATGAGCACACTACGTTGCAGCTGAAAACAACCATAGAAGCGCAAACGACGCTGAATCTCACGCCGATTTTCAGTAAAACTATTTGGAATGTCATATACTACAATTCGCCAGATGTTATCCCACTTTTCAGGCACGGTCGTTTGTAAAGTGTCAATGTCACGTTGGGCGATGCGCTGTTGCGCTTTTTTGGTAAGTTTCAACCCGTGCTCATAGTCTCCTGCAAGATATCCCTGACTTTTCATATACCGGATGATGCGCTTTACTTCTCGCTGTTTAGCAAGTTCTCTGTCGCGTACATCCAGATGTGTAAAAAGCCGGTTGAGTGGTTTCTCTAGCCCGAGCAATATGTTTGGTGCAAGCAGTGTCGCACCTAGCGTTGCCGACATTGCCACTAGCCTAATAATCTCGTCAATAACTATGCTCGTCGTTTCATTCCTAGCCATGTAAATAGGTTTACCGTATGGTCAGTTTATTTGCAAGTGTATGCGCGGTACATTTTAAAAATACGCGTTAATAACGTGACCATACGGTCATTTTATTAACGGGGTGCGGGGGTGCGATGATGTCTAGGTGATGTCTAGATCGACTGCTCCTAGGGGCGGATGGGGGTGATTGGGGTGATTGGGGTGATTGATGGGATGTGGGGTGAGATTATGTAACCTCCAGTTCGAAGTAAGTACCAGGTACTTCTACTGGTAGTGCCGAAGGTACTGGCGGACAATAGCGCAGGCTTTAAATAAGACAGCGGAACGTAGTGAACCCGCCATCCATAAGGTGCTCCGCACCGTATGTCGAGCTTGGGTTATTTTGTTGTTTTTTCCCAAGGAAGGTTTGGCTTGCCAAAATGACCGTAGGCGCTGGTGGCGCTGTAGATGGGACGGCGAAGGTCAAGTGTATCTATAATGCCTTTGACACTTGTGTCGATGAGCTTGTCTTTGAATGCATACAGCTCAGCCTCGCTGACGGTGGCAGTGCCAAAAGTGTCGATGGTCTGCATGAGTGGTTTTGGCTGGCCGATAACATAGGCTAGCCCCACCTCGCATTTGGCAGCAAGTCCGGCTGCTACGATATTTTTTGCAATGTATCGTGCAGCATACGCACTACTGCGATCGACCTTACTCGGATCCTTCCCGCTAAATGCCCCACCGCCCACCCGTGCATACCCGCCGTACGTATCAACAACAATTTTTCGACCGGTTAGACCTGCATCTGACTCAGGTCCAGGGATAAACCACAGCCCCGTGCCATTCACGACAATGTTATGTTCGGCTGGAAGTTTCAGACCATACCGTTCCAGAACTGGGCGAAAGATATGTTCGACAACATCGGCTCGAACCTGCTCTGCGGTGGCCTTTTCGTCGTGCGCCACGGCGGCAACCAGTTTTTCGACAGCATCTGGCTTTCCCGCTTCATCGTAGCGAATGGTTACTTGTGCTTTGCCATCGGGACGCAACCAGGCCAGCACGCCATTTTCACGGCATTCATCAATTCGATGCGTCAGCGCGTGTGCCATAGCAATCGGTAATGGCATGAGTTCTGGTGTTTCATTGCAGGCAAAACCAAACATCATGCCCTGATCGCCAGCACCATCGACATCAACTCCTAGAGCAATTTCTGGCGACTGCTGGTGCAAATAGTTGCTGAAGCTCGATTCTAAGGCGGAAAAACCCCATGCCGGGTTGGTGTAGCCCAGCTTTGCTATCGTAGCGCGAACGATTTTTTCCACATCGATCTTGGCAGTAGTTTTTATTTCTCCAAACAGGCTTATCTGATTGGCGCCGACTACTGTTTCGATCCCTGCTCGTGCCTGAGGATCCTTGGCGAGGATGGCATCGAGTAGTGCGTCACTCACGGCGTCTGCCATTTTGTCTGGGTGACCGGCGCAGACTGATTCGCTCGTAAAGAGTAGTGCGCCGCCGATGGTGTTTGAGTCTGACATAAAAAAATCCTTTCTGTGCGGAGAAAGGATGGTGCGAACTTGCATATCTTTCCCGCTATGTAATAATAGTAGGCTAGAAGAAGCACCGTGAGTTGGAGTTTGTCATGGCGACACCACTCTGTGTATCGCTAAACATTTCTGCTGCCCTCTGGTTGCCGGTGGGTCGACACGCTAGTCCGCTCGCCACGCTCTTGATATCCTGGTTGTTAAAGCTCGAATGCTCTACTAGTGTAGCACATGTCTCGGCACTAGAACCAAGCGACAGCACATGTGTACAGGCCTTATTCGTTCCGGTGTACGGTTCGCAATTTTTTCCAATAGAGCTGGTACAATACCAGTCATGTCCGAAAGACTCCGTGCAACTGTGGCTTTTTTCCATCAGGAATACAAACGAGACCAGACCCGCTTTGTGCTACGAGCAGTTGTCGTGCTACTCGCCTGTGCCCTGCTACTCATCAAGCGAAGCATTTGGACGCCCGACACGCTGCTGCTCGGTGTTGTGATTGTGGGAGTTATTTTTGGGCGAACCCGCGAGTTTATTCGACGGTTTGTACCGTTTCTCGGTATGCTCATCGTCTACGACAGCATGCGCGGATTAGCAGACAACCTCAATTCACATGTCAATTACAGCCAAATGATAGATTTTGATCGTTGGCTATTTGGCGGCAGCCTTCCTACATCATGGCTACAGGCTCACCTCTGGCATGGGCAGGTGCAGTGGTACGACTTTTATTTCTATTTTCTCTACACCTTACACTTTTTGGTTCCGCTTATCCTCGGACTAGTGCTGTGGAAATGGCGACCTAAGCTCTACTGGCCGTTCGTTTGGACCGTTGTAGGAGTAAGTTTTGCAGCATTTGTAACGTATATTATATTTCCGGCTGCACCCCCTTGGCTCGCCAAAGAAATGGGCTACATTACCGAACCACTTCACCGTGTTTCGAGCGATGTCTGGTGGGCAATGGGAGTCAAGGATTTTTCTGAACTGTATAAAAACATATCACCAAATGCCGTTGCCGCCGTGCCTTCACTTCATTCTGCGTATCCGCTTATCGCCGCCCTGTTCGTACTAAGGGCGTTTGGCTTCCGCCGAACCTGGTGGATTGCACTCTACCCCATATCAATGTGGGTTGGTGTTGTGTATCTCGGTGAGCACTATGTGTTTGATGTTTTGGCTGCCATACTCTATGTTGCGACAGTAATCTTGGTAGGCCTCCGTATACACAGAAAGCGTACGGTCTAGTTTTTTTGCAACATTTACGCTATACTCGACCCCTGTAGCAGCACAGTGTTTGCTTCGCCTGTACGTATTCGCTATGCTAGGAGTGTTCCTACGATACTGGGGATTGGCCAAGTGGTAAGGCAACGGGTTCTGGTCCCGTGATCGGGGGTTCGAATCCCTCATCCCCAGCCATACAGGATTTAGCACATCATACCACTTGCTGACTGAACGTGATAACAGATACAGATTTGTTTAAAATAATGAAGTTTGAGAAGAATTTTGTGAGTATCTCGGCAAGCCGTGGCACATCCTCGAAGTCACCGATTGTAATATAGACATCATTGAAGAAGTCGGAATAGATGGACGTTACCGGCACCTATGGTATGGTCAATGCTCTTAGTACTGACTCCTCACAGCGTGCTTATGTCACTGACGTTTATACCCTCATTACGGACCCCAACCTCAACCTTAAGCTCTGAGGATCTGCGGGAACACCCTTTGCCATATGTTTCTCCTTACTAACTACTCTAACAGAGTAGCCTGCTCAGGAATAAGCTGAGCGCTGATTATATCTGGGGAGACACTGGTACTGAGTTGGGAGACGGAGTCGAACACCCGATTTCACGCCATTTAAAAACACCAGTCTAGCCTGGTGTTTTTTATTTCCTTAGAAAACCTCTCAAAACTTCACGTTTTGTGGCATTTTGAGGCGTCTCGCAAATCACCTCAAAACACTAATAGTTAGTATACCATACGTTTTTTCTAGGCAAACAATCTGATGGATTTTGCCGTTGTGATTTATATAACGTCATATTCTACCCCTGGTAAAGAGTAGAAAAAATATATGGTGCAGTATGTTTTTTGCATATAAGGTCCAGATATGTTACAGTTGTTAAATGTTCATTTGTGCACACAGCGTAGCCTATTATTATGCCGGCTCCACCGAGGCGGTTTATCGCTCGTTGCACGCATAAAACATATCGTCAACGAACTACAAACCGCCCACAGAGGCGGTTTTTCGTTTTTTAAATACGAAAAGGAGGTGCTATGCCACATAATCAGACGATTGAACGGCCCACAGAACAACCTACAGTCGGCTTATTAGGCTATGGCGACCTAGGTAGACGACTCGCGATGCAAGCATTGTGGAGCGGCTACAACGTACTAGTGTATGACCCAATGGTACCAGCAGACCTACCTTCAGGAGAACCATTAGATCCAAATATGCGAAAGCCTACAGCAGGGATAATCGGAAAACTCACTGTCGTCCATTGTGCGCAAGCAGTGTTAGACGCGTCTTCCGTCGTACACTGGGCTGTGTCTTCGCGACATTTGCCAAGTCTTCCGGAAGTTAGCGCAGACAAAATTGTTATCCTACATGATAGCGTCATGCACACCAGTGTTCAGGCCGTACGCAAAAGGACCGACGCCGCTCGTTTCGCCATAGCGCACTGCCTCACAAATCCGGAAAAACGAGTGTTCGTCCTGGATGACCGTCATGCTCAAACCATATATGAGCATTTTGAAAGTTTGGGATTATCTCCAAAAGTTATCTCAGCGAAAGATCACGATAAATTGATGGCGCGTACGCAAGGACCTCTCGCACTGCTCATAAACGCAGGGCTTCGCGAATACCTTGCAAGGCAAGAAGCTCTGGGCAACTTAACGCCGTCTGGCAAACACCAAAAGGACGCCCTCGATGATAGAGCAGCGCGTTGGACAAAAGAAACCATCGATTCAATCTTGCGCAATCCTGAGCTTCCCGAGGTGACATTGTACATCGCAGCAAAGCTCCTGAGTGAAACGGTTACTCCAACTCATGCAATAACGGTGGCGAGACGCTTAGGCACAGATCTTTTTTATGCCGCGAGAAAAAGGTTAGGCGGTACGTCGTATCGTTTCTTCAATGGTCAATAACTAGGCCGGTGGGGCTTCGTGGAATGGTAGATCAACAATAGTCGCGCCAGCTGAAGGAGCAGCGCCTGGGCTTGGCGGAGCGGGCTGCACTTCGGGTCGCAAAATACCGTTCACGATACTGTCGATTGTGTCATCCAGCATATTTGCTTTCACGGAATACCCTGCTATACCTAGTTCGCGAAGATTGCTAGGAGCCTCAGACTCGTTGAGATTTGAAATGACATAGACGGGGATCGTTTTCCCCCACTCAGCAGCACGCATAGTGGCGAGAACTTGACTACCAGAAATATCGGGGATCATCAGATCCAGCAGGACAAGATCGGGCTGCTCTTTTTGAATAAAATACAAACCCGTTATGCCGTTGTAGGCGACAAAGCAGGTGTACCCCAGGAGTTCAAGACGAGTTTTATATATCTCTGCGAGGCTGGTATTGTCCTCGACGATGACGATGGTTTTTGAGTCAGCAGGATTCATGTGCTTGATTGTAGTCTACCTGTCCTGGTTTTGCTACTAGAATCAGTTATACTGGTTTGTAGAGGAGGCAATGGAGCAGCATATGAGCGTAAAAAGTTGGGGTTTGATTGGTCAAGGAAACATTGGTCGTGAGATTATGCGGCAGCTAGGCCAAAGCCATGTCGCGGAGCGTTTGGGTCTAAAGACCGAGCCAGATATTATCGTCGAAGCAAAAGGAATTATCCGGCCTGATGGTTCAATCGACAGTACAACGTCATTTACAGATCTAGCCCTGCCTGATGTTCTGTTTTTAGCAATCCCATCAGGTGGTGATGGTACCCTTGCGTATCGCTACATTGCGACCATCCTCGAAAAAGGTAAGCTCGCAGTAACGGCCGAGAAGGCTGCGCTGTCTCATTTCTTCCGGGAACTCCAAACGGCCTCTGATAACTTCACCCGGTTTGGCATAACTGCCAGCGTTGGTGGTGGAACTCGTTTGCTCCGTGTGGCCGAGCAATACAATATAGATCAGGCAAATATAACTGAGATACATGCAGTTTTAAATGGCACAATGACCGCGATACTCAGCGAAGTTGCCCCTACGAGCGGCGCTGGCATTCGCCTGGAAGAAGCTGTTAGCCATGCTGTCCAGGCGGGATACGCCGAACCGGGCGCAGATTCACCCCAGGCAGTGCTCCGTGGTGAAGCAGAGGGTGATATTCCGAAGAAAATGTCTATTATATATAACTTCCTCGGCCTTGGTCAGACCGTGCTTTCGAGCGACGATCTTGCGTTTTCGCTTTCGGACGAAGATATCAACCACGCCATACAGGCCAACACCCCGCACCGGTTTATTGTGTCGTTTTACCCTGCTAGAAACGCTCCAAAAGATGTTCCTCGATACGGCGGTTTTGAGGTGGAGATCGACGACTGGAAGCTCATAGCCGGCTTTCGGGCGCTCGAGAGCAACCCATTGTTTGCCAGTTTTGCGCCTCTGACAGCCGCGGGAAATGGTTTGGTGGTGGGGCTCGGACCAGAGCTACATGATGGTGTCTACGCCGTGACAGGACCAGGTGCAGGCGTAGAGCCAACAGTAAATGCTATGATCGATGACTACGTACGGCTCTCTCGCCTGGAGCAATCACGATGATAGTCATGAAGTTTGGTGGTACTTCCGTCGGCAATGCCGAGCGAATAACAGAGGTTGGAAAACTGGTAGCAAGCTACCGGTCAGAACAACCCGTGGTCGTGACCTCTGCCATGACACAAATCACAAACCAGCTGGAGGAAGTGGCACGACTCGCCGTCACGGGCAGTCGCAAACGAGTGATTGCCACAAAGTTGCAGGCCATCAAAGCCGCACACGACCAAGCTATCACTGGCCTACAGCTTGAACCGTCGGCCGAAGCGGATCTACGTGAGATAGTCAGTTCCAAAATAACGATTCTCGAAAATATTTTGAAGAGTGTGACATCACTGGGGGAACTAACCCCCCGCGGCCGCGACCTTATATTGTCGTTTGGCGAACGCTTGTCTATTCACCTCGTTGCGGCAGCACTTAACAACCAGGGGGTGCCAGCGATTGCGGTTACCGCCACCGATTTTTTGGTGACAGATGACAATTTCAACGACGCCCAGCCCCTGCTGTCGGTTTCAAAGAAAAGAGCCAAAAAACTTCTTGTGCCGCTCATAGAAGCCGGGACTGTTCCTGTCATCACCGGGTTTATCGGTGCAACGCGTGACGGCGTGACAACCACGCTCGGCCGCGGTGGATCGGACTTTTCAGGCACTATTCTCGGCTACTGTCTCGACGCGCGCGAGGTCTGGATTTGGACTGATGTAGATGGCGTCATGACCAGTGACCCTCGTAGCATACAGGGAGCGCGCACTATCGACCGTATGTCGTACGAGGAGGCTTCAGAACTGTCGTACTTTGGCGCCAAAGTTATTCATCCGCGCACCATGATACCGACAGCCGAGCTCGGTATACCCATCGTTATCAAAAACACCATGAACCCAAGCCACCCTGGCACCCGTATCACCCAAGGTGGCGACACGGGAGCGACTGGTGCAAAAGCACTGTCTGTTATGAGAAACTTAGCCATGATCACTATCCAGGGCAAAGGAATGCGCGGTGTGTATGGCATAGCGGCGCGAATTTTTGACACACTCGCAGCGGCAAAGGTAAATATTCTCTTTATCTCGCAAGCGTCCTCAGAAAACAATGTTACGCTTGTCGTCGAAAAATCCGCCGGTCAAGCAGCCACCCGCGCCCTACGCCAAACGTTCGCAACAGAAGTTCGCGCCAAACGAATCGACTTCGTGGAGTACCAGTCAGGCGTATCACTGATCGCTGTCGTCGGCACAGGCATGCGTCACCACTTGGGTATGGCCGGCAAAATCTTTACCGCACTCGGTGACGGCGGGGTCAATGCAATCGCTATTGCCCAGGGCTCGTCTGAGCTAAACATCACCATGGTCGTACGTGACGAAGATGACACAAAAGCCCTCCAGTGTATACACGACGCACTCTACGGCACGAAAGGAGCTCATTCATGAATACTTATAAAGCAGCAGTGCTCGGCGCGACCGGCATGGTCGGCCAGCGATTTCTACAACTGCTCGAAAACCATCCCTGGTTTGAAGTTACGGTCGTAGCAGCCTCGCCTCGTTCGGCCGGACAGACCTACGCTACTGCAGTAGACGGGCGCTGGGCTATGCGCTCTGCAATCCCGGCCAGCGTTGCTGAACTCACCGTATACGCTGTTGAGCAAGATATGAAACAGATCGTGTCTGTGGTTGACGTGGTGTTTTGTGCGCTCGACATGGAAAAAGATGAGATTCGCCGCATAGAAGAGACCTACGCTGCCGCTGGTGTTGCGGTGATCTCAAACAATTCTGCCCATCGCTGGACAGAAGATGTACCGATGATCATGCCCGAAGTCAACCCTGGACACGCAGCCCTCGTAGACGCTCAGCGCACAAACCGCGGTTGGAGTACAGGACTCATTGCTGTCAAGCCAAACTGCTCTATCCAATCTTATGTATCCGTTCTGACGGCTCTAAAAGATTTCAAGCCGACCGATATTGACGTCACCAGCCTGCAAGCTATCTCGGGTGCAGGCAAAACATTTGAAACCTGGCCAGAAATGGTCGACAATGTCATCCCCTACATCGGTGGCGAAGAGGAAAAGTCCGAAAAAGAGCCCATGAAAATCTGGGGCAAGCTACAAGACGGTTCAGTTGAACTCGCAACTACTCCAGCCATCAACGCCACCTGTATCCGTGTCCCTGTGACAGACGGACACATGGCGTCGGTGGGAGTCCGGTTTGAGGCTTCCCCATCAAAAAAAGACATCATTACAGCTGTGACAAGCTTCCAGAACCCACTCGCTGAGCTCGGCTTGCCATCTGCCCCAAAGCAGCTTATCCAGTACCTAGAAGACGATTCACGCCCACAGACCAAACTCGACCGCGACTACTCAGCTGGCATGGGCGTGTCCATGGGTCGCCTGCGGCAAGTTGGCGAGCGCGAGTGGCAGTTTGTAGCCCTGGCCCACAACACCGTACGTGGTGCTGCCGGTGGTGCTATCCTCATGGCCGAACTTCTCGCTGCAAAGAGCTACATCGCAAATCGAGCGTAGCTATGGGTAAAAACACCACGTATACCGCGACCGTCCTGCGGGGTGATCAGTACGGTCGGACGCTGGGATTTCCGACGGCCAATCTTGACCCAAACGTACTGACGCATGTAGAAACAGAAGGCGTCTATGCCTGCGTGGTTCACCTGGGATCACATGCTTACAGAGGAGCGCTTTACCTGGGGCCACGGATAGTCCTCGACGAAACCAAACGCGTTCTCGAGATTCACATCCTTAACTTCGACCAAGAGATCTACGGGCAAAGACTGAGCTTTGAGCTCGGCCGCTTCGTGCGTCCACCGATGGACTTTCCCAACATCACAGCCCTCCAATCTCAGTTTTTAGCAGATATTGCAGCCGTAGAGACCGCGCGCCCTAATATCTAGTGGAGTCTAGGATTCTACCTTGGCAGAGGCTTATGCAGATACAATACGGTCGAGTAGGACATCGTGGGGTTCGACTGGCACAGCCTCGAGTTCGGCAAATTTGTGAGCAAGCCCAATAGTCAGAGCTTGTTTTTGTTCAGCCAAAAAACGGTCATACCACCCTCCGCCCCGTCCCAGCCGTCTATTTGTACCGTCGTACCCGACAAGCGGTACGATGATAAGGTCAAATTTGTCTCGAGGTGGTGACGTCACCAGATCATGGCCGGCGATGGATATGTTGATCCAGGGGTGTTCACGCTGGAGGCGTTGGAGTAAGCTGCTCGGATCAATCTCGTGCCACGGCTGATGCGCCCCGTAGCAATGCAGGCGGCGGACGGTTTTCCAGTCGACAGTGGCATACAACTTTTCACACACAGCTGCACTCGCCGCTAACAGCTCCTGTTTAGAAACCCGCTTGTACCGCACGGCAAGTTGCTGTCGAAGTCGCTTTTTTTCATCGCTTGGTGTCACCTACACATTGTACAGGACGGCACGCCATGTGCTCACCGCGTAACACTGCGCTGTTTTGACTGGTTGCTGCTTTGGGTGGCATAAATGCTATAGTTAAAGCATGAGCTCTACACAACTTCTGACCCAAACATCGTCATGGCAAAAACTGACAGCACACCATGCAGCCGTGGCACCATTACACCTCCGTGAGCTTTTTGCCGCCGACCAGAACCGGGGCAGAACATACCAACTGACGGTAGCAGACATATACGCTGACTTTTCAAAAAACAGAGTTACCGAGGAAACCATGAAACTCCTACTCGAGCTTGCCGCAGAGCGAGCTGTCGAGCAACTGCGAGATGCAATGTTTGCCGGAGAGAAAATCAACACGACCGAAGACCGAGCCGTACTACACACCGCTCTGCGGAACCTCTCAGATCGACCAGTCTCAGTCGACGGACAAGATGTCATGCCAGAAGTCCGGCGTGTCTTGGCGCACATGCGAGCCTTTACCACGGCTGTACGGGACGGAGCATGGCGAGGCCACACAGGCAAGCGTATTAAACATGTCGTAAATATTGGGATTGGTGGCTCAAACCTGGGGCCAGTAATGGTGTGTGAGGCTTTAAAGTTTTATAGTTCACGTAACTTGACGCTGCATTTTGTCTCAAACATAGACGGCACGCATATCGAGGAAACTCTGCAAGCACTTGATCCAGCGGAAACGCTTTTTATTGTTGCCAGTAAAACCTTCACAACCGACGAAACCATGACGAACGCCGCGAGCGCCCGAGGCTGGCTCGTGGAACAGCTCGGCGATCCAGCGGCCGTTCGACAACATTTCGTTGCACTCAGCACAAATACGGCGGCAGTGACCGACTTTGGAATTGACCCAGCCAACATGTTTGAGTTTTGGGATTGGGTAGGGGGTCGCTACAGCCTCACGAGCGCCATTGGCCTCAGTATCATGCTAGCTATTGGCCCAGATAATTTTGATGAGCTACTCCGGGGATTTTACACCATGGACGAGCACTTTCGCACCGCCCCGCTTGACCAAAACCTTCCGGTACTCCTAGGCCTAATCGGCGTATGGAACACGAACTTCCTCGGTGCCGAAAGCGAAGCTATATTGCCCTATGACCAGTATCTCCACCGTTTTGCAGCCTATTTTCAGCAAGGAAACATGGAAAGTAACGGCAAAAGTGTCACGAAAGATGGCCAGCATGTTTCCTACCAAACTGGACCTATTATATGGGGTGAGCCAGGTACCAATGGCCAGCACGCGTTCTATCAGCTGATTCACCAAGGTACCCGGCTTATTCCGTGTGATTTTATCGCCTTTGCACAATCACTCAATGACCCCGATGGTCGCGGTACTCATCACCGCAAGCTGACCGCCAATGTCTTTGCACAAAGTCAGGCGCTTGCCTTTGGTAAAACTGCCGACGAAGTCCGTGCCGAAGGTGTGGCCGAAGCACTCATTCCTCATAGAGTGTTTGAGGGCAATCGCCCGAGCACCACGCTGCTCGTGTCAAAACTGACACCACAGACGCTCGGCCAGCTCATCGCACTATACGAACATAAGATTTTCGTTCAGGGTGCCATATGGGGAGTCAATAGCTTTGACCAGTGGGGCGTAGAGCTCGGCAAAATACTAGCGAAAGAACTATATACCAATCTCACCGATCGAACCACTGCTAACCATGATAGCTCAACCTCAGAGCTCCTCGTTCACTGGCAGGGACTCCAGTAGCCGAAGAAGCCTGTACAGTCTCCGCAAGAACTCGTATACTACTGATAAAGCATGAACTCTTTTCTTTTTGCAGATCTCAAGGCATACAGCACTGAACGATTTCGGCGTGATTTCGTCGCGGCACTTGTCGTAACTGCCATCGCTATCCCTGAGTCACTTGGCTTTGCGGCCATCGTTGGGTTGCCTGTTCAGACGGGGCTGTACTGCGCCCTGCTCGCACCCGTCATTTTTGCACTTTTTACCGCTTCGAGATACCTCGTGATTGGCGCAGACTCTGCCACAGCCGCTCTCGTTGCAGCTGGCGCGAGCAGTGTCGCGCTCGTTGGGACGGCCGCCTATAGTAACGCTGTCATGATTTTGGGACTCGTGACTGCCGCAACGTTGGTACTCATGAGTCTGCTTCGCTTTGGATTTTTTGCTGATCTTATTTCACGACCGGTTTTTATCGGCTTTTTGGCTGGGATTGGCGTGCAGCTTACCCTGGGCAAGCTCCCCGACATGCTCGGGCTACACATTCATGGCAGTTTGCTGCATAAACTTGATTTTATATTAACCCATCGTATGGATATCAGTCTCTTGACGCTCTTTGTGTCGCTGGCTATTGTTGCCATCGTGCTTGTTGCTAACAGACGAGGGCTACCGGGAGCGTTGATTGGCCTCGTGGCCGCTATCGCAATCTCTGCCGCACTCCAGCTTGAACAGTATGGGCTCGTCATGGTAGGCGCCATTTCGGCTGGACTCCCAGCGGTGCCAACACCCCACAGCAACCTGAGTATGGTCATTACCCTAGCCCCGACAGCGGCAGCGATTGCACTGGTCATTTTAGCTCAAAGCACCGCCACCATACGAAATTTTGCCAGCAAACACGACGAGCCAACAGACGATAACCGCGACTTACTGGCACTTGGCTTAGCCAATGCCGCCTCGGCGCTCACGCATGGTTTTGCAGTCAACGGTAGCCCACCACGCACGATTGCCAGCGAGCAGAATGGTGGCCGAACGCAAATGGTCAATGTCTATATGGCTGGACTTATTGCCCTCACACTCCTGTTTGCCGCTCCGCTACTCCGCGTAATGCCTATGGCAGCGCTTGCAGCCATCGTCTGTACAATCGGTTTGCATTTGATTGATATTTCTCAGCTCCGAGCGATCTGGAAGGTGCGGCGGGCAGAGTTTGCCGTGGCACTTCTATCGCTCCTCGGTGTAGCCATCCTCGGTGTGCAGCGAGGAGTGATCCTCGCGATTATCATATCTATCGTCGAGCGTCTGCAGCGACAATATCGCCCAGAAGATTCAGTGCTACTCAGAGATCAGAAGCTTGCAAAGTGGGCCGAATCCCGTCTCGACCCACATCATAAACATCGCTCAGCACCGGCCGGCATGCTCGTGTACCGTTTTGGGGGGTCAATATTTTTTGAAAATACCTCGTATTTTATAGACCGTATCACCCAAGCAATCCAGAAGACTCATCAACCGCTCCAGACGGTCATCATCGACGCTGGTGCCATAAACGACATCGACTTTACGGCAGCCGAAGCCATCCGGAGGCTCGCCCACAAGCTAAATGTCGATGACATCCAACTTGGGTTCGCTCATGTTCCACCGCACCTACAAGAGCTCCTCGAACGATACCATCTCCTGGAACTAATCGGTAGGAAAAACATCTACCCGACGCTCAGCGCTGCCATAGAAGCTCACCCTCACAGCCGGCGTTCGGCGGTTGAAATGGTGCAGCGGCTTGGGCTCCCACAGGGGAGTTACGTCATTATTGGAGGTGGCGTGCTCGAGGCATTAGGTCTGCGGGAAACAAACGACGTCGACCTAGTGGTAAGCAAAGAACTGTACCAACAATACCGGGCAAAAGGCTGGCGTGAATACGTCCAAGACGACGGCAAGCGAGTCCTGTCACGCAATGGCTACCAGCTTATGATGGTCTATATGGGAGAAAAACTGTCTCAGCTTCGGACTGGTTCATTTGAGATCGATGGAGTGAGCTTTATGAGCCTTGAAAAGCTTGTCGTAAGCAAAAAAAGGCTTGGGCGACCAAAAGACCTTGCCGATATTGCCCTCATCCAACAGCATATATCCAAGCACAAAACCCGCTAAACAGCGGGTTTTGTGCTTTATGCGGTTCGAAACTGCGAGTGAGGTCTAGTTCGCGCCGTCATCAACACCATCTGGGCCGGTGTCTACAGCTTTTTCAGCAGCGTCGGTTGCCTGCGTGGCCTTGTTACCAGCTTCATCGACTACCGTCGTAGTGGTATCCTTTACGCTGTCCTCAAGATCTTTACCACTTCGGTTGTAGGCCATCCAGCCTAGCACTAGTGCCAGTGAAGCAACTGCGAGTGCAAGCCAAGTTACCCAACTCGTGGCGGTTGTGTGTGGAGCGTGATATTCGTCTTTCATACTGATTGTTTCCTTTCGGATTTATTGAAGTTTGCTGTAACTAACCTTCGCTATCATACGAAACTGCATGTAGTCATACCGTACACCACCCTACAAGAAAACTGTGAGCGAGCTCACCAAAAAACCCAGACCGTGTCTGGGTTTTTTGGCTGCGATGGCTTTGCGTGTTGCGCACTATCCGCACCGAAAGGTTAGGGCTTACGAGTCGACTTCTACAATGTCAGCGCTGGTGGCTGCACGTGCGACCGCTTCGCAGCCACGCATAGCACCATCTTTGGTGGTGTACTCTTCGCCGATAGCAACAACTTCACCATTGCCAGCCTTGAGGCGCCAGCGGTACCCGTTTTTGCTTGGATATACTTCAAACTTTGCCATAGTACATTTCTCCTTATTAACCCTTTTACTATGCAGGTTTTTTTACCAAAACGCAACTGATTAGGTCGCTAAACCCCTGGTAAAAAACACCGAGCTGATTGCAGTGAGTTACCTCACAGAAGCTTTTCGCTGTGTCGGTTATAGTAGTGTAAAGATTTGGAGAAGGTCTATGCAACATACCCAACAAGGATCCAATATCCTGCCCGCAAACCCACAACCTGAAATGCCAGACTCGTACGTACCTGCGCCGCAGCCTGTCCAGCCGATGACGGCCGAGGAGTCGGTGCAAGCCCTGCACGATACTATCGCAGACTCAGAAGAAATAATGATCGAAGCATCAACCATTTTTCCTCTGACGCTTTTTCCTCACACCCTTTCGATTGACCGGGTGAAGATTACCGTGACGCGACGCTTTTTCTTTTTTATGGCTGACACGATGAGCTTTCGTATCGAAGACATTTTGAGTGCCTCATGTTCGGTGGGGCCGTTTTTCGGAGGAGTGCGAATTTTGACAAGAGTTATGAACAAAGAGCAAGAAACCAGTATTGGACCATTCTGGCGGAGTGATGCCGAGCGAATGAAGCGTATCATTCACGGGTATATCATCGCAAAACAGCGCGGCATAGACACGTCTCAGCTCGATGCTCGACATCTTGCCAAACTCCTCGACGAGATCGGAATGTAGAGCCCACCGTGCATTGATGACGTGGGAACCCATAAAAACCTGCAGCACTCCACTGTGATGTCTGACAAGACTATCAACAGCGAGTATACTGTCAGTATGATCGTTCCTCTTTCGAAATTATCTGGTGCGCTCTACAAACGGCTTTTCAAGCCTATCCTCTTTCGCTCGTCGCCAGACCATGTCCATGGGCGCCTTCTCAGGGTCAGCCATGTGCGTCAAAAATTTGGTTGGAGCAATGCCCTCCTCAGCTCGTCGTGGGCATGGCGCGATGACAAACGTCTAGGTCAGACGATAGATGGCGTGTACATCGCAAACCCCGTTGGCCTTTCGGCAGGGTTTGACAAAAACGTTGAGCTCGCTCCAACCATGAAAGCTATCGGTTTCGGGTTCATGACAGGTGGCTCAGTGACACTATATCCGTGCGAAGGCAACCCTCGCCCGTGGTTCTACCGCCTCCCGAAACAAAAATCTTTAGTGGTGCACGTTGGTCTTGCGAACGAAGGCGCTAAGCAAGTTCGAGAAAGACTTCGCAGATACGAGCAGGCACTATTTGTTAACTTCCCTCTGGTGGTGTCGATCGCAAAAACAAACAACAAAGCAAGTTGTGACGACGAGGCAGCCGTAGCTGATTATGTAGGCAGCCTGAAGCTCCTACAGACCGAACCAAGTATACGTGTCCTTGAAATCAATATATCGTGTCCGAACACCTACGGAGGAGAGCCCTTTACCGACCCACGGCGCCTGGACCAGCTCTTGGGCGCCATCGACGAACTGCACGTCGATAAACCTATTTGGATAAAAATGCCCATTAACCACCCCTGGGAAGAGTTTCGAGCACTACTCGAAGTCATCGTCCGCCACAACGTACAGGGTGTTACTATCGGAAACCTCAACAAACAACGAAGTGCAATACCATCTGAAGACTTGCCATCCCAGGTGAAAGGCAACCTTAGTGGACTTCCGACCCAAAAGCTCAGTGAGGCATTGATAGGGCGCACCTATGTCGAGTATGGTGATCGCCTCACAATTATCGGTGTAGGAGGAGTGTTTAGCGCCGAAGACGCGTACCGTAAAATACAGCTCGGTGCCAGTTTAGTTGGCCTCATAACTGGCATGATTTACGAGGGGCCACAGCTCATTGGTGACATCAATCGCCAGCTCGGCCGTTTATTGGCGCAAGATGGCTTTGAAAACATCACTCAAGCTCGCGGCAGCGCCCACCACAAGCGCTAGACGCGTAGCAAATCGCGCACGTGCCAACGACGAGCAGCTTTCGCCTGCCACTTCCGTCCCAGCCGAGACAAAAAGGCACGCAGCTCTACTTCGTCACGTGGGGTGACGCGTAGTTGTGCAAGTATTTGTTGTTGCATGGCAGTTCCTCCCTACCATGCCCTACTATATAGTGTGTGCCAGCCGCCGACAGTGAACTATTTTACGTATACCGTGTGATAATTTTCACATCAGCCCCTGCCAAACACCCTTTTGGACATTTTAATGGTTTGTAACACATTTCTGCATATCTCCTGTTGACAAGAGTTACCCCCACTCGGCATACTATGGTTATGCTTAAAATCTCTGGGTGGGTTTCGATGTGCGCTATATAGTAACGATAAACGCTGGTTCCTCCAGTCTCAAGGTGGCAGTTTTTCACGCACAACCCCTCAAGCAGGCGTGCGCTGCAAGTATCGAAAATATCGGTCAGGAGAATGCTGTTTTTCAATCAGTCAGCCTTGATGGCGAAAAACACGACGAGCACGTATCTGCCCCCAACCACCCAGCTGCAACAAAACGTATGGTAGATTGGCTTGAGTCCACAATTGGCATAGCGAACGTCGAAGGCGTTGGTCACCGCGTGGTGCATGGTGGCGAAGATTACACGGCTCCCCACCGTATTAGCGACAAAACTATCGAAGACCTAAAGCTGCTCCAAAACCTTGACCCCGACCATCTCCCAGCCGCTCTCGAGAGCATTAAGGAGCTCCGCGCTATTTTCGCAAAGTGTGCTCATGTCGCCTGCTTCGATACGGCATTTTACCGTGACCTTCCCCGAGTAGCGCGCATACTACCCCTCCCTCGTCGTCTGGAAAAACAAGGCGTACGACGCTACGGGTTTCACGGTCTTTCCTACAGCTACCTGCTCAGTGATTTTACCAAGCATGAGGGGGCTGCTGCTGCCCACGGGAAAATCATCCTCGCCCATCTAGGAAGCGGCGCAAGCTTGGCTGCAGTCCGTGGCGGCAAGCCTATAGATATGACCATGGGCTTTACGCCAGCCTCGGGTATACCCATGAGTACTCGATCGGGAGATCTTGACCCCGGTGTCGTTTGGTACTTACACCGAATATCCGACCAAGGACCACAGCAATTTAATCATATGGTAAACAAAGAGTCTGGGCTACTTGGTGTGTCCGAGACGACAGCAGATATGCACACCTTGCTCCAAAACCAGATAACTGACGAACGTGCGGCCGAAGCCGTGGAGCTTTTTTGCTACAATATCCGTAAAACCATCGGCGCGTTTTCAGCTGCGCTCGGAGGGGTCGATAGTTTGATCTTTGCTGGCGGGATTGGTGAGCGTTCGGCCGAGATCCGACGTCGTATTTGCCGAGAACTGAAGTATCTCGGTATTGAACTTGATTGGGATCGTAACCATCGTAATGCACGATTGATATCGGCCGATGCTTCGCCGGTAGGCGTCCACGTAATTCCGACCAATGAGGCCCTGATGATCGCTCGACAAACACTACAAACCATAAAGGAGGCTTGAGCCGTGGAAACCATCGATGCACCGCTCTCACAAGAACTATTACAAAAAATCGACGCCTACTGGCGAGCGACAAACTACCTATCTGTCGGACAGATTTATTTGCGAGACAACCCACTACTCAGGCGGCCTTTAGAACTCTCTGACGTCAAACAAATGCTCCTCGGCCATTGGGGAACCACGCCGGGACAAAATTTCATCTATGTCCACTTGAACCGTATTATCAACAAATTTGACCTCAACATGATCTATCTTTCCGGCCCTGGTCATGGCGGACCAGCCCTTATGGGCAACACCTACCTCGAAGGAACCTGGAGTGAAATATACCCCGATATGCCCCAAAACGAAGCTGGCATGAAACGCCTGTTTCAGCTATTTTCGTGGCCAGGCGGTTTGAGTAGCCATGTGTCGCCACAAGTACCGGGTTCGATTCACGAGGGAGGCGAATTGGGGTACTCGCTCAGCCATGCATTTGGCGCTGTTTTTGATAATCCCGACCTGATCGCCGCCTGTGTCGTCGGTGATGGCGAAGCCGAAACAGGTCCACTCGCCACAGCTTGGCACAGCAATAAGTTCCTCAGCCCAAAAACAGATGGAGTTGTCCTCCCTATTTTGCACCTCAACGGCTACAAAATTAGCAATCCAACGCTACTCGCCCGGATCGAACGAGACGAGCTGGAGCAACTGTTCCGCGGGTACGGTTGGACGCCGTACTTTGTAGAAGGTGATGACCCAGAAAAAATGCATCAGCTTATGGCAGCCAAGCTCGATGAAGCGGTTACCGAGATAAAGCGGATTCAGACAAATGCTCGTGAGGCCGGTGACTCGACACGTCCACGCTGGCCGATGATTATTTTCATCTCCCCCAAGGGATGGACAGGGCCAAAGATCGTCGATGGCAAGATCGTAGAGGGCAACTTCCGCTCCCACCAAGTGCCATTCATCGTCGACGAGCACAACAAAGAAAATCTGCCCCTGCTCGAAGAATGGCTCCAGAGTTACCGACCACATGAGCTATTTGAAGAAGATGGACGGCTAAAACCTGAGCTCGAAGCGCTCGCACCGAAAGGCGAGCGTCGCATGGGTGCAAACGTCCACGCAAACGGCGGCGCCCTGCTCCGTGAGCTACGCCTACCCGATTTCCGTGATTACGCAGTTGACGTAGAGTACCCCAGTATAGTGAACGCAGGCAATACCCATATGCTCGGACCCTGGCTACGAGACGTTATGAAACTCAATGCAGAGCAGCGCAATTTCCGCATGTTCGCCCCAGACGAAACAGTCTCAAACCGCCTCGAATCGGTGTTCGAAGTTACGAACCGCCAGTGGAATGCACGGGTCAAAGAAAGTGACGAATTTCTGAGTACCGACGGCATGGTTGTTGACTCGCAGCTCAGTGAGCACCAAGCCGAAGGCTGGCTTGAAGGCTATCTGCTCACTGGTCGGCACGGCATATTAAACAGTTATGAAGCCTTCATCCGCATCGTCGACTCCATGGCCAGTCAGCACGCAAAATGGATCAAAATGTGCAACGAACTGCCGTGGCGCAAACCGATTTCGTCACTCAATTATCTCCTGACTTCTCATGTGTGGCGGCAAGACCACAATGGCTTTACTCACCAAGACCCTGGCTTTATTGATTTCATCGTCAACAAAAAAGCTGCCGTAAGCCGTGTCTATCTACCCCCCGATGCCAACTGTCTGCTAAGCGTAATGGATCACTGTCTACGTAGCCGTAACTACATCAACCTTACCATCTGCGGCAAGCATGAAGCTCCCCAGTGGCTCACCATGGAACAGGCCGTCGAACACTGTACCGCTGGTGTTAGTGTGTGGGACTGGGCGTCAAACGACCAAGATGTAGAAGAACCCGACGTCGTCATGGCCGCAGCGGGTGACATCCCAACGCTGGAAAGCATGGCTGCTGTGTCGATCCTTCGCGAGCATTTGCCAGAACTTAAAATTCGCGTCATCAATGTCGTTGACCTTATGCGTTTACAGCCCGACACAGAGCACCCTCACGGTCTGAGCGACATTGAGTACAACCGCCTCTTTACCACCAACAAAGAAATCATCTTCGCCTTCCATGGTCACCCGTGGCTTGTCCATCGCCTGACGTACCGCCGCAACAACCATCGTCTACATGTCCGTGGTTACAAGGAAGAAGGTACGATTACGACAGCCTTTGATATGACGGTAAAAAATGATATGGATCGCTTCCACTTGGTTATGGATGTCATCGAACGAGTGCCCATCGAAACAGAAGCTGCAAAGCGTTTGTACGAATCTATGCAGCAAAAACTCATTCAGCATACCAACTACATCCAAGAAAATGGCCTTGATATGCCAGAAGTTCGTAACTGGACATGGCCTCATGGCAACAATACACAGGAAGGTGCGGCAGTAGTGTCTGAAAACAAGGCTGTTGAGAGTGGTGTACAGCTTGCCGAAGATTCGTCACTCGAAAACACCTCGGCCTAGAACTTGCGCCCGCCTATCGTGCCTGGCTGAGTGACGTGAGAACCAACATATCCTAAGTCTTGGTTGCCGGATTAGTTTAACTACTATATAGTTTAGGTTCTAAACTATGGATCGAACCCGAACTATATCTGAACTCCTTTCATTGATTTCAAGCATTAAACGTACTCTCCAGGGGCGTACCTACCGTTGTATCGATGGTAGCAACCTGACGATTAGTCAGCTCAGCTTGCTTTTTGCCGTCAAGCAGCACGAACCAGTCAGCAGTCAAACTCTAGCAAGCAAACTGTCCATGACACCAGGTGCAGTTTCGCAACTGCTCGATACCCTAACTACACAGGGTCTCGTAGAGCGCTCAGTACGACAGAGCGACCGTCGGAGCTTCGCCCTCCGGCTTTCTCCAGAGGGTAATACGCAGCTCCGCGCTATTGAATCCGAACGCTACCGCACCATACAACGCGCGACAGCCGAGCTCACCGACGCCGAGATGCAGTTGCTCGTCAATGCGAACCGCAAAATTTTACATGCGTTGCAGCACGAAGTTACGCCAACAGAGAGAAATTAACAATCCCAGATGGAAAAAATGAAAAAACTGTTTAAGCCACACGCCGGAGCACAAGCCATTGACCACAGCAAACCTTTGACGCATAGTCAGATTATGACCGTCATGACGGCGATTGCATTGGCGGTGTTTCTGGGAGCACTCGATCAAACTGTTGTGTCTACCGCCCTGCCGAGAATCGCCGAAGAGCTGCATGGACTGAGCGAATATTCTTGGGTTGCAACGGCTTATTTGCTGACCAGCGCAGTCGCAACCCCTTTGTTTGGCAAAATTAGCGATATGTTTGGACGAAAAAAGATCTTTATGATCGCCATCGGTATTTTCTTGGTCGGGTCTATGTTGTGCGGGCTTTCCCAAAACATGAGTCAGCTCATTGTGTTCCGTGGCCTGCAGGGGATCGGAGGTGGCGCTTTAATGTCACTCGCAATGGCAGTTATTGGCGACATCGTACCGCCGCGCGACCGAGGGAAATACCAGGGTTTTATTGGGGCGATGTTTGGTATCTCGAGCGTGCTTGGCCCACTTTTGGGCGGGCTGTTTACCGACCATCTCAGCTGGCGTTGGGTGTTTTACATCAACCTACCAATAGGCCTCGTGGCGCTCAGTATGATCGCTTCTCGACTACACGTTCCGTTTGCAAAATCCCATCATGCCGTGGACTGGCTCGGCGCAAGTCTGCTTTCTGCAAGCGTTGTGTCACTGTTGCTCGCCACTGTGTGGGGCGGTGTCCAGTACCCGTGGGGCTCAAAGCATATTGTAGGGCTGTTTGCGAGCAGTCTTATTTTTGCCGTTCTGTTTGTGTGGCGCGAGCGCTATGCCAAAGAGCCAATTTTACCGCTGCACCTTTTCAAAAATGGCATTATTCGCGTTTCCTCCATGCTTAGCTTTGTGTTCGGGGTGTCTATGTTTGGGGCGCTCATTTTTCTCCCTCAGTACCAGCAGCTCGTTCGGGGCGATTCGGCCACCAAATCTGGCCTTATGATGTTGCCGTTTGTCGCCGGTATGATGATCGGCTCTATCGGCACCGGTCGTATGGTGTCAAAAATTGGCAAGTATCGACGTTTCCCGATAATCGGTGCCGTGGTAGTCGCTCTGAGTTTTTACCTGTTTAGTCACATCGCGATCGACACCAATCGTATAGTGATTGGTGTCTGGATGTCTTTACTCGGTTTTGGGCTTGGTCTAACTATGCCCGTTACCACGCTCGCTGTCCAAAACGCCGTCAAACGAGAAGAAATGGGCACGGCGACATCTACTGTCACGTTTTTCCGCAGTATGGGGAGTAGTCTTGGCGCGGCTCTATTTGGAGCAATCCTAACAAATCGGTTGGGTCACCACTTGGCAACTAGCTTACCACCTGGAGAACATTTTGCCGGGGGGGTGAAAGAGCTCGACACGCTAACCCACCTACCGCCGGCTACCTACCAGAAAATAGTTGACGCCTTTGCTCTTTCTTTTGCGGATGTGTTTTTGTACGCTATACCCTTTACCGTTCTCGCATTTGTCATTGCACTCTACCTAAAGGATCTTCCGCTCAAAACAACTCAGAGTCACTCAATAGTCGAATAACGGCACTCTACACCCGAGGCCACATAACCTTACCAACAATATCATGGTACTCAATAAGCCCAAACTGGCGGCTGTCGGTGCTTTTGGAGGGGTTATCGCCTCGCACATCGTATTTTTTGCATTCGATGCCCCGGATGCGTTTGATTTTTTCTCTACCTTCGTGCAAGATGATGACAACATCTTCCGGTGCGTACGTCCTTTTGCGTACAGCAAAAACAACCTGTCCTTGGTCTAAAATAGGCCACATGCTTTTCCCGACCACACGGCGCACCAGTATGAACCGCTTCTTGGGATTTATCTTGTCCCTTGGCTCTTGACTCATGCCTCTAGTTTTTCTTAGTCTGCCAAAATATATCGGCAATCTCGTCTATCATGGTGAGCAGCTTATCCGCCTCGGCAACGTCCAGATGGTGTTTGCACTCGCCAGCCTGTTTGGTGGCCAGCCAAAATTTATCGTGTAAGTCTGGGTATTTTTCCAGGTGTAGTGGTTTGAAATAATCAGTCCAGAGCACCCATAGGTGGTGCTTCACTAGCTCTGCACGCTGCTCTATAAGCACCACGGCGCGAAGTTTATTATGCTCGTCCAGCCCCTCATATTTTTCCATCATAGCCTTGACACTCTCGGCTTCTATACGAGCTTGCGCCGGGTCATACACCCCGCACGGTAAATCACAATGCGCGAAAACAGGTTTTATTCGAAATAGTTTCATACACGTACACTCCGCTTAACAACTCTAGTATATCACCGAGAAAGCAAGTAGCGTGCAACTGCGCCGAGGCGTTGAACTAATTACGGTTACTTCTGCTCTCTCCACTGGGCGATGGCGGCGTGGTTGCCGTTCTGGAGAACCTCTGGGACTGTAAGCCCGCGGAACTCTGCAGGACGCGTGTATTGAGGGTATTCTATGGTTGTATCATCGTCTTGAAACGATTCTACCTCGGTACTGGTTTCGCCACCAAGCACTCCGGGTAGTAGGCGGACAACGCTGTCTAGAATGGTCATAGCCGGAAGCTCACCACCCGTAAGCACGTAATTGCCCACGCAA
Organism: uncultured Candidatus Saccharibacteria bacterium; assembly: GCA_964541145.1. GTDB lineage: Bacteria > Patescibacteriota > Saccharimonadia > Saccharimonadales > UBA4665 > JAGXIT01. The sequence goes on from CAZIOX010000002.1 coordinate 77,622, forward strand.
AATTGTTCATCTATCCATTGCGTCACGCGCTCGTCGTAGCCTTCGTAACGTGGACAGACGAGGATAAGCTCGTCGCATTCCACCGCCAGCCGCTTTGCATGTGACTGTTTATACATTTTCCCCCTTGGCGTCGGCAGGAGCACCTTGACTCTTGACTCTTGACTCTTGACTCTTGTTTTGGCATGCTCAATGGCGGCGACGAGCGGTTCGGGCTTCAGCAGCATGCCATCCCCACCGCCATACGGTGTATCATCGACCTGCTGGCGCGGCCCTATTCCAAAGTCTCGTAAGTTTATAAACTCATAGGTCACAATGCCGCGGTCGGCCGCCTTCCATAGCATACTGCTGCCGAGCACCCCTGTGAACATTTCTGGAAACAAAGTTATTATTTGGATTCTCATTACTGCCAGCATACACCAAAACCACCTCTGTTACCAGAGGTGGTTTTGTCACATAAAGCTCCCAACGGTGTAAAAGTCGTTGGCTCGCAAGAGCTGTTAGATGTTTTTGTTTTATCAGTGTTAGTCTTTGTACAGACTCTTACTACCCTAGCACACTCACCCCTAAAGCACAAGGGGTATACAGTTTTTTAACACCATCAAACTGATCAATACATGGTAACGTGGCGACCGCAGGCCGCTAGTAAATATATCCCGCACGCAATGTAGCTACTGGTTTAGTGAAGGATCCTGGCTGGCGTGTTGATGGCTCTGACAACTGTTGACATGGGTCGGGCTGTTTGAGAAAGTGCTGTCTTGCCGATAGCGATACAGCCCTGAAGCGTTCTAGCCTCGGCTGTCAAAACGAGTAGCAAAGCCACTGAGAAGTAGAGCCTTTGCGTTTTGATATTTTCCCCGCTTTGTCTTCAGGCGAAGTGGGTTGTGGTGCTCAGACGATACCGCCTGCTAGATATCTAGGTCGTCAAGATCAGCCAGTTCGGCACGAGTCCGTGCAACCGTGTCGCTTTGGCGTTTTTCGGCTGGTTGCTCGTCGTCATCATCGCTTTTGAGCGAGGTTACAAAACTATCGCCGTCATCGTCGCTAGCAGTCACCGTTGGAGCTGCAGATGGAGCTGGCGTAGCGTCGCGTTCGAAACGATCTTCGCGATCTGGGCGTTCAGGGCGTGGCAAAGGATTGCCATTTTCGTCTAAACGGTCAACATCGACAATCTTTAGGTTGTAGCGAGCCTCTTGTTTCGTGCCAAGTGCGCGTAAAAGTGTGCGAATGCTCTGTGCGGTCGCGCCACGTTTACCGATCACGCGGCCAAGATCTTCCGCATCGACGGTGAGTTCGAGTAACACGCCCTTTTCATCAACACTGCGCTGTATACTCACGGCATCAGGCTTGCCCACGAGCGACTTTACGACATACTCGACAAATTGTTCATCTATTGTTGCTGACATGCTGCCTCCTCTGGCTTATCTGACACTGGTAGTATAGCGTACATATACGCGGATGTGAACGATTTGGTTGCCTCTAACGAGCTTACTCGGCTGGGGTCTCGGCGACTGCTTCGGGCTCGGTAGTTGGCGTTTCGGCTGCTGCTTCGCTGGCTGCTTCAGCTACTGGAGCTTCGACAGGATTTTCTACTTGAGGCTCTTCTTTAGGCTCTTCTTTAGGCTCTTCTTTAGGCTCTTCTTTAGGCTGGTTGCGACGAAGTTTTTCGGCATTACGAATTTTGGCAGTTTGCTTTGCGGGCAGTTGTACCCAAGATGGTAGCTTGACACCTTCTTTTTTGAGCAGTAGCGCCACACGGTCGCTCGGCTGCGCACCATGCTCTAGATAGTGCTGGACGCGCTCGGTAACGAGCACTGCTTCTTTGGTATGAGGGTTGTATGTACCCACCTGAGCGACGATTTTGCCGCTGGTTGGGGTCCGGCGTGAGTCCTGAACGACTACGCGGAATTGTGCGTGACCCTTACGGCCAGTGCGCTGCAAACGAATTACTAACATTCGCTGTTTCCTTCCCATTACGTTGTTGACTCGCGTCAGTGTACCACTTATCCACCCCTGTTGTCAATGCCTCCCACCAGTTCCATTACTATAGGTATTTTTTCAGGGCAGCGGAGGCAGCAGAGACTTGGGCGGTTTGTTTGCTCGGGCCAGTTCCGCTCCCAACAAGCTTGTCATTTACGTAGACACCGACCGTGAACTCTTTTTCGTGATCAGGGCCAACCTCACTCAATACTCGGTACGATGGCGTTGCGCCCTGCTGACTCTGTGTCACTTCCTGCAAACGAGATTTCGGATCCATCCACGACCCTGTTTTTAAAATGTTATCGAAGGTAGAGAGAATGTTTTCAGTTATAAATACTTGACACGCCTCGTACCCTCGCTCTAGGTACAGAGCCCCGGTGACTGCCTCGAAACAATTTGCCAGTATCTGAGCACGTGCTCGGTCGGTGCCACGCTTCTCCCCTCGACTCAAGCGCAGCAGTGGTTCAAACCCGAGCCTGTCAGCTGCGGCAGAAATACTCTCGGTACGCACCAGGCTACTCCGCCAATTGGTAAGAATTCCTTCTGGGTCAGGGTAGTTCAAGTACAAATATTCGGTGACCACGAGCTCTAGCACGGCATCGCCGAGAAACTCTAGCCGTTCGTTGTGCTCACTGACCGATTTTTTGTGCTCGTTTAGATACGAGCGATGGGTAAATGCCGTGATAAGTATTTGTAGGTTAGTAAACGCCCCGCCTAGCTTTGCGATGGCTATATTTTGGTACGGTGTCGTGTCCATAAGCTTGAGTTTATAGTGAGCAGTCTATAGTTTTTAGCATTTGGCCAATAACTACAAACTAAAAACTACCAACTATCCCTTTCTTTCTCTTACTTTTTTCATCCCGGCGAGCATAAGTTTGCCTATGTCTTCATACGCAATCGCGTCCACTGCCTGAGCGGCGGGTAGCCACTGTATATCACTCAGCCAATCTTCGGGGTGTAGGCGGTTCGTGTTGCCCCGTCCCTCGACAAGGTAGATATGCATAGTCATAAGTACCAACGTGTGGTTGCGCCGGTAGCGGAAATTGACTTTTCCGAGCCACTGCATGACCTTCATGTCTTGTAGGCCCGTCTCCTCGCGTATTTCCCGTTCAGCGGTCTGCTTTGGCTCTTCGCCCTCTTCGACGTGACCTTTAGGGATCGTCCAGCGGTTTTTTGCGTCTTTTATGAGTAATATCTCTGTTGCACCGGTTTTTTCGTTGCGACGAAACACAATACCGCCAGAGGTTGTTTCGTGCACGACTTCCTGGATAGCAGGCTTCCTGGTAACAAACTTGCGTATGCCCTCAATAGGCTTTTTTATGCCCTCGATGGGACGATGTTTGCGTTTATGCTCCGACATAGGGTTACTTCGCCTTCTTTGCGGTTTTAGCGACGGCAGGCTTCGCTGGCTTCGTCCCGGATGGCTTTTTGGTATCTGTTGGCTTCACGGCTTTTGCTTTTGTAGAAGCCTTCACAGCAGTACCCTTTGGCGTGCTCTTGGGCGCTTTTGCGGCCACAGGATCTTCGGCAATAGTGCCCTTGTTTTTTAGTGCAGTACCCAGTACGCCGTTGATAAACTTGCTCGAGTTGTCCCCGCCAAATGCTTTGGCGAGCTCGACAGCCTCGTTTATGACTACCTTTGGTGGTACATCTGGCTCATGATGCAGTTCGTACAGACCCATCCGCAACACTACTCGATCCATCCGCGCTATTTGTTCGAGTGGCCACTCTGGTGCTAGCGGACGAAGCTCATCATCAAGCTCTTTTTCGTAGCGCACGACACCCTTGACAAGCTCTTCTATGAAAAACACATCGTCGACCGTTGATTCGTAGCGGCCGATGTTGCGCTTGAGTACGAGCCCCAGATCGCAGGAGTCATCGTTTGCTTCGCGGCGAAAATCTAGCTCATACAGTGTTTGCAGTGCGACGATGCGGCCTAGGTGGCGGTTAGAAGCCATATACAAAACTCCGTTTTGTAAAGTTAGTAATCGGTAGTCGGTAGTTTATAAGGGTCATAGGATTATATCTGGCGCAAGTAATGATACGAGGCGCCTTGAAACTATTTACTAACTTACTATGTCCGCGAGGCGCTTGCCGCTTTCACGGCGCGTCGTATAGGCCTTGACTGGTGATTTTTTATTGACGGCACGTGCCAGCTTTACGATAAGGTGGCTCCGGCGTGCGCCAGTGGCGCGGGGACTGGTTCGTTTCTTTGGCTTACCCATAGATGTACTAACTCCTTCTCGAAGTTTTATTGCTAATTACATTAAATTCTACAGTATTGTACTGTATTATTCAACTTTGCAATAAAACTGTTTTAAGGATATTAAAATAATATGTTATAATAATTTGATGAAACGCTCCGTTTCGGTTTTATTGGCTGCGGCTCTGACCGCACCTATGGCCGGTTGTTCCCACCCCGAGACACAGACCACTTGCTACATGACCACCATTGATCATGACGGGGCTTCAGACGTGAAGCCTGCTATCAACATTGTCCTGACGGCTTATCTTGGTGTAGGTAAAAAAGAGCTGGAATCAGGTTCGTTTCAAGATCGCGAAAGAACCGCGCTGGCTATATCAAAAACCCTCATCGAGGAACGTACCAGAACAAAGTCAAAGCTTTCCGGTACTGGAATGTACGATATCATCAGCTTCTGTTTGGAAGCAGAAGCGAACCAGTCACCACCCATTGGAGGAATTGTCTCTCCCGGCCCTCTCCAAAAAGCTATCGATAGCTTCGATAGGTTGCCTGAAAGGTTTACAGTAACGTCGAAGGCAGTGTTCGTCATTCCTCAAAATGCGCAAGATCTAAACACGCCCGCAGAGCTTATCTACAAACGTCCGAGCTGATTGCTACTGTACGACGAAGCTGATGAGTTTTCCTCTGACATAGATGGTTTTTATGATGTCGTGGCCGTTGAGGTAGGTGGCGACTTTTTCGTTTTGTTTGGCAGCTTCTATAGCCGTGGTTTCATCTGTGTCTGCCGAGACGGTTATTTCACCGCGGATTTTGCCGTTTATCTGAACGGCGAGCGTGAGTGTGTCTGCTACAAGATACCGCTCGTCTAGCACTGGCCAGCTGTCATGCTGCACGCTTGTGCTACGACCAAGCTCGTGCCAGAGTTCGTCAGCCACGTGCGGGGCAAACGGTGCCACAAGCGCAACGAGGCTTTCGAGCGAAAACTGCCAGCTAGCACGGTCGGTGAATCCATCCTTCGCTTTCAGTACATACAGCGTGTTAGTGACTTCCATCATGGCAGCTATGGCAGTGTTGTAGCGCTGGTTTTCTAGGTCGGCGGTGACTTTCTGTATGGCGGGATGAACAGCCCGCAGGAGGGCTTCTCCGGTTATATGTGGCGCAAGAGGGGCTCGCCCCTCTTGCGGTGAATTCATCGCTTCGCTCGAACCCAGCCTCCACTCCCCCGCTCGCTGTTCGCTCGCGTCACCGCTGTGCGGCGGTTCGACCGCTAACGCGGCCTCATCTTTCGACGCTACAAACTCTTGGACCAGGTTGAAAAGGCGGTTTAAAAAGCGGTAGGTACCAGGCACGCCCTGCGGATCCCAACGAATCCAAAGATCAAGTGGTGCGGCAAACATCAGGTAGGTACGCAGTGCATCGGCACCGTAGCCCTGGGCAATTATTTCGAGCGGGTCAACGCCGTTGCCCTTGCTCTTGCTAAACATGGTGCCGTCGCTGGCGGTCACCTTGCCGTTGAACAGGAACTTTTTGAACGGCTCTGGGTCGTCGAGCAACCCAAGTGTATGGAAGAAGCGGGCGATGAAACGTACGTAGATAAGGTGCGCCGTGGCATGGTCGCCGCCGTTATAGAAATCTATTGGCATCCATTTGTTAGCGAGAGCAGAGTCAAATGGTTTTTCGCTGTTGTGTGGGTCAAAATAGCGCAGTTCGTACCAGCTGCTGCAAATGTACGTATCGAGCGTGTCGGTTTCGCGCTCGGCCGGACCGCCGCAAGTCGGACAGGTCGTTTGCAGCCAGTCAGTCGCCCGCGCCAGCGCACTGCGACCATCGCCGCTTGGTGCAAAATCGGTCAGCTCTGGCAGAACCACTGGTAGCTGATCGTCCGGTACTAGCACAGCCCCGTCGGTCGGACAGTGCACAATCGGAATGGGCGCGCCCCAGTACCGCTGTCGGCTGACACTCCAGTCGCGTATGCGAAAGTTGGTTTTCTCCACTGCCAGCCCACGGGCGACAAAATCTGCCACAATCTTTTCCCGCGCCTCGCTACTACTCAGTCCGTCATAATCACCCGAATTCATCATGGTTCCTTCGTCGGCCGAACATTCGCTGTCCGGCGTGTCGTTTTGTACGACACGCCGTATAGGCAGCTGGAATTTCAGCGCAAACTCATGGTCACGTTCGTCGTGGGCGGGGACAGCCATAATAGCCCCGGTGCCGTAGCCAGTCAGTACGTAGTCGGCAATCCATATGGGGATGTCTTTGCCAGTTGCTGGGTTACGTGCATATGCGCCCGTAAAGACACCTGTTTTCACCTTGTTTTCCTGGCGTTCCAGCTCGGATTTTTTGGCCGCCTCTATAATATAAGCCTCAATTTTACTTCGCTGTGTATCTTTCGTAATCATTGGCACAAGCGGGTGCTCCGGCGCCAGCACCAAAAAGGTTGCGCCGTAGATAGTATCTGGCCGGGTCGTAAAAACAGGTGCAGTTTCGTTCAACCCTGCAATGCTGAAACTGATTTCAGCGCCCTTACTCTTACCAATCCAGTTTTTCTGAGCAGTTTTGACCATGTCTGACCAGTCAAGCGCATCTGTCGCCTCGAGCATTTCGTCGGCGTAGTCGGTGACTTTAAAGAACCACTGCTTGACCTCGCGCTTTTTCACCTCGGGGTCGTCGGCGCTGTCGTGCCGCCAGCATCTGCCGTCGATGACTTGTTCGTTGGCTAGGACGGTCTGGCACTTTTCGCACCACCACTGCTGGCGGGCGTCTTGGTAAGCCATGCCTGCTGTATGCATTTTCGCAAAAATCCACTGCGTCCATTTGTAATACTCTGGCAGATGGGTGCTGATTTCCTTGCTCCAGTCATTACTCCAGCCCATGGCTTTGTACTGTTCGTGGTAACTTGGGATGATTTTTGCCATGCTTTGCTGAGGCGATACGCCAGCTTTGATAGCGTAGTTTTCAGCCGGCAAACCAAAGGCGTCCCAGCCGACCGGGTGATAGCTCTCATACCCCTGCTGCCGCTTGAATCGTGCCATCACGTCAGAGATGGTATAGTTCATGGCGTGGCCAATATGTATACCTGCTCCGCTCGGATAGTTAAACATGCTCATGGCAATATATTTTGGTTTTGGAGAAGTGAGGTCAGCCTTATACACCTGCTCCTCATCCCACAGCTTTTGCCACTTTGGTTCGATTTCTTTTGGATTGTACCGCTTCATAGAAGCCTATTGTAACAGAGGCAGGTTTTGTTTAAAACTGTTTGAGAAAGTTGGTAGTGAATGTGGTAGTCAGTTTGGCACGGACGGCGTGGCGTTCAAGGGCATAGGCAACCAGTTTTTCCACGAGTGCAACTTTAGATATGCCAGCCTGCGCCCAGTTGTGAGCGTACAGACTTCCGGGGAGTGGATTTGCTTCGTTAAAATAGACTTTTTTGGCTTTTATATCGACGAGCATATCGACGCGGGCAATGCCACTACAGCCAAGTATCCGGTACACGTCGAGCCCGAGCCGGACTGCCGTGTCATAGAGTGACTTGGGAAGCTCGGCCGGGATACGACTGTAGCCCTGCGCACCCTGGGATCCCAGTTTACCGCCGGCTTTTGCGTGGTTTTTACCCTTTTTCCCACCGTGCAAATATTTGGTCTCGAAATCAAAAAAGTCTTCGGCGTGTACCATTGGCTGCTCGAGCAGAGCTGGCTGCGGAGTGTCATTGCCGATAATCGGTAGTGTGACTTCCGCGAGGTTATGAACTGCCTCCTCAACGATGATCTTGTCGTCGTAATGGGCGGCCACTTCCAGGCCATTACGCAGTTCTGTTTCTGTCTCGACACGACTGATCCCAATGCTTGACCCAAGATGGGCAGGCTTGACAAACAGTGGATACCGCAGCCCCTTGCAGAGCCCTAACACGGTTGCCTGATCTTTTTGGAACATTTCGCGCGTGCACCATATGCCTTTTGTAACCGGTAGGCCTTCAGCATAGACTAGCTGTTTTGCGAGAACTTTATCCATCGCTACCGCGGCAGCCGCCACACCACAACCAACGTAAGGTATGCCACACAGCTCAAAAACTCCCATAAGGTCGCCATCTTCGCCGTGCGTTCCATGCATGGCAGGGAAGGCAATGTCGACGCTTACTTCTTTGCGGCGTAATCCAGCCGGAATAAGTAGCTTCATCCCACTACCGCAAAGTACCCCTGTGGGCTTCACCTGGGATAGGAAAGCACCTAGCTCACCGCTCTGATAGAGCGCGATCTGCTTGAGCTTTTCGTGGACGTACCAGCGACCGTCTTTGGCAACATAGACTGGCACAACTCGATATTTTTTCGTTAGCTCAAGCGGCTTTATGATAGCTGTCAACGCCGTGACAATAGACACATCATGCTCGGCCGACTGACCGCCAAAAAACACTGCGACTGTTTGCATTCTTTTATTATAGCGCGTTGTCATGCATAGTTGTCTGTCCAGTCATTTTGCATGAGTACAACATCTCCTGCCGCGACAAAGCTACCGAGGTTTGTGTAAAATTCCAATGGGTCATCCTGTACTATAACTTCTCCTGAAAAATCAGTGTCTTCCAGCCCTGCCTGGATATGCGCGGTGACAGAGTTTTGCATGAGCACAACGACATCTGGGTGCGCTGCCGCTATCAGGCGCCCGACCGTGCGATGAATACTGGCCGTTTCACTGCCCTGATCTACCAAGCCTGGAGTCACATATATTTTCCGCTGTGCTTGTAGGCCGGCGAGCAGTTCTGTACCGGCTTTTATACCTTCTAAATTGCCATTGTATGTGTCGTCGATAACCCAGGCTCCACCGAGCATATATGCCTGCATGCGGTGTGCAAACGGCTCTGTTTTAGCGATACCCGCGACGACCTGCGCCTCGTTTAGTCCAAGTTGCAGCGCAAAGGCGGCTACAAACGCCAGCGGGGCAACCTGGTGTGCGCCGAGTAGTGTGCTGCTGAGCTTAAGACGCCTGTCCCCTTTCGTAAGACGAAAGCTGGTGCCCGTTATGTCTGTTTTGGCAGACGACACGACCCAGCCGAGCACTTTGTGGCTATCAAATTTCCGGTAGGTTGATCGTAGGTACGGAGTGATAGCGGCTGATTCGTTGTTGACATACAAGTACTTTGACGGAACATACTCGGAGATAGAGAAGATGTCCCGGGCTGCAGCATCAAGGTTTTTGTACCGATCAAGATGAGCCGGCGCAAGACCGGTTATGACGGCGTGGGTTGGTCGTGTAAGCTCACTCAGTCGAGCAATATCCCCTGGCTTGCCTTCCCCAAACTCGATGATAAGCGCATCTTCATCACCCTCGATCGTTCGGGCAAACCGAGCATGAGAACTCAGAACATTCATGTTACCTTTTGAGGCTTTTACCTTCATCCCCTCTGAAAGCACAGTTTGTAGCAGTTCCTTCATAGTCGTTTTGCCATAGCTACCGACGACAGCTATACGCACACCCGTATGTTTTGCAAAACTTGCAGCCCCAAGAGACGCAGCCCGTCTTTCCCGAACGACCACAACCAAAAGTCTTCCTAGTAGCAGTGGTGCAATGACGAGATGAGCCCACACGACAGGGTATGACACAAGCGTCGCCAAGCCAAACAAAATCCCGCCCGTCATCAACCCTTGTGCCCCAAGCAATACCAGCAGGCAGCCACATATTATTTGAAGCGCCATCCCAAGTGCCACTATCCGGCGCAGCAGGTTTGCTACTCGGGTGTAGTCGAGTGTACGGCGTTTCATAACCGAGCGGAAGTCTTCTGTACGCCAAAACCATTTCAGATATGGCACTGGCTGATACTCAACACTCTGTAACATATACACCACTGTGCGACTCATAGGAACGAGGCTATATAGGTACAGGAACCGCTTCACTGCAAAAAAGCCTGTATTTCGGTGATTACTTCTGGCTGCGCCTCGACGTGCAAAAAATGACCAACGCCTGGAATGACTTTCAGCCGGGATCCTTCGATACCTTCTTGGAGTTTCACCCCATATCGAACGGGCGTGGCGGTGTCGAGTTCACCGTATATGAGTACGGTGGGTAGGCTTAAATATACTGCATCGGCACGCACATCATCACGAACGATTCTTTTAAAGGTGTCTTGCAAATGCTCTGCGACGAGCAGGTCTGAGCCGGCTCTCTGATACAAACGACTCCGCAATTTCGCCCGAGTTTTTTGTGGGAGCGGGCGACTCATGGCTTTACCGATTTTAGCAACCACTTGGAGTCCTGTCCGTCGATCTTCGCCGCGTACCCCGGCACTTGCAAGTAGTACAAGCTTGTCTGCCTGAAGCACCCCTTGCCCGAGCCCACGAATAGCAATGGCGCCGCCGTTTGAGTGGCCAATGATAGCGTACGGACGAATATTGAGTTTTTGTACGAAATCACGCACAAATTGGGCGTAGTCAGTTAACCCCCAGGGCTCTTTGGGCGGTTCCGTTCCGCCAAACCCTGGCAGATCTGGCACAATGACGTCATACTTGTCCTGTAGTGCTTCGACGATAGCGCGCCAGCTTTGGCTTGTGTCGCCCCAGCCGTGAAGTACAACTATTGATGCACCCTTTCCCCGGCGAAAATACTGTGTGAGTATGGTTTCGACAACAATTTGCATAGTTGGTTATAGTGTACCATTGTCAAACTGTTTGAATTTTTTGTGAAGCCAAGAGCGGCTTTGTCTGACCAACTTCGCAGCGTCTGCTGGGTGTGCTAAAAGTACCTTCAGCGCCTCCTCGGCAAAAACGCGGTTCTGAGAACCTTCCCCAAGCACCACGGCACGTTCTTTCAGTCGTTTGCGCACAAAGAAGCCCGCTTCAGACGGGTTCAGGAAGGTTCGAACTTGGCAGCCTTGACCTCTTGCGGCTGGAGCCAGCCAGCGACGCGCCTTTCGACCAATAGTCACTACAAGATCCAGCTTTGCAGGGTCACAGTATGCACCGACTTCTTCGTGCGCCGGGCGAGAAGCTTCACCCATTTCATTCATACTACCCAAAATGGCAATTCGCTGGGGCGCATCGATACCATACAGTACATCGAGCGCTGCCTTGACTGATTCGGGGGTAGCATTGTAGGTATCGTCAATGAGTACGCTCTGCTTGTAGCCCTCAAGTACTTGCATACGCCCAGAGAATTGTTCGAGCCGACCAAGCCCCTCCTGAATGTCGCGAGGAGACATGCCAAGCATATCAGCCACGGCCGTGGCGACGAGAGCGTATTTTGCGCCAGGTTTACCGACAAACGCAACATGAGCCTCCATTTTGCCTGATGGGATGTCGATGTGTAGGGTCTGACCAGCCAAACTGTGTTTCGAAGATCGAGCGTAGTAGTTCTGCGCGACATTGGTGAGCATGCTGTACTCTTCAAAATCATACCCAAGTAAGTATTTCCCTGGGATGTCGTCGCCATTCACTAGTACGCGGCGACTATACGAGAATACCTGTAACTCTTCGGCTGCTACTGCATCGAGTGTTCCAAAAAACTCCATGTGTTCTGGGGTGATGGCTGTTAAAACCGTGATATCTGGCTTGAGGTAAGCAAACTTTTTCATTTGGCCAGGGCCGTCTGTACCGAGTTCAACTACGACGACGTCATAGGGGTACGGATGTTGGATGGTCGCAACATTTTCTCCAAACAGGCGCATCCAGGCAAAAGGATTGTAGAGTGACGGCAATGTTTGGTCAAAGAAAATGAGCGGTACGGTTACGCGGTCGTTGTAGTTTCCGGCCTGATAGCACACGCGCAGATTTTGTCCGAGCAAACGCGCAATGGCTATTTTTGTGCTTGTCTTGCCGATGGAGCCAGAGACGGCCACCACAGTAAAGCGGTGTTTGCGCCGAAGTTTTTTGACATGACCCTCCAGTACGCGCGAAACAATAGTCTTGAGAAAGTGCTTCGGATGCGTAACATAATATATCAGGCGAGCCAAAAGAACCCCACAGCACAGCCACGCCACCGCCATCAATGGATAGGACAGGAGCAACGCAAGCCCAAACTCCCACGCACCTGGCAAACCGTGTTTCGCCCACTCAACCAGCAGCAACAGACCACCAGCGATCTGTGAAAGCATGGCTGCCACCAGAAGAGCCACCATGGGGATATCCGAGCTTTTCAGTACGCCGTGCACACGAAAGGTCTTGGCATGCCAAAACCAGTTGAGAAAGGCGCTGAGTGAAGTATCGTAATTACGTAAAGCGACAACGAGCGTCCGAGCTATTGAAAAACTGTACAGGTTTGCAATCGCTTTAAACATTTGACCCCCTTCTACCGTGCTTGGCCATTCGCCGGAGTGCCTGTCGGTGCAGCTTGGCCTCCAAGTAGGCTCGAGGTATCTGCGCCAAATAGCTTCGCAACTTCAGTGATAGGCTTGGCGCCGGTTGGTGCCGTCAGAGATAGCTTTTCGTTGCTGGGGGTTCCTTTGATGTTCATGGTTAGCTCCATGGTGTCACTAGTTTTTGCCGTCACAACAGCTTTCACGACATTGGATTTCGCGTTGACACTGAGGCCAATTTTTACGTCTGTTTTATTTTTATCTGTGCCTTTGAAATGTACCTCAAACGGATATTCATCACCCCCTGTGTAGTTTTGGTTCAGACTCAACGTACCTTGTTTGCCTGCCTTGTCGGTAAAAGTAAGTCCCTGCACTACTTTGGTTTTGCGGTCGACGTACATGTCAAATGTTTCATCTCCTTTGGTTTTATCTACCCGAGCTACCAGCGAATCGAGCGAAAGAGTCTCACTCATATTTTTGCCACTAGATTGCTTGATCCATCCATTGAGACTACTAGTGTCAAGAGCTTCACCGACGGCTCGTAGATAGTTCTTGAGGTTTTCCTTGTTGTAGCCAGCTGTATAGTGATTGACCGAACGGCTATTACGGGTTTCGGTGCCAACAAATGTTTTGTAGGTAACCACTGCCTTTGCCGGATCGCTATTGAACAGGTACTGTTTATTAACGCTCTGGATCTTTTGCATAGCGTCGCGTATCTGGGCTGTTGTTGGTTGATTTGCTAAACTCAAGCTATTTGTCGGCGTGCCGCTTTGTTTCTGAAGGTTGTCTAAAAAGGTGTGGTCGGCGACAATCCATTGCCCATCCAGTGAGGCAAGCGGTGCCATGGCTGGTTGTGTCGCAAAGCTTTTTATACCGTTTACTTTCAAATATATGTCAGGGTTTGTTGCCTTTTCGGCCGACAGGAGCATAAAGTCTGCACTGAATTTCTGTCCACCGAGTTCGGTCGCAAGGTTGTACTGAAAGTTTTTGGCATCACTTTTGCCTGTTATTTTGGCGTCGATAGTTGTACCGCTACTTTTTACCGCGAGCGTGCCATCCATAACAGAAGTCTTCAGTGAGGTGTTTTTTTCGGCAATTGTTACGAGCTTGTCTGCTGCCATCCCACTCGCCACGAGACTCCTTTTAAAAACTGCCTCTGGACGATTCGGCAAATACATGCCAAACACATAGCCTCCTACGAGCAGTGCTGCCACGCCTCCTGCCACAAGGGCTAGCAGCAATCCCTTTTTCTTACCTGTCTGTTTCGGACTAACCTCTACGCTGCTCGTGGGTGTAGACGAGACGCTTGGGGCGACTTGCGCGTCTTGTGTGGCCATAGAAGAGCTTTGCTCAGGTGCTTCGGGTGACTCAGTCGTAGCCGAGACAACCGTGCCAGGAGCTGCCGCAGGTCGGACGTCATCACCAACTGGCGCAGGGTTTACGGGCGACACGGTCGTCGGTGTGGCGCCCTCTACAGGAGGGGTTCCTGTACTAGTGTTTTGCTGAAGTGGATTGGTAGGCTCCATGAGACATATACTCCATACCGCTTACGATTATGATATTCCTACTATACGCTATATCCTCAGTTTTGGTAAAGATATAGGAAGTTTGACATTTTTCACTCCTCAGGGTTGCACGTGCCGTACAGCTAAAAGTGTGCCTAAATATCATGAAAGATACCGTTCCATTTCAGTCTAGAAATATTGTCTGGAATACGGTACAATTGGCCTATTCATCACGGGGATATAGCTCAGTTGATTAGAGCGCAGCGCTGGCAGCGCTGAGGTCCGGGGTTTGAGTCCCCGTATCTCCACCAAAATGCAATAAAAAAGCCCCGAAACGGGGCTTTTTCGTACAGAGCCCTAGCCTACTTGGGCGCTAGGTATACTGGAGTCATGTTTGTTTTTGTGCTTCGTGCTTTCAAACCCATGATGTCTCGTAAAATGGATGTGGTTAACTACCGTAGTCATTTTGTGACCATCATATTTGTGGAACAAGCTTCGAGCTCGGCTGCCCGACTTTTTTACCCGACTTATCTTGTGTTTTAGTGACATATTGTACCTCCTTTTACTCAAGAACGGTTGCCATATGACGAGGAATTTGTGCGGTAATGTCTTCCACTACCTCACCGTCAAAAAGTTCACACAGCGTCTGCCAAGCCACCCGCAAAAACTCACGAGCCCGGTGCTCGTCGATGTCGTCGATGTCCATAAACTGCTCTATGATATCTTCGTCAAGGTGGCTCGCTGTCGGCACCATAAGGGCAGCCGTCTGCAGCTCCTCGGGCAAACGCGCGGCAAATCCGCGACGAGTCTTGTCGGTCAGGTGCATGGCCACGTTCTCAACCACGAGTTCGAGTGCGTCTTGCGATTCGTCTTCACGCGCTCCAGCAACATGTTTGATTCGGCTTATGAGTGATTTGTATTTCATAGTTTTCCCCTTTCCGCTTATCACTATGCACCCTCAGGCTGAGAAAAAACTATGAGTTATATTACAAAACCACGCAAAACACTTTATTTTAGATTGGAGTGTTGTGTTATAGCAGCGCCCCTAGAGCCTATCAATAGAAAAAGTCCCACCTGTTAGGTGAGACTTTTTCTATGGTGGAGCTGGTGGGTACTGCCCCCACGTCCGTCGATTTTGTCGGTTAGAGTCCTACAGGTTTATTCTGTTTTGCTGTCTTAGCGCATCTGTATCGAAACAGACAAACATTAGATGCGAGCAATCCTAGGCTTAGCACTTAGGCTGGATACACCCAAACGAGCAGCTAGAAATATAAAACGCGCTTCAACTATCTAGCATGGCCAAAGGCGCTGCAGTGGCACTTAGGCTACTGCTGATACGCGAACTGGGGTAGCAAAAAGTGCAAAAGCAACATTTTGAACCTTTTCAGTTACGCGTGAAACAAATGATTTTGCATTTGTTGTGGTTTGCCGTATAACGCTCAGCAAGCGACCTGCATTCATAACCGAAATGTACCAACGTCGAGCTTAAAATTCAGCCCCATTCTTACTACTTTAGCATAAAAGTAAGCGTTTTGTAAAGTCGGTGCCAATCTTCTAGCGAAAGAGCTTGTGCGCGAGTGTTCGCAGGAATCTGTGCTTCGGCCAAACATGTAGCGACCTCCGGCTTCGACACATGCAGCCCAGCGCTCAAACTGTTGAGCAACGTCTTTCGTTTTTGACTAAACCCAGCCCGCACAATCTGAAAGAAACGCGGTGTTTCCACCCCAGGGAAAAGAGCATCCGAACGGTACCGCAGCACCAATACCTGACTGTCGACCTTTGGCGGCGGCGTAAAAAGCTTTGCCGGCACCATAATACCAAGTGAAACCTCGGCATAAAACTGCGCACTCACGCTCAAGAGCGACATCTGGCCAGGCCGTGCGACGACACGCTCCGCCACTTCCTTCTGAATGAGAATAGCCGCAGTCGAGAAATGACGAGAGCTTTCGCACAGAACCCGGATGAGATTACTCGTGAGGTAGTACGGGATGTTGGCAACGACCTTAAAACCTTCGGGCAGGTGCTGCATATTGAACCGCAAAATATCCGACTCTACCACTGTCAATGACCCTCGTTCACCCTCTTTGGGAGGACTGTCCTCCCAAAACGTTTGGAGGCGGCCTGGCAGTGTCACTGCAAGGTCATGGTCAAACTCTACTGCCGTGACGTGCGCACCGCGCTGCAGAAGCTTTCTGGTCAGCGTACCGAGCCCAGGGCCAATTTCTAGCACACGGTCACCTGCTTTGACGCCGGCACTGTCACAGATTGCCTCAAGCGTTCGCTCGTCGTGTAGCCAATGTTGGCCGAGCGATTTTTTGGGGACAGTAAAGCCATTCGCCGACACGGCTTACCACCAACCTTTGTTGATCCAGGCGTTGTACGCCCCTGCCCACCCGCCGTACCGGTTGGCATACCCGGTAAAAAACTTTGTTTGACACACGGCATCACTCTGCCAGTTTGGACAGGCCGCAACTAGCTTTGAGCCAGGACACGCTTGCCCCAGCCCGTAACAACCGCCCGCATTCGTCGCGGCAGCGTTCCAGCGAGACTCACGAGAAAACACATAGTCAACATAGCCGTAATCGCTCGGGCTAATCCCCGCCGCCGCCATCACCGCTTGTTTATCGGCCGGTATATTTACCGTATTGCCTTTTGCGACAATCCGTTCAACCGGCTGGACAGTGACGACACTCTGGACGACCACTCGACTAACCTCTTCTCCATTTTCGACTGTGATTTGAAACGTTTTTGACTGCTTGCCTGGGGAACCTTCCTGACGCACCGCTTGACTACCAAATGAAAGTGAAGGATCAATAATGGTTCGCACCGGTGGGGGCACTACTTCTTCAACGGTGACAGTCTGTACGCCGTTACGCACAATGGATATCCGCATGCCTTCGCTCACGGGAGTATTCGGGGCTGGCTTTACAGTATCGTCTTTTGTGACGGTAATGTTGGCAGATTTTATGAGTTCTCCGACCGATTTCGCATGGGTGCGCATAGCCACAGCAGGGCTACTGTAGAGCGAAACCTGGATCGGCACCGCCCGGTTGACTACAATCCTATGACCCAGCGTCTCATCAGCCACAAAACGTTCGCTCGGCCCAATTGAAACATAGTCCTCTGGATATAGCTGCACACCAGCTTGCTGCACCATGCCACGCACAGTGCCGGCGGCACTGACAGCATCGACCGTTTTCGTTCCATCTACTACCGTGATAGGCTCGGCTCTATACACATGCACCAAAAAGTTATCTCCCGTTATGGGCGCATCGAGGGAGGGTTCGACGCGATCATTTTTACCGAGAGCAACATCGAGTTTGGCGAGAAGTTGGCCGACAGTATCGGCATTGGTTGGTACCGTTTGTTGCTCACCATCAATGTTCACGAGCGCAATATAGTTAACATTCGGTTCAATCGTAAGCTGAGGAGCATGGTTTCGCACCCCGAAAAACACGGCTACACCAGTCACAGCCACGAGCAAACTAAACAGTACCGCGGCAAGTCCAACCGGATGACGTCGCAGGCGCGTAAAACTGAATGTACCGGGGGCAACTGATGGTTGTCCCTTATCTTTAAGGTTTTGCATGCACTATGTCTCAATTACTCAATTAACTCTTTTAGTATACCAGAGCGATCCTTGGAAAACGGGGCTGCGCGACAGAGTATTGAGAATTCAGCTAGAGTTTTTCCAGCGGAGCAAATGCGGTGTTGAGTTTTTTCAGACCTTTGCCTTTGAAATAAATTGCGGCCATGTCGCCCTGCAGTTCCACCACCGTTCCGGTGCCAAACAGCTCGTGGCGCACCGTGTCGCCTTCACCCAGTTCCGGAATATAGCGCGGCTCGTCAGAAACAGGACTGGGACTGGAGCTATATGAAGTAAAAGCGTCATCAGTAAAACCGACGTCTGCGGTGAAATCTGTCCGACCAAAACTTGGCATGATGGTATGTGCTTCGACATAGTCACCAGCAATTTCGGCGAGAAAACGACTGGGGATATTATGCTGAAGCCCCCCGTACAGAGAACGCGACGTCGCATAGAGCATATGCAGCTCCTCGCGCGCCCGCGTCATGCCGACGTAACAGAGCCGTCGCTCTTCCTCCATCTCGCTCTGGTCATACAGCGCCCGGCTATGCGGTAAAATAGACTCCTCGAGACCCAGCATAAAAACCACCGGAAACTCAAGACCTTTCGCCGAGTGCAACGTCATCAATGTCACGGCATTGTCGCCGAAGTTTGCACTGTCGAGGTCAGATATGAGCGCTACTTCTTCCAGAAAAGCCGAAAGCCCCTCTTCGTGATAGTTCTGCGCCACACCCACGAGCTCCCGAACGTTTTCCTGGCGGCTTTCGCCCTGCGGTGTTTTGTCGTCCAGGTATGCCAGGTAGTTGAGCCGTTTTACCAAACTTTCGACGAGAATATCTGGCGGCAGTTCCTCTAGCTGTGAACGGAGTGACTGTAGCGTATCGGCCAGTTCGATCAATCCCTTTTGAGCCTTGCCTTTCACCGTATCGCACTCCACCACACGGCCGAGCGCTTCGCTCAGCGGCAGTTTTTCGGCCACCATCCAGCCGAGAAAATTTGCTAGACTCACTGCTCCAACACCCCTGCCCGGCACATTGGCAATCCGCTCAAAACTCGTGCGATCTTCTGGTTGGTACAACAGGCGTAGATAGGCAATAAGGTCTTTTATTTCCTTCCGATCATAAAACCGCACGCCTCCTACTACTTTGTACGGTAAGCCATACTGGACAAACGCCTCTTCTATACTCCGGCTCTGCGCATTTGTCCGGTACAGCACGGCAAAATCTTTGTACTGTCGCAAGCCCATGTCGGCGGCTGTGCGGATGGTTCGTACAATGGTTTCAGCTTCGCTGCGTTCGGTCATGACCTGCATAAGCTGCACTTTTCGGCCATCTCCCTCGCTCGTCCAGAGCCGTTTGTTGCTGCGCTGCGTGTTTTTCGTGACCACGCCGTGCGCGGCATTGAGGATATGACCAGTACTCCGGTAGTTCTGTTCGAGCTTTATTACGGTACAGTCTTTGTAGTCAGCTTCAAACCGCAGAATGTTCCGAAAATCCGCCCCTCGCCAACTATAAATCGATTGCCAGTCATCGCCCACGACTGCGAGGTTGCGCTGGTCGTTGACGAGCAGTTTTACTAGTTTGTACTGGGCAGCGTTGGTGTCTTGATACTCGTCTATCATAATATGCGTGAAACGTTCACGCCACTTGGCTCGTACTTCCTGGTGGGCATCTAGCAGCTGTACGGCTCGCCAAATAAGGTCGTCAAAGTCAAGTGCCATGGCTTCTGTGAGCGCGGCCTGGTACAACGGGTACACTCTGGCCACGATCTGTGCCGTGGGGCTGGTAGCTGTTTCGCGGTATTCCGCAGGGTCGATCATGTCGTTTTTGGCAGTCGATATGTAGCTGGCAATCGTGCGAGGCGGGAAAGATTTTTCATCTACCTGAAGTTCTTTACATATACGCTTAAGGGTACTGAGCCGATCGGTCTCGTCAAAAATGACATAGGAGTGCGGTATGCCGACATACTCACCGTCCATACGCAGTAAACGCACACAAATGGAGTGAAACGTCCCCATCCAGGGCATAAAGCGGCGGTCATCGGCACTTTGACCGAGCAGTTCGGCGACACGCGACCGCATTTCCTTGGCAGCTTTGTTGGTAAATGTAACGGCGAGAATGCTGTACGGTGTCGCTTTTCTGGTCGCAATAAGGTAGGCGATGCGGTGCGTCAACGTTTTGGTTTTACCGCTACCGGCTCCAGCCTGAATCAGCAGCGGGCCTTCGGTAGTCACCACCGCCCGGCGCTGCTCGTCATTTAATCCTCGAAGTAACTCGTCTTCCACCTATCTATTCTACCAGACCCCCGTGCGACGAACGTGGTATTTTGCCTCCAGGAAGACTGGTCTGAGGGATCTGCTCGGATATTACTGTACGAAGTTTGTATGAGGGAGGTTGAGGGTAAGGATGTTCATATCGAGGAGAAGGTTCAGGGCGATGACTGCTAAGAGAATGGTACCGACAATAACTGTGAGTAGGATACGTCGGCGTTTTGCCTGTCCGATTGGGACAAAATAGGTGCCAGCGGCTATCATCCGCTCGAGTTCAAGCTCTCGGTCGGAGGCAACTGCCTCCTCGGGCGGCTCTTCCGCCTTGTCTGAGTCGGCGTTTGTAGTTTCGGTTGTATCGTTATCGGGAGCGGGTTCATCTGTAGTGACCGGGTGTAGCTGTGCTGGTTTTCGGGGATTGGCGTCTGCCGGTGGATCTTTTTCGTCCCCAACGCCGTCGCCCTTTCCTGGGCTTTCTTGCTCTGTGACATCAGGCTCGGCTGTAGTATTTTTCGGAGAGAGCGGAGTTAAGGTTTTTGCCTGCCTACTCACTGCTGTTTCGCCCACTGGTACAACTGATCCGGCCGGGTCGCCCGAAGCACGTTCGCCTTCTACGACTTGAGACCGTTTCTCTGCACTCAACATTGGGTCGGCAGTGATGATTGGTCTGCTGGTTACTAGTACTGGTCGGCTCGTCGGCGATGGCATTGCCTCACCGGCCTGGATAATGTCGACGGCTTTGGCAGGCTTTTTGGCGGCAGGCATTATACAGCCTTTCGTTCGGTTTGCAGCTGATGAGCGTTGGTAACGATAGCCGCAAACTGGCGATAATTCAGGCTAGCCGCACCGACAAGTACGCCATCTACCTCAGGCAATTCAAGGTAACTTCGTACATCATGCTCGTCGACACTACCGCCATAGAGTACCCGTACAGCCTTCGCCGCTCGCGCACCATACAGTTCTTCGACCTGCTGACGGATATAACGAATAGCGTTTTGCGCATCGCGTGGTTTCGCGATAAGCCCATCAAAGGTACTAATAGCCCAAACTGGCTCGTAGGCAATCACAATATTTTCGATCTCTTTGCTCGTTATGTTCATGAGTGCGGTTGTGAGTTGGTCGTGCAGGGTTCGTTTGGTTTCGTGGGCGTCTCGATCTTGTTTTGTTTCCCCAATACATATTATGGGGACTATGCCGTTCCGCACCGCGGCTTGCACTTTGTCGCGAATAGTGTCGAGGCTCTCGCCAAAATATAGCCGTCGAGCTGAATGCCCGACGAGAGCGTAGTGGACGAGGTCACCAAGCATAGCAAAACTAACTTCTCCCGTGTACGGACCTTCATCTTTAGCGTACGCGTCTTGGGCACAAAGCCGGAACCGACGACGGTCAAGCTCTATGCTCAGAGGTTGCAACGAAAGCATGCTGGGCGCGAGTACCATCTCAATATCTCGGTGACCGGCAATGTTTTCTTCCAGTCGGTGCAAAAGCACACTCGCCTGATGTACACTGAGGTGCATTTTCCAATTGCCGACGATTAAAAGTTTTTTATCCATACAAATACTGCTTATGTTTAGTGTACCACCCTGAGAAGCAAATGCTCAATGCTATATTGGAAACTTTAAAAAAAGCTGAAACATACAGCCCACACGCGTGAAACATTACACTATATGAAGGTCGCTTTTGGGTAGATTTTAGAGATGCGACGATGAGGCTTTTCATTTGTTCTCTAGCGCCTCCAGCCCTGGTAACTTTCTGCCGCTCATCAGTTCTAGACTGGCGCCGCCCCCAGTTGAAACATGGTCAAAACTTGTCGTCAGTCCGCGCTGCTGCACGAACCCCACAGTATCACCTCCGCCAACCACGCTAAACGGTCTGTTTCCGAACTGTCCCAACATCGCTTCCATCAGCAGTTCGGTGCCATGTGCAGTTGGTCCAATCGGCCCGCGCAAACCTTTGGTCTCTGTTACCCCCATAGTTCCGTTCCACACAACCGTTTCAGCCAGCTGAACCATACCGGCTATAAACGCCCCACTAAAAGGTCCTATATCCAAAATCATTTCATCTGCCTTCACTTGGCTTGCTTCATGAGCTGGTCGCTTCGGGTAGGCCTGTATATCTGCGATGACATGAGCGCTCCAGTCAACGATTCGGGTCGGCGCTGCTCTGTCTACTTTCGACGCAACGACTCCATCTTGTGGTACATAAAACACGAAGTTTCCTTGTGCCGAGCGCTCTTTGGCCTGGGCGATAATTTCCCGCGCCAGCGGAAGCTCGTCGTCGTCTGTTTTGCTTTTTCCCACCGACACGCCCATAGCCTGTAGGAACGTGTTTGCCATAGCGCCACCAATCGCGACAGCATCGGCCTTGTCTATAAACCGTTGTAAAATCTCTATTTTATCGGCAATCTTAGCGCCGCCCACAATAGCCAGAAAGGGTCGTTTTGGCTTATTCATCGCTGTGGTGATAGTATCGACTTCTTTTTCGAGCAAAAGTCCAGCACAGCTTGGCAGATACTTTGGTAGTTCCGTCACTGAAACGGCCGGATGATGCACTACGCCAAAGGCGTCTTGCACAAACAAATCAGCCAATCCCGCCAATGATCTGGCGAACTCAGCGTCGTTAGTCTCTTCACCCGGATAAAAACGAACATTTTCCAGTAGTGCTACTTGGCCGGGCTGTAACCCCTCAGCCACTTTTTGAGCCCGCTCGCCCACACAATCGGGCACAAACTCTACGTCTTGGCCGAGTAGCTCCTGTAGTCGTTTCGCCACTGGAAATAAACTTTCCTTTGGATTAGGCTTTCCACTTGGTCGACCAAGATGAGAACACAGCAACACTGCCGCTTTTTTCTCTAGCGCATAGCGAATGGTTGGGAGGCTCTGTTGGATTCGATAATCATCTGTAATAGTGCCCTTTTCGTCGAGCGGCACGTTGTAGTCAGCGCGAATCAGCACTTTCTTGCCGCTGACATCAATATTTCGGATTGTTTTTTTACTGAAACTCATCGCACCACCCTAAAAAAGTTTGTAGTATGTAGTTTTTAGGTTTTAAGGGATCTTTGTATCCTGCTTATACTATAAACTATGCACTATCAACCACAAACTGTTTAATCTAACTGTCGAACTTTAATAGTGTCCGTAGTGCCTACCACGCCGGGATACTGCCCGCTCACCATGACCACAATATCGCCTTTACGGAATACTTTTTCGTGGCGGAGAAAATCTGCCAGACGCTGGGCGGCTTCTTTGCTTACCGGACGAATGTAGCTTTTCACATCATACACGATAGCGAGCTGCTGGGCGGTGCGGGCGCTGTCGGTCACAGCGATGAGCGGCATATTTGGTCGCTCGGCGGCAATAGAAAGTACGGTTGCCCCCGAGGATGTCTCGGCCACAATGGCTTGAGCCTGAATGTTGGCGGCGAGGCTGATTATACTGTGGCTCATCGCCAGCTGACGCGTGATCTCACGCTCTTCATGAGCAGGGTATGAAACACGCACTGGTGAGTTTTGCTGGGCGTACATAACGACTCGCTTCATAACCTCGACGGCTTCCATCGGATATTTGCCCATAGCGGTTTCGTCACTCAGCATAACGCAATCGGCTCCGAGGAACACCGCCGTTGCCACATCTGA
This sequence comes from uncultured Candidatus Saccharibacteria bacterium, assembly GCA_964541145.1. Lineage (GTDB taxonomy): Bacteria > Patescibacteriota > Saccharimonadia > Saccharimonadales > UBA4665 > JAGXIT01. The sequence goes on from CAZIOX010000002.1 coordinate 101,071, forward strand.
CACCTCCGCTCGAGTTGGCTCAGGCATTTCTGTCATGCTAGCGAGCATTTGGGTGGCTACAATGGTCGGCTTGGCATGCTCCAGCCCGAGTGAGATAATACGGCGCTGTACTACTGGCACGCTCTCAGCGGCCGTTTCGACCGCTAGATCACCGCGCGCAACCATCACGGCATCGGCCGCACAGACAATTTCTTCGAGGTTCTCGACTGCAAGTTTTGTTTCAACCTTTGCGATAATCTTCCGGGGTGACCCAAGGTTTTTAATAATACGACGCATTGCTTCAACATCTTTTGCAGACTGGATAAAACTCATTGCAATATAGTCGATATCTTCCTGGCTACCAAACGCTAGATCTGCCCTATCTTTTTCAGTTATTACATCCCCGCCAAAATCCGTGTCTGGCAAGTTTATGCCTTTTCGTTTCAGTAAAATGCCGTCATTTTGCGCCTCAATATACACCACGCCCGCTTTGACGCTCTTCACCACTGTCCGCACCTTGCCATCGTAAATATACAGACGTTCACCCCGCTTCACCTTGGTGCTCAAGTCATACTGCGTAGGAATAATGCCGCTCCCCACCCAGTCGGCCTCGTACCCGAGCTGTAGCGTTTGACCCTTTTTCACGTTTATGATATCGTCAAATTCTCCAAGCCGAATCTTTGGGCCCTGTAAATCCTGTATGATAGCAACGGGCTTTTTGAGCTCATGGCTCGCTTTTCGTATCCACGAAATCTGTTGACTCCGCTCTACATTTGTTCCATGGCTGAAGTTTAGGCGTATCCCGTTTGCTCCAGTCTCTATCAGTGTTTTTATGGCTTCATATGAGCTTGTAGCCGGGCCGATCGTAACAATTATTTTCGTTCGTTTGTACTCACCTAGACAAACTCCTGGTTTTCTTTGCGTCATCTCTATAGTGTACCTGCTTATGCTTCCACAGCAAAATAAAACCGGTACCTAGCTACACTTTTCCTTGAAAGCCTACAGATTCAGTAAAGATGGCGTACAGACGCAGTCCAGACCATTCACCCCATTTTGCATAGGAAGATGCTCCTTGGTGTGTGAAGCGTATCTAAAGACCGAGAAGCTGCTGCTTCTTGGCTTGAAATTCCTCGTCTGTCAGAATTCCTTGTTTATGTAGCGCCGCATATTTTTCTAACACATCCAGTTGATCTAACTCAGTCGTCGCAGGACTCGAGCCGTGGAGGCTACTTGCCCGTAAAGCGCTATAGTGCGAGATGGCGTTTGCTAGCTTGCGGTGTACGTCTGACTCAGACAGTCTATCGGATCGAAACAGCACCTGTCGGCCATCTCTCAGCCCTATGTAAATAGACGCTTCCTTTTTGGTAGATCGCTTTGGTGCCGCGAGCGAAAACACCCCCAAAGCAACTATACGAGTTACAGACAACCTTGAGGTAGTTCGTTCTTCCCCTGTTATTTCGAAACTGGTGATCTGGTCTGCCGACACTGAAATATTTCTACCCTTATACCACACCTCGTTTTCATAACAGTCCAGGGAGCTTTCAAAAACCGTTGCAGCCAGTTCTGGGCTATATCCACCAATGTACTTAAGGTGTACCGAACCAAGTTTCCTGCCACGGGATTGCGCCCGTGCGACTCCTGCTGCTTTTTGTGCTTGCTCGGCAATCGCTTTGGCTTGCTTTGTAGCCAGGACTTGTTCTGCGCGCGTTTTTTTTAGTTCATCTTGCTGAGCTTGTCTTTCTGCAACTTTTTTGACGTGGTCTGCCTGACGTTCGGCGTCCTCTTCGAGTGCTACTAGCTGCTGAGCTTCTATGAGTGATCCTTGTAGATCCTTGGTCTGTATTCCTTCGACAAGCTTAGTGATACTATCAGCATCGGCTGTCTGTACGGTAGCATACTTGGAGCTTTTACCACCTTTTTCAATCTCTATGTCATAGTACAACTTCTGGTTGAACAAACCTTTTTTTGCTCGCACAGTCACCGACTCCATATCTTTTTCTGTCCGTTCGTTGTTAAAGACAACAGTACCCCTGGGCCGAACGAACACAACCCCACAGATACGGTAATTCGTAAGCACTAGGTGACTACCAGAGAGGCCAAAAGCCTTAAAAATACCTACTACACTCTCGTCCTTCTCAAAAACCTTTTTAGATTTTCCTATCTCTTGTAGCCTAGCTAAAATTTTGGCGGCTATACCGTCCTTGACGCCGATCCCAATCTGAGGTTTTGCCAATGTTTGCGTGGATAGTTCTGTCATGTATCCTCTATTTTACTGCCCAATATACTGTTTGTGTATGCTGACTGGATGGGTCATCTGGGTAAAACACCAGCTCGTACTTATTGGTACAGACGTTTGGGCTGCAACTATGGGTGTAGAGGGCAATGTTCTGGCTCTGTATCTTAGTGTTATACAGCTCTTTGCCGCCAGCTGCATTCAAACAATTTCTATATACGTCGATCGTGTAGCCCGCTTTGGTTGATAGTGTTTCACATTTGTAGACTTCTGCACTAGTAGTCAGCCCTACCATGGTGTTGGCAGTAAGCGGTATATGACCTTTGAAGTCTGTAAGAGTTGCCTTGATACGCTCTTTGAAATCGGTCTGGGAGCTATCAAACTCACGAACCAGCAACAGATACATGTTGCTCCCCTCTGAATCCCAATCATAGGGATAGGGCGTTGCACTGGCAGGTTTCGGGCTAGCAGCCGCTGTCGTTCTTTCCGGAGCGTTTTTTTGCTCTTTGGCTGGAAGCTCCTCATTTTTCTTTTCAATACCTCGCCTGGCGGCTTCTGCTCTGGCCGAAAACTCTGCTTGTGTCGTGCGATGTACAACTACCGTTTTTGTGCTTGTGCCATTGTCGTTTCTGGCGACAACGGCAAATTCATTATCGCCCTCTTCGAGCAACACTCTGTGCGAAAACTTGGCATCGCGCGACAACGTCACAGGCGCGGTATTAATGGCCAGTGTAGCTACTTTTATACTAGACACACTCCCGCTCAGTGTGTACTCTGCGCTATCTGTGCTTATAGGGCTGGTCTTGGCGTTAGATAGAATGATGGTTGGTGTTGAGCGGTACGTGCTCAGGAAGCCTAGTGCTGTGATGATCAGTATCACCCCTGTGACAATTCCCTTTGTTTTTTTCGTCCAGTCCGTAAACTTCCACATTAGAGGGATCCCTACCGGGAAAAAGACTACCAACAGCATAGTAATTACCGGTTTTGTAGCATACCACGGCTTACCGACGTTCGACAGCGATATTGACCTAGTCTTTTGTTTGGCGGCGTTTGACTCTGGGATGTCAATCTTCCGTACTGTAACCATTGAACTTCCTCTTTTTCGACTCCCGTGCCCGGAAAGACCGTGCATTGTCTCTTTGCTTTCATCGTACCACGCTGCGTGAATGGCGCATAGCAAAATCCCCTGACAACCCGATGTATCTCGGGGCTTATGCTTGGCGACCAATCAAGTATCGAAGTGGAGCCTTATCTGTCATGAAAGACTACGCTGGGTAGAGATGCTCAAAGGATTACAGTGTCCCGACCTCTCAGTGGCTGGACGAAGACTACGACCTACGGGTAAGGCTCCAAGCCATGTTGTTCCCACAGGGTACGCCCTCGACATGACTACCCTGCACTTTGGAACCGAGAAAACCAGTCCACTTTACAGGTACGCATCCAACAAAAAGAGCTTTCAGAACCTGAAAAGTCTGCTTTTTTGGCGACCACGGAGAATATTAGCTGTATCAATGCGCCTTGCGTCTCATGCTCGGAACAAGTTCCTGTGCGTGCCCCTTGTCTTCGACCTTCGATGAGACTCACTTCGTTCGTTCGCAATCGGAGTTCGCTTCTCTCATATGAAGTAAAAAGCTCTGCCAACGGCAGAGCTTTTTACTTGGTGACCTCACTCGGGGAAAACTGGAACACCTTTTGGGAACAGCTAGAGCGTTTCGACGAAGGGTTTAAAGACTTACTGCCCGAGGAAGATTGTTGATATGTCACGGCACTCTCGAGCCCAAAGCAATGACACAACCTATATTATCGTCGTTCTTGTTGGCGTTGCTGCATGGACTCACCGAGCGGAGCTCGAACAAATCGCTTACACCGCGTTGGTAGTCTTAGGTTGTGCATTTATATTGCGAATAGGCTGGAAGTATTTAGCCTATCGTCAAAATATAAAGTTCAGGAGCGTAGACAGTATGAGAAGCCTTGAATTTGAACACTACGTTGCAATGCTCCTGAAGAACAATGGCTATCACAATGTTTCACTGACTGAGAAGTATGACTTGGGCGTGGATATTATCGCGGAGAAAGGTGGCATGCGTTGGGGTGTACAGGTTAAACACTACTCTGGCTTGGTTAAAGCCAGTGCGGTACGCCAAGTAGTGGCGGGTTTGAAAATGTATGGCTGTGATCGTGCGATGGTCGTAACGAATAGTACCTATAGTGCTACAGCACGAAAACTGGCAGCTGGAAATCATTGCGAGCTCATTGACCGAAGGAGTCTCGCGTTGCTAGCGAGTAAAAAATAGATGTAAATGGAGGTGTTATACTGTGAATATGACTGGCTACATACCAACCGATGAAGAAATTGCTGCGATGGTTCGCGATCTTGAGAAAAATGATCCAGAAAATGCGAACCCTGTTTATGCACGCCAAATGCTCATAAAAATGAAGCTTATGTACCGCGAGCTAGGACGTATCGACGAAATACTACTCCTGAAAGAGATGGAAGAATTTAAAAAAGATTCAGAGTCTGTCTAAAAGCCAAGAATGTCCGAAGCGGATACTTTGAGTGCCTTAGCTAGTTTATATATCGTTTTTAGTGACGGCACTGATGTGCCTCGTTCGACTTTTGCATAGTAATTTGGGTTTAGGTCGGCCAATTCGGCTACCTCACGCTGAGTATAGCGAAGCTGCTTTCGTAACTTAGATAGGTTTGTGGTAATATCAGGAAACTCTATTTTACTCATGAGACCATAATACCACGTAAAATGCTATTTTCTCAGAGTGGCGAACTCTACATGGCCCTCGAGCACACTCATCACGAACAACTCTCGCATGATTATTCTCCTACCCACCTTTGATTCACCATCATACAGCTCACGAAGTGAAGTCGGCTTTTCTGTGATAATCGAAATACCCTCCTCAACTTCTTCAAGCCGACTAAGACGTCTTTGTAGACCGTCGCTTTCATTATGTAAATGTTCGAACTTTTGCTTGTATTTTTCTTCACTTACGAGCCCAGCAAGTCTATCGTCGTACAAACAGTCTTCCATGCGCTCTAGTCTACGCAATTGTTGCTTAATCATTTTCATTACTGACTGACGATGCTGCCCGACATAGGGCTGTTCCCTCTCTAGAAGAGCGTTAGTAAGCACGCGAAGCCGTGAGGAACCAGCGCTACTATCATCAATCTCATCCAGTCTGATTAGCAGACTTTCCTCTAGCCTATCTTCGCGCAACAATCGACGGCCCTTGCACTTTTCGCTGTGACGTTGGCAGCTACCGTAGTATCGACCTTTTTGACATTGCCACGTTATAACTCCCTCACAGTGACCGCACCTTAACATCCCTTTGAAGAGTGGGTTATGACGGATAATTTTAGTTTGGTGCCGCTCGCCTAGCTTTACCTGCACGGCACAGAATAGATCATTATCCAGCAAAGTTTCATGCGCGCCCGGATAATCTTTGTCATTGAAGTGAATAGTTCCGATATAAAACGTATTACGCAACATTTTATGAATCGCACTCTTGGTTAGTGGCTTACCTTTTCGACTAGTCAGACCAAGCCTCCCCACCTCATTTGTGACTGTTTGGATATTTTGATCAGGGTCGAGGTAAAGCCTAAACGCTCGTTCAACCAAGAACGCTCGCTCTTCGTCAAGTATATGAATCTTCTTGCCATCCGCAAGAGCTGTTTTGTATCCTGGCGGCGGCGGAGCGGGCATCCAGCCCTGCTCCAATTTCTCGTACCAGCCTTTCATGGCTTCTTCCCGAAGATTATCTGTATATTTTTTTGATAGCGATAGATAGATGTTCCACATTAGCTTCGTATCGGATCGGGAGTTCTTATGAATCACAAGTCCTTCTTTGACCATATGCAGCACGCGCTGTTGGTCTGCTTCTAGCCAGTCGTCAACAACAAGTGCATCCCGAAAATTACGTGTCAGCCGGTCTGTTTTTTCAACCACCAAGTTTGTGATTTTATTCTTTTCGATATAGCGGAGCATCTCACGAAATACCGTCCGGCGCTCGTTCTTAGAGGCCGTTTCCGATATACGAAACTCTGTGACCACGTTGAGATTGTGCTCACGACAGTACTGTTTGAGTACTTTTAGCTGCGCATCGAGGGAGTACCCCTCTTCTTCCTGCGCCTTACTCGATACACGAGCGAACGCAACGGTTCTTGTATTTGCCATCATTCCTCCATACATATAAGTTATTGTTGCTAATCATTATCTACCGAAAATTAAAGGTATTTGCTGACTGTGGATAAACAGTTACTATAGAGCTAGTTAGCAGTACGCCGACACGGGAGAATTATGGACGCACAACAGCCGACACTGTTCATCAGAATCTTTGGGGACACTCCGCTAGAGGTTACCGTCAATAGCGCCCTAATAATAGTCATCCTTGTACTTCTGTGGCGATTCGCCATCAGGCCCATGATTACTATTGCTGTGAACATTCACGCCCTATCCAAAAAGCAAGCGCTTGCATCACTCGAGATTACCCCTCCCAAAAGATCTGAAGTACACCCCGAAAGCACCCAGAACTTAATCTCTGTTCTGCAGCAACAACTTGCGAGGCACGATGTTCTTTCTCTGGAAATCATTGGCACTAAAAATGACGGCATTCGGTACCGCATTGTCGCGCCGAGCCAAGGCATTGATAGTATCCAAAAACATCTTGCTTCATATTTGCCCGAGCTACGGTTCAAAGAATTGCCGTTAGATGACGTCTCCGACTCATCCATATTCACCATCGCTCAGTCGAG
>CAZIOX010000003.1:0-3003 GCA_964541145.1 uncultured Candidatus Saccharibacteria bacterium
AAGTAGATGCATTGCCAGTAGTATAACTCTAGCGACGCGCGTATACTACTGCCGGTATCTCCGACAGACTTGCAGAATCTATCTAACAGAGATACTATAGAACAACGATGAGTGATGCTAAGCAACAAATTCCATACGCAGTGCTTGGTCGCAAGCTCCGACAATTGCGTGAAAAAAGTCGCGAAACAGTGGCTGAAGTAAGTGGTGCCGTCGAAATAGACGAGCCCGAGCTTCTGGGGTTTGAAACAGGCGCCGCCCGGCCGAGCGAAGACATTTTGCTGCTTCTCATTAGTCATTTTGGACTCGAAGAAGATGCCGCGGAAGAACTCTGGAAACTAGCCGGCTACACGCATGCCCATGATGATCATGACCACGTACAGCACGAGAGAGAAGAACTGAAACAGCGCACCGCTACTATGATGGTCATGCTTGACCCTCGAGTGATGTATAGTGACAGCGTAGAAGTGGTTTCAAACAAACAGGGTGTTATAGTGAACTTCTCCCAGACTGCTTCACCCGATTCTCCGCACCTGACTATTGCTCGCGTCGGCATGAGCTACGACCAAGCAAAAGCGGTTATGGGCATTTTGCACCAGGTGCTATACAACAATGAAAACCCAGGCTCTGCTCGCCGGCTGTCAAAAGGCGGCACGTCGTAGCGCCCATTTCACAACAGTGCACGATTGACGTAACTACTACTAGTGGCCTACGCTAAACATATGCTTGATTACGATATCTTCGAAAAGGTTCTCACGAGCGTGGAACAGGCGGCGCGTCGTTTGGTGGTGCCCAAACAGCCTGACTTGACGGCTGACGATGTTCGTCCGGCGCGGGATTATGTGAAAAGCTATTGGACAAAACTGACGCGTTTTCATACAGAAGATGATGAAAGCCTACTGGGTGTACCCAAGCCCTACCTGGTGCCTAGTTTTGACGAGACGGCGAGTTTTGACTACAACGAACTGTATTACTGGGACAGCTATTTTATGGTACAGGGCATACTCGATGAAGATCACCGAGAGCTCGTCTTGGGCATACTAGAAGATTTATTATCACTTTTTGAGCGGTTTCGGGTGGTTCCAAATGCGTCACGTACCTACCTGACGGGGCGCTCGCAACCACCGTTGCTCACGAGCTTTATTTTTGATGTGTATAGTGCGTACGAACTTGACGCGGTATGGCTCAAACGAGCGATCGGAATTGCCGAAGCAGAGTATCGGACTGTTTGGCTTGGTGCCAAAAAACCAAATGAGCGGCTTGTCCACAAAGGTCTCAGTCGGTATTACGACATCAACCATCTGCACGATTTAGCGGAAGCCGAGAGCGGTTGGGACATGACCCCGCGGTTCAATCGTCGAGCCCTCGACTATTTGCCAGTAGATCTGAATGCGCTTCTGTACAAGTACGAGACAGATTTTGCTCGTGCTGCGCGGCTTTTGGGAGACGCTGAGGCCGCAAAAAATTGGGACATCGCTGCCGCCGCACGCAAGGCTACCATGAACGAACTGATGTGGGACCAGTTGAGGGGGTTGTATTACGATTATGACTACACTAAGCAGCGGCGAGGAACAGTAGCGAGCCTGGCGGCGTTTTTCCCGCTGTGGGCGGGGCTTGTGAGCGAAAAGCGTGCCGCATCTCTGGCAAAGGCTCTCCGTCGGTTTGAAAACAGGGGTGGCCTGGCTACGACAGACGTCTTGCCACTGAGTCAGTTTGTGCGCGGGAGCATGCCAGTGCAATGGGCGTTCCCAAACGGCTGGGCGCCGTTGCATTTTGTGATTGTGGAGGGGCTGCTAAAGTATGGATACCATGAAGATGCGAAACGGATTGCCCTCAAGTGGGTGCGGACAAATCTAGACTGGTTCAATGAGCACGGAGTGTTTCTGGAAAAGTACAATGTCGTAAACCCCGACAAACCGCCGCAAAAAGGTGTCTACCCGAGCCAAACTGGTTTCGGCTGGACCAACGCTGTTTTTGAGCGATTCTGCCAGGAATTCATAGACAGGCCTTCGCAATAACGCCCTCTCTACTGGTATAGCTCCGGCGGGTGGACTCCAAGCGGGTGCAGGTCGTCTGTCGAGCTAGCACTCAGCCAGTACTCAGTATTGGATGGTATATATGAGGACAATAGCTAAACAAGGAGATCACCGATGGTAGACAATAAGAAAAACCAAGTAAAAACGACCGATGTAAAAACCGTACAACCAAGTAAAACTAGCTGGACACGTCCAAGCCGCTCAGCACTAAGCCTTGGCCTGTTGACCCTGTTTTTCTTTGGCTTGCTTTGTGGAGCCTTCGCCCTGGGGAAACACGCAGGGGATGATGATCGGTTTGACCGGATGAGCGACAGAGGAATGCGCGGAGGTATGTACGATGTCCGGCGAGGCGGCACGGACGAACCAATGATGGGTGATGGCTTTGGCCGACGCGGAGGTATGATGGCCGACGATGGATCCGCTATGAGTACGCGTGTCATGGGAGTGGTGACTGCTGTAGATGATGGTACTATCATGGTCTCAGGCAATGGCACGACTACAAAAGTTTCTGTCAATGACAATACGGCATATGTGGGCGAAGATAAGCCAGCGAAAGTACATGATACGATTATGGCAAATGGTGCCCGTCAGGCAGACGGTTCGCTGCTAGCTGCAACCGTCCGACTCTCGCGTCAATAATATAACTACACCACATATCTTCATTTAAGGAGGACTGTCCTCCCAAAACAGTGCGCTACGAGGTTTGAGGTGGGGATGGTGTAAAATGTAACAGATATGAAAGAGACAGAAGGGGTAAGACTACCTTGCGGCGAAAAGATAGCGTTTGAGACGAGACGGCACGCTGAGGCTACGGCAACTACCAGCGAATATTGGTACGGTACTCGCCCTCACGCCTACCAGTGCCGCCACTGCGGCCTGTGGCACCTTTCCACGGGATCACTAGATTAGCACTTGTCAGGTTCATACTAAACATACAACGCGGGTTCTTAGCTCAGTTGGAGAGCCTTCA
>CAZIOX010000003.1:3103-4182 GCA_964541145.1 uncultured Candidatus Saccharibacteria bacterium
AAGAAGAGATTCAGGTTCATACTAAACATACAACGCGGGTTCTTAGCTCAGTTGGAGAGCCTTCAGCGCAAAATCTGCGTAGCGCTCTGGCCAACTTCTGCGACTTGCCCAAGAAGAGATTCAGGTTCATACTAAACATACAACGCGGGTTCTTAGCTCAGTTGGCTAGAGCGCAGCATTCACATTGCTGAGGTCACAGGTTCGAGCCCTGTAGGACCCACCACAACATTTCACAATTCACATTTTCAAATAGGAACGCACATGGACGATCTGAAGAAAAAACTGAACCTTTCCCAAAATGACAAGCTCAATGGCTTGCGGGCAGCGGTGCTTGGGGCAAATGATGGTGTCGTTAGTACGGCTGGTCTTATTTTTGGTGTCGCTGGTGCAACAAATAACAAAGGTGCTATCTTTACGGCTGGACTTGCCGGGTTGATTGCCGGCGCGATAAGTATGGCACTCGGTGAATATATATCAGTTAGCACACAGCGTGATACCGAAAAAGCGTTTATTGCCCGGGAGAAACGCTTACTTCGCAAAGACCCGGAGGGTCAACTACAGGACCTGGCAGCGTTCTATGAGCAGAAAGGTGTTTCGCACAAGACCGCTCTACAGTTTGCGAAAGAACTGAGTGCTGACGACCCAGTCAAAGCACATCTCGAAGCTGAACTAAAACTGGATGAATCAGATCTGACGAATCCTATGACCGCTGGCGTGGCTTCTTTTTTCTCGTTTGGCCTGGGCGCACTCGTGCCACTCGTGGCGGCGGTACTTTCACCAGATAGTACGCGAATATATATCACGCTTGCGGCTGTTGTCGTTGGCCTGTTTGCGACTGGCTATTACAGCGCCAAGTTTGGCGGTGCGGGCAAGGCGGCCGCGGTGCGCCGAGTGCTCATAGGCGGCCTGGTCGCTATGGCAGTCACCTATGCCATTGGCCGCGCCTTCGGTACCGCGATAAGCTGACCGAGGTGCTAAGATTGCGAAAATATATCTGTTACGGTACAATGAAGTGTATTCGTGAGGCTCTTTAGCTCATTGCCAGCGCAGCGGCATCATGAAAAAATCGTAGAGCAGAG
>CAZIOX010000003.1:4282-10647 GCA_964541145.1 uncultured Candidatus Saccharibacteria bacterium
TTTACACACCCTACGCTATACTAAGTACCAATGCCAGTAATGGCTCTTTAGCTCATTGCCAGCGCAGCGGCATCATGAAAAAATCGTAGAGCAGAGCCCAGGCCGGTCGTTATTTTACACACCCTACGCTATACTAAGTACCAATGCCAGTAATGGCTCTTTAGCTCAGTTGGTAGAGCAGAGGCCTGAAGAGCCTTGTGTCCCCAGTTCGAGTCTGGGAGGAGCCACCAAATAAAATACCCTAGCGTAAGTTGGGGTATTTTATTTGGCTCGATTCTCAGACGACAACTCGTTTTGCGTTAGCAAAAGTAGCTCGCTGCCAGCGGGCTTACGCGCAGGTGTCTGTACTGAGAATCACAGAGTGCGCGAGTCGAAGGCGGGCACTGGGAGTGTTAATCCCAGTAACGATCGGGGCCTTTACTGGGATGTCGAGTTTAAAGAGTTGCCTATGGCGCAATCTGCAACTTTTCACCGTCGTGTACACAAAGTTGCGTCTGGTACCCTGCGCGCGAAAGTTCATTCAGCACAGATGCGGTTGGCGTGGATGGTGCGAGCACAAAATAGAAACCGCGTGCACCATTGCCGGTAGGAGCATATGGTCTACTCATATCCACGATGTTAATGTCATTTTCGTAAAACGATTCGAGCATGCCTTTGAGCGAACCGACAGTGTTTGTCGCTTCTACATATACTACCGGAGAGTTTTTTGCTATCTCTTCGCCGTTGCGGCCATTCCATAGTGCATGAATAGAAGCTAAGTCTGTGCTTTGCGTGCGTGTCATGGCCGTGTGTACATCTGCTTTTGTGCGGTCTTCGTAAGTTCCGAGTATTTGTACATCGTAAGCTTCGCCCAGCTCTTCTAGGATGCTCATAAGATTTTGTGATGTGGCACGCTCGCTTAGCCTGACTTCAGTGAAGAATGATCTCTTTGCGTCTGGCGCGGCAAGATGACAGTCTATGTCGGTAAGGTCGAAACCAGCATCGCTCAAACGACTGACGATATCGAGTAAGCCACCTTTGCTGTCCGGAACCGAGAAGGTGAATGCCGAGTGAGTCGGTTGGCTTAGAATACCTGCATGTTTTTCAGGCTCGTCACTAATCAGCCAGAATGTCGTGGCATTGCCTTCTTGGCTGAGTCTTGGCCCCACGGTCAGCCCAGCAGACTTGCCGGCAAGGACAGAGGCGATAGCGGCTGTTTTTCTTATGACTCCATCTGAGCCGGGAAGATTTCCCCCAGTTTCTTGTACGCGCACTGCGCTAGCCACGGTGTCGTGAAACGCTACTGTTTTCCACCCATTTTTATCAATTTCCTGCCCCGCTTGTTTCAGGGCGGGGAGCTGTGAAATAACTTGTTCAACATCTTTTTCCTGCAAGCCAGCTGGCAGCAGCAGGTGTTGGTCGACTGCGATAGCGATTCTGCCGATGATTTTATACCTATTCCCTCGTACTCGTAGTGCCTCAATAGCAGTTGCTACACGGCCCGAGTAAGTGTTGTCGACGGCAACCATGGCGGTGCGGATCACTTGTCCAGCGAGGGCAGCAAGTAATTCTTCGTGAGTTTTGAAACACCTTAGTTGTTGTTCTGCATGATGTATCTGGGTTGTATCTTCTTCATCTACTCCAAAAAATTCGTTCACGGCTTTTTGATGAAATGAACCGGTCTGAAACACACCTTGAACAGGCGGTATGGCCTGGATACCGATATCTGTAGGTAATAAGTTTGATGTGATTTGTCGTTGTAAACTCATAATGATATAAAAACGCCTCCGGAGTGGAGGCGGGCGGTTGCTTAGTGAGTTTTGGCTACAAGCTTACACGGCCTCCTGATGAGGGGTGGTAAAAAAGCTAAAGCCAAAAACTTTCTTGGACATGTATGTATATTAGCATAACATACGTAATAAAGCAAGCCGATTTTGCCAGGGTATACTGTCTATATGACAAAAAACTACCTGAAAAGGGGTGGAGTTTTGATGGGGGCAATGATGGTCGGGTTTGGGCTGGTCTTTTTCGGGTCACAAGCGAAAGCCCCTTCGGGCGTTTTTCTCCCCGATTATCCTAGAAAAACAGCGACGATCAAGGGGGAGACGTTTACTTTACTTGTACCCAAAACTACGGAAGAGCGCCATCGTGGTCTCGCGGCAGCCCCAGTGCTACCCGATAACTACGGGATGTTGTTTTCGGGTGCGGGTTCGATAGGGATATGGATGAAGGATATGCGCTACGCGATAGATATTATTTGGTTGGATACCAACGGAAACGTTTTACTCAGTATGTATCGGGTGCAGCCAGAGACGTTTCCGACAGTGTTTCAAAACCCAATTGGGACAGACGCGAGATTTGTCGTAGAGCTCGTCGGTGGTGAAGCGCAGCGCCTCGGGCTGAAGACAGGTGATACTATTGAACTCCGGTAATTCCAGGCTTTCAAGGTGCAGGGAACTATATGTTTCACACCATTCTCTCAAAATGCAAGCAACGTGCTGTATACTAGAAGGGGTATGAGCCGCAAAAAGCTGATCTCAATAGTTACGCCTGTGTACAACGAAGCAGAAAACATTCCGCTGCTCTGGTCTTCGCTGCGACGAGTCTGTGCGAAGCTGCCATATACCTTTGAAGTTGTGTTTGTCGACGATGGTAGCGAGGATACTTCAGTTTTGGCGGTAGAGCGGCTTCGAGGAAAATTATTTCAAAAGCAGTTGGTGTGCCTGTCCCGCAATTTTGGCAAAGAAGCAGCTGTAGCGGCGGGGCTGGCTCGAGCGCGAGGTGAGGCTGTAATTGTGATGGACGCAGATTTGCAGCATCCCACATCCAAGATTCCAGAGTTTATTAAGCAGTGGGAGCAGGGTGCGCAGGTGGTTGTCGGGGTGCGTCTGTCACATGGGAAAGATAGTTTACTCAAATCTTTTCTGGCAGAACTGTTTTACAAAATTATGAACAAAATCTCTGACACGCACGTTATCCCGCACTCAACCGATTTTCGTTTGATCGACAGGGAAGTGGCAGATGCATTCAACCAACTCCCCGAACGCAACCGCATGACACGGAGTTTAGTTGACTGGCTGGGATTCGACCGGGCGGTTGTGGAGTTTTCGGCTGAAAAACGGATTCATGGTGCCGCTGGTTATGGGTACCGAAAACTGACACATCTCGCTATCAATGCGTTTATATCTCATAGTTTTGTGCCACTTCGCTTTGCTGGGTATCTTGGCGGCTGTATTACGCTAGGGGCTGGCCTGTTAGGGACGTTTTTGTTCGTCCAAAGTGTGCTGTTGCACGATCCACTTAGACTGAAGGTAACCGGCACGGCGATGCTGGCCGTCATGACTATTTTCTTAGTGGGGATTGTACTGAGTTGTCTCGGGCTGTTTGCGTACTACATAGCAGCTATATACGACGAAGCCATGGCGCGCCCACTGTACATTGTCCGTAAGGCTCGCCGGCGATAATTGCGGCAGATTGGCAGGCCAGCCGACTTAGTGAAGTCGGACGACTACCTCTTCTTCGCTTTCTTCTGCGTGCAAATCAGAAGGAGCAGCGGTGAGTAATGTATCGGAAGAAATATGCTCGACTGGTACATACACCTGCTGGTTTGTGTCTGAAGGATTTGCGGTGTTGACTACAACGGGCTGGACGCTAGGGAGGCTTGCTGCTTCGAGCCCGACATACTTATCGACTATTTCAGGTGCAATAAACTGCTGCTCATTCTGGATTTCACGTTGGACGAGGGCTTCGTTAACCCCTTCGAGCCGCTGGAGATATGCGTCGAGTCCACCGAGCTGGTTGACATTGTAGAGTTGGCCGTTTTCGAGCACATAGATTGTGTCCATGAGCGCCAAAAGCGAGCGTCGGTGGGTGACCATGAGCACGGTTTTGTCATGAATAATTTCCCGGAGAGAGTCACGGATATAGTTTTCGCTTTTGGCATCGAGGGCCGCCGTAGGTTCGTCGAGGCATAGGATAGGGGCTTGTTTGATAAGTGACCGGGCAATAGCGACACGTTGCCGTTGACCACCACTGAGAGACCCACCGTTTTCTCCGGTAGGGGAGTTTATTCCCATGGGCATTTTTACCGCAAACTCAACGACGTTTGCTACCTCTACAGCGTGTTTGATCTCCTCGACGCCAATTTGCCGGTTGACGTCACCGTCGTAAATATTTTCGACGATCGTGCCATTGAACAGCTGTGGCGTTTGGCTGACCCAAGCAATTTTCTTTCTAAGTTGCTGGAGTGACACGGCCTGCGTGTCAATACCGTCTATAGTGATTTTTCCGGCGGTTGGGGTGATGAACAGGGGCAAGAGTTTTAGGATAGTACTCTTGCCGCCACCGCTTGGACCGATAATCCCTACCTTTTCTTTTTCGTCCACATGTAAGCTTAGGCCCTGGAAAACAGTCTGGCCATTGTAGGAGTAGCTAATGTTTTGAAAGTCTATGACGCCACGCACCGTTGGCGGCATAAGACGGTCAGAGCGAAGGTTTTCGATATCTTCGTGGTCACTCAATACTTCGTAAACGCGGCCGACATCTATGATTTTCTGATAACGTGAAGTGATCTGTTTTACTAGTCCTTCTACGGGGCCGAGCAGGTAGCCCATATAGGTCATAAAAATCAGCAGCTCACCAAAAGTCATGCGTCCTTGCATGGCGGCCGTACCACCGAAATACATGACGGTCGAAGTCGCGAGAATAACTAGAAATGAGTTGGTGTTGGCGAGGAGGTTGTTCCATGTCAGACTTTTGCGTGTGGCCTGATAGCCTTGGTGCCACAGTGAATCTACTTTGACGAGCTGCTTTTCTTCCAGAGTAAAGGCTTGGACGGTTTCGGCATTATCGACGGCTTCGTTTATGGCGGTGGCAGTCTTGCTATTTATTTCGGTAAGCTGTTGGGCGTATATTCCCATGTGCGGTGCTATGAGTCGCATGGTGAGGTAGAGTAGGGGCATAAGGACTACAGATACCAGTGTCAGCATGGGGTTAAAACTGAGCATAATCGCTAGTACGCCCAAAATCATAATAATAGAGCTGATGATGGCAGAGGTTGTGCCGAGTACAAGGTCAGACAGGCTGTTGGTCACGACATTTTGGCGGTAGACATAGTCTCCCTTAGCGAGGCGTTCCTGGTGGTATAGCGGCAGGTGGAGGATGTGTCGGAATGACTCAGCTTTTATAGAGCGGTTGAGCCAAAAGCCGATCTTCAGAAGAATGTAGTCGCTAAACCACGAAAAAGCTGCGCCGACGAGGAAAAGAACAATGGACATCGCTGCGGTAATAGCGATAAGGTCGGGCTTCCCTGTAAATGCCTCGAGCGGTCCCGGTGCGGGTATGGAGCCAAAGGCAGAGTCAGCCATGATTTTCACTGGCCAGGGCTTCAAGAGCGAGACGCCAGCCTCAACCAACCCCAGAGCCACTACTATGCCAATGGCTGGTCGTGCGCGTTTTTTATACTTTTTCAGCCACGTTTTGAAATCAGTCTTTATGGCCTGACGGCCGTTAACTTTTAACCATGCCTCTACCGCTTGGTTGACCATTTCTCTTGGCCAGCCCAAGCCAGTCAGAACGTCGGCAAGCATGTTTGGCGGCACGCCGCTTGCCACGGCCATATCGATTGCTTCATAGAGCTTAGGCATCATAGTGTGCGTTTTTCCATAGATCTTATGTGTAGCTCAGTATACAAGAGATCTGGAACGTTAGCCAACCAGATCGGCATGTATTCAGCCTCAGGATGGGGTCTTGAGTAAGAGCCTAAAGAGAAAGCACATAGCCACAATATATTTGACGAGCATAGCAAGCAAGAGGTATAGTCATGCGTACAAGCCATTACGTTTATACTTACGTATTGTCCGCATGAAAAATAATAAAAAAGGAGGAGTACATGATAAATCCATCAGATGACAATGGAGATGTCGGGCAGATTAAAACCATGGTACCAGCTGTACCAGTTAAAAGTCCTATAACAGTCAAGCCGACTGTTTTGAAGGTCACTCACAAATCTATGGCAGAGGACCAGGCATCTGCAAACCAGGCCGCTGCTGCCGCTGCTGCTGCCGCTGCTCAGGCTCAACAGGCAGCCGCAAACCAAGCTGCAATTTGAGACCAGGAGCGAATCAATGCCGCCGCCGCTGCCGACCAGCAAGCGGCAGAAGCAAGCCGCCGTGCAGTTTTCGGCGCGATGGGCAATCAGAATACTATTCGCGAAGATCAGCGATTCGAGGTAGGCCTAGAGGCCGATAAAAAACAAGATCAACAACGTGCAGCTGACTTTAGACAACAGGAGCGAAATGAAAGTGCCGCCGTGGCAGAGGGTATCAGGAGAAGTGTCACGATTCTCGATCCAAACGCTGCCTTTAGTCAAGAAGGAGGAAAGCAAG
>CAZIOX010000003.1:10747-14123 GCA_964541145.1 uncultured Candidatus Saccharibacteria bacterium
CCACACCAGCCACACCAGCCACACCAGCCACACCAGCCACACCAGCCACACCAGCCACACCAGCTACCGATACTGGTTCGCCTGCCGTCCCTGGAACGCCCCAGGGAGCAAGTGGTCAAACAAATGGACAAGCCGCAGGCGGCCTATCTGACATGAATATTCAGGACAGTGGTCAGGTATATACGGTGACTAAGGGCGACACACTGAGTGAGGTAGCTCGTCGGCACGGTACTGACTACAAGACTTTGGCAAAACTTAACAATATTGACAATCCAAACCTTATCCTTCCCGGACAAAGCCTAAAGCTACCAGTCGGTGGTGCTGCTAGCATAGCGCCCCAGATCGAAGGTGAGGCTGGAAGCTATGTAGTGGTTTCTGGTGATACGCTGAGTGAAATTGCAAACAAACATGGTACCGACCACCACACACTTGCGAAACTAAATGGTATTGAAAACCCAGACCTCATATACACGGGGCAAAACTTAAAAGTTCCAAGTCAGCCCGCTCTAGGCGGAGCAGCAGGTTTAAGCGATGACACATCCGGAGCGGCCAGTCCTGTAAACTTGACGGGCTTCACGGACAAGCCATAGCTGCTGTCTCAGAAAAGACTGTATGTTCACTTCCCTGTGCAGTATGTAGATTGACGTTTGGGGATGGATTTTCTTGAGTAGCTTCACTGAACTAGCTGTGGTTTATCACTTTATATTTCAACCGATATTGCATTGGCCAAACTGTGTTCGATAAAATGTGGTTGCGGTATAACCGAGGATAGCAAAGGTGCTGTGAGCTTGGCGGGCACGGCCTTGTCGCGTTTGACGGATAATATACGACTATTGTAGTGCCAGGTGCACTAGTTTGTGATACTCTTGCCTCTGGTCATTGGCTGCGGGGCTACAGGGAGAGAGACTGGATATAAAATAACTCTATGAGATGTGCTTGCATTTTTTGTCTCTGTTAATCTATAATCAAACGAGTTGAGCGGGTGTAGCTCAGTTGTTTAGAGCGCGTCCTTGCCAAGGACGAGGCCAGGGGTTAGAGTCCCCTCACCCGCACCATCAGATAAAGATGATTTGACCATCACAGAAATGTGGTGGTTTTTTTATTCTTTTTTGGAGCCATAGATTTGACGTCTGTTGCTTTTTGGGGTGAGTATTGCTGGCCATTAGAGGGGTGGTTCGTAGTACAGGGCTGTTAAGGAGAGGGGACATCTAGTACAATGGTGGGGTAGGGCAGTGGCGCCTTGGCCGAGAAGTTAGGCAACGGTCTGCAAAACCGTGTAGACGGGAGCGTTACCCGTAGGTGCCTCCATAAGATTATGAAATCAGTTGTTGTGTGTGGTAGCAAAAAGTACCGCGAGGAAATTGCGGCGTTTTGCGCAGAGCTAGAAAAGCTGGGTGTGCTGGTTTTTGCGCCGAATTTTCCGAGTGCTGAGGACATTGTCGCAGAAAGCGATACGTTTCATTCGGCATTTATCACGAGTACAGTGTTCAAAGGCCTGACGCTAGAGCACTTTGACTGGATACGCAAAGCTGAGGTCTGCTACGTCTATAACAAAAATGGGTATGTCGGGGCGAGCGTGACGATGGAAATGGCCTATGCCAGTGCGCTGGGCAAGCCCGTCTTTGCACTGGAACTTACCACGGGCGACCCGTGTCGCGATACGCTTATCGACAAGGTCATTACCGACGCAAAAAAACTAGTAGCTCTGCTATAATGACATGTATGAACATAAGGAGAAGGTAACATGAAACTATCAAAGGGGCTCATTGTACTGGGGGTTGTTGGTGTTGTTGTGCTCGCACTTCTTGGCTGGGTTGTGGGCGGCTACAACAGCATGGTAAGTAGCAGAAATAATGTTGACAAAGCGTTAGCGCAACTCGATAGTGCCTATCAACGTCGATTCGACCTAGTGCCAAACTTGGTTGAAAGCGTCAAAGGCTCGCAACTCCAAGAGCAAAAGGTCTTTGGTGATATCGCCAACGCCCGCACGCAATATGGTGGCGCAAAGACCACCGAAGATCGCGTCGCGGCTGCTGGCCAGTACGAAAGTGCACTGAGCAGACTACTGGTAGTAATGGAAAATTATCCAGAGCTGACAAGCAATCAAAATGTCCAAAACTTGATGATTCAGCTCGAGGGTACAGAAAATCGTGTGAAGGTGGAGCGCGATAACTACAGTGCCGTGGCCACCACGTACAACACTATGATTCAGCGTTTCCCAAGGGCAATTTTGGCGGGGATTTTTGGGTTTGATACAAAGGATCTCTACAAAGCTGATGCCGGAGCATCTGCAGCACCAAAAGTGCAGTTTACGGAACCTACCAAAACTGACTCGAACACTCAATAACTCAAAGGATTTTTATGCGTCGATGGTTCATGTGGTTGAGCCTTATTGGGGTAGCTGCACTGCTCGGCTTGCCGTCATTTGCAAGTGCACTTGATATACCACCATTGCCGCGCCAGACGGGTATAGTTGACCAAGCAGAGGTGATAGGCGAGGCCGCCGAAGCCAATCTCAGCAACCAGCTCAGCTCCTATCGGCAGCAGACGGGCAACGAGATCGCCATCCTGACAGTGCGTTCATTGGAAGGCGAAGATCTCTTTGACTACAGCTTTCGAGTGGCTCAGACATGGGCACTTGGAGACAAGAGTGCAAACAATGGTGTGTTGATTTTTCTTGCAGTACAAGATCGCAAAGATTTTATACAGGTGGGTCGTGGGCTGGAGCCGTACCTTACAGACATCCAGACGAACCTCATTCGTACGCAGAAAATGGAACCACTTTTCAAGCAAGGAAAATACAGTGAAGGTCTGGCGCAGGGCGTGCAGGCGACGATTGGCGTTATTGGTGGCGAGAGGCTCAGTGGCTCCGCGCAGTCAGCGCCTGGGTCTGGGGATATGACCTGGCTAGGTACGCTCGTAATGTTTGGTGTATTCTTGGTGATTTCATACATTGGTTCGTTTTTGGCACGGACCAAGAGCTGGTGGGCAGGGGGAGTGATTGGCTCTGTGCCAGGAGCTATCCTGTTTGTGACGAGTACGGCTGTCATGGCTTCACTAGTTTTGTTTTTTGGTGCGGCTATTGGGTTTGCACTTGATTATTTTCTTTCTAAAAACTATCGAGACAGAGCTGCTTCTGGCGATAATACAGGCTTTTGGCACAGCGGCGGCGGTTTTTTCGGGGGGTCTGGTGGGTTTGGTAGCTCAAGTGGCGGGTTTGGTGGTGGTGGCAGCTTTGGCGGCGGCGGTTCTGGCGGCTCATGGTAGCGCAATAGTAGGTCCTTTTCGAGGGTCAATCATCGATGATACAATGTTGTCAGCCAAAACTATGAGGCATTACGGCGCTCTGGCGGCGGGCTTCGTAGCAAGGAGATAT
>CAZIOX010000003.1:14223-106911 GCA_964541145.1 uncultured Candidatus Saccharibacteria bacterium
GCTTTTGGATTCACTCCAAAACATATCGGAGGGGTGAACCCCTCCTAAACCAAATCCCTGAGGCTAGTGTACAGCGCCTTGGCGCGTGCTTCAGGGGGAGGAGATATGCTTTTGGATTCACTCCAAAACATATCGGAGGGGTGAACCCCTCCTAAACCAAATGGGCGAGTGGCGGAATCGGTATACGCGTTTGACTTAAAATCAAATGACCAAAAGTCTTGAGGGTTCAAGTCCCTCCTCGCCCACCAATGAAACGAAATTGCCTGTGGCTGGTATACTGTCAGTATGAAAGATTGTCCATTTTGTGAAGCAGGCGAGCGGGCGCTCAAAGAGAATGAGCATGCTTTTGCGCTGCTGAGTAACCCTCGCAAAGTCCCCGGCCACGTATTGGTGGTTCCAAAACGACACGTCGAAGAACCGTGGGAACTGACGATGGCGGAACGAAGCGATATTTTTGCTCTTCTCGATCAGATAACACGAAAAATTATAGACTCAAAGCTTGGTGATGGCGTCGACGTGCGCCAAAACTACCGACCATTCATGCAAAAAGGCAAGCTCAGTGTAAAACATATCCACTACCACGCAGTTCCACGTACGCAGGATGACTACATTTATCAAATCAGTGAAAAATATGACACCGAGCTTTTTGCCGAACTCGACACTTCTGAAGCCAAAGAAGTCACATCACTATTAAAAGGATAAAAACTGGGTAGCAGCGGCACACTTTCCTCGCTAGGATTTCGTGCAACTTCGTGACGAAGTCTCTCTCAGCGTTTGTAGGGCAACGATCTGCCACGCGCACATCATGTACGCGCCCAAGAGGCGAAAATATCCCACAATCTGCACTGAATAAGGTACACTATACGGTATGAGCAATTACTACGTGACTACATCGATCCCATATGTAAACGGTGAGCCACACCTCGGTCATGCTATGGAGTTTGTTATGGCCGATGTACTCGCTCGTGCTGCCCGGGTTCGGGGTGAAAATGTCATCTTCAGCACGGGTACTGACGAGCATGGCGGCAAAATCGCCGAAAAGGCCGCAGAACTCGGGGTAACACCCCAAGCGCTGAGCGATCAAATGTCGCAGAAATTTCGCGATCTTATCCAGGCGCTCACCGTGGAACCCGATCGTTTTATACGTACAACCGACGCCGACCACGAAAGGCGCTCTCAGCACATCTGGCAGGCACTCGAACACGACATATACAAAAACAAATATGTTGGCTGGTACTGTACGGGCGACGAAGAGTTTTTTACAGAAACTGTTATCAAAGAAAACAAAGGAATCTGCCCCGACCACAATCGCCCGTACGAAAAGGTAGAGGAAGAAAACTATTTCTTCCGTCTGAGTAATTACGGTCAACGTATCGCAGAGGCAATCAAAAATGGGGATTTTGAAATCATACCTTCAAGTCGCCGCAACGAAATCTTGTCCCTGATCGAAAGTGGCCTGGAAGATATCAGCATTTCCCGACCAAAAAATAAAATCGACTGGGGCATACCGGTACCCGGTGATGAAGCCCAAGTTATGTACGTATGGTTTGAGGCGCTCCTAAACTACATAACCGTTCTCGGGTATCCCGACCACGATGATTTTAAGCAGTTCTGGCCAGCCAATGTTCAGGTAGTAGGGAAGGGTATTTTGCGCTTTCATGCGGCAATTTTCCCGGGGATTTTGCTGGCTTTACAGCAACCACTCGCTCAAAAACTATATGTACATGGTTACGTCACAGTCGACAACAAAAAAATGAGTAAAAGTTTAGGAAACACTGTTTCTCCTCATGAAATTATCGACAAATTTGGTGCAGATGCATTTCGCTACTACTTTTTGCGGCACGTTCCAAGCTATGACGACGGAGATTTTAGCTGGGCAGCCTTCGAGAAGGCCTACAATACAGAGCTGGCAAATGAACTCGGCAACGCCGTCCAGCGTACCGCTGCAATGATTCAGAAGTATCAGGCCGGGGTTATTGGAGAAATTCCTCACTCTGGCCACGACACCGGCGCGTATCAGGAAGCGCTCGAAGCATGTAAGTTCGACCGGGCGCTCGACAGTGTGTGGGAACAGGTACGCGGCGTCAATCAGCTTATTGAAACCCAAAAGCCATGGGAAATTGCTCGTGAAGGCGATGCGGAACATCTCCGCGAGGTGCTGGCAAATTTTGTCAGTGATTTGCTGGAGATCAGTGACCTCCTCACGCCATTTCTACCCACTACCGCAGCAAATATTCAGAAAATCTTTAGCACCGGCACGGTACAGGCACTAGAAACAACTCTTTTCCCCAGAATTGAACCCGAAGCCGATGTACAACTAGTCGCGAGCTAAGTGACTCGGTATGGTTTTTTTTGACACGCACTGCCACATTCATGAGCTAGAAGAGGCCCTGACACCCGTCCATGAAAAATGGCAATCAGATGGCCTGAGCCGAACCGGTCAAACAGTGCTAGAAGCGGCACGAGCGGCTGGTGTTCGGCAGATCATCACTGTTGGGACGACGCCCGAGGATAGTGCGCTTGCCGTTCGATTTGCTCAGCGGCACGACGACGTTTGGGCAGTGGTCGGCATACACCCCCACGAAGCAAAAAACTATACCACACCACAAAAACTGGTTTCAGGAGGACAGTCCTCCCAACCCCAGCAACAGTCCTCCCAACCGTTCTGCCAACAAGGTGGGAAGAGGATTTCGCCCGAGGTTGTACGGCAGTTTTCAGCCCTTGTTGCCGACCAAAATGTCGTAGCAATTGGCGAATGTGGCTTGGATTACCACTATAACCATTCATCACCTGAGGACCAAGAGGTGGTACTCCGCTACCAGCTTGAGTTCGCGCTCGCCCACGGTCTTCCGCTAAGTTTTCATGTCCGAGAAGCCTTCGATGACTTCTGGCGCATACTTGATGATTACCAAGGGGTACGCGGTGTATTGCACAGCTTTACCGACAGTCAGGTTGCCATGGAGCAGGCCGTCTCTCGAGGGTTATATATCGGCGTGAATGGTATAGCGACATTTACTCGCGATGAATCTCAGCTTGTGACATATCGCACAATTCCACAACATTCACTCCTGTTAGAAACGGACGCTCCTTTCTTGACTCCCAAGCCGTTTCGTGGTACAATTTGTGAGTCTAAGCACGTAGTAGCGACAGCGGAGTTTTTGAGCGAGTTGCGAAGGGAAAGCCTGAGCGAGCTGGCACAAAAAACCACCGAAAACGCCGAATGCCTATTTGGACACAAGGTGCAACTATGGTAAATTTCAAACTTTTTAGCCCACCACTCCTAACGAGTCCCGAGACGACGAACGGGGTTGCCTTGACTGAGGCTGAAATTCGAAACATCTGGGAGGTTATACGAGAAACAGGCGAAGCGGTTCAGAATGTACATGACATTAGAAACAAACAGTATCCTCATAGAAACAGACAGTATCCTCATGCTGATCCAACTGCAAGAGAGGTAGCTACCTTGGCTGGGAGTGCACTTAGCACCGTTACGGCAGGCGCAGAAGCTCTGTCGCCAGTCTCAGATGGCCACAACATTATCGACCAAACCTACAAAAATATGGGGCTTATCAAGCCTGCCGAAGAAGCTAACCTTACGTATGTGGGTGGAAGTTTTACTGCGGACGACGAAAATAAGATGGTTGAAGCTGCTCGGAAAAGTGTAGAACATGCCTACAGCTCTGGCCAACCGACAGTTCCGTCTGGAGGTAGTCATGCTTAAAAAAGTCCTGCAGCTGATTGCTCCGCAAGACCAAGCGGCAAAAGACGCGACAATTCGTCGAAATATCTTGCGTGATTTAGCAAAATCAGGGGGGGGAGTCTTTGGCTCGATACCCGAGGGACATCGCCGTGAGTTTTTCTGCCTCGACAAACACACCTGGGTGTGGCACGAAGAATGGATCACCGAACAGGGCATACAAAAAGTCTGTACCACTCGGTACGATGTACGTCCACATGGTATTTTCAAAGCACAAGACGGTCAGCCCTATCAGCCAGTTTCTGCCGAAGAAGCTGATCGCCTTTGTTCAGCTACGCGTGAGTATCAGCGACGTATGCACGAAAAATTTGACCCGCTCCTCGCAGCACAGGCGTAAGCACCGATGATATACCTTGACCACGCGGCGGCTACTCCGCTCGCTCCCGAGGTTTTAGCGGCAATGGAGCCGTATTTTTCAGACATTTTTTACAATCCCTCTGCTACCTATGCGCCGGCGAAACAAGCACGTGAGGCGCTTTTGGCTGCACGGTCACGTACGGCACACTGGCTTGGGGTACGTCCCAGTGAAATCATTTTTACGGCAGGCGGTACAGAAGCAAATAACCTTGCGATTCACGGTGTACTGCGTAGGTATCCCAACAGTTCCATAGTCGTTAGTGCTATAGAGCACGACTCGGTGTCTAAGACTGCAGAGCAGTACCACTCTAGGGTAGCGCGCGTGACAGACCAGGGCAGGGTGGACGTAGTTGATCTTGCGCACCAAATCCAGGACGATACTGTTCTCGTCAGCGTCATGTATGCAAACAACGAAATCGGAACCATGCAGCCACTACGTCAGGTCGCAGCGCAGGTGGCAGGGGCGCGGCACGCACGAAAAGCCCAGGGCAACCCTCGGCCGCTTTTTTTTCACACCGATGCATGCCAGGCGCCAAACTATCTTGATCTCCATGTCGAAAAGCTGGGTGTAGACCTTATGACACTCAATGGGGGCAAAGTATACGGGCCAAAGCAGGCCGGAGCGCTCTATGTTTCGCGCCATGTCCAGCTCGAGCCATTGCTATATGGCGGGGGCCAGGAACAAGGCCTGCGCAGCGGCACCGAAAACGTATCGGCCGCCATTGGACTTGCTGCCGCGCTTGACCAAGCTCAAACCATACGTACGAGCGAGTCGACGCGTCTCAACGAAGTAAAAAACTATGCAATTGACCTCTTGGGTCGTACAATCCCCCACGCATTACTCAATGGTAGCTCCATCCACCGACTACCCAATAACCTCCACTATACCTTCCCTGGTTTTGACAACGAACGGCTACTCTTACAGCTTGAGCAAAGGGGTATTTTGGCGGCAGCAGGCTCTGCTTGCGGCGCCAGTAGTGACGAACCGAGCCATGTACTACGGGCTATCGGGTTAAGCGAAGAAGCTGCGCGCAGCTCGTTGCGGTTTACCATGGGGCGTACAACACAACAGTCCGACATAGAGAAACTAGTCTTCGCACTAACAGATATACTAAAAAGTAAATAAAACAACACTAAAACAGATAGCAAAAACTCCACTACCTCTGTGAAAAAAACCACCACAGGAGGACTGTCCTCCCAACAGGTTTTTGGTGTTTTAGGGGTTGGCGGGATGGGTTTCGGTGATGACAACTTGGTTGGCGTGGAGCCAGCCTTCTACGGTGCCGGCGTCGAGGTACTGACCGGTTGCCGGTACGACTTTCATGCTGCCGCCATTTTCTATAACTTTTTGGAACGGATGGAAAATGTAATACTCTTTCCCAGCGTCGATGTCCTCTGTCACATAGGTGCTGACAGCCTTCAGCATTGCGGGGTTCAGGACGTATTTACTGACATTTTTCATAAACTGCTGCGGCACTGGGTCAGGATGCTCAATGATACGCACTAGATTACCTGACACATCGGACACAATGTGTCCATAGCGCTGGATTGATGTATCATCGCCAGGTATGGGCACGCCTAAAATAGCACTTTCTCCCTCAGGTGTTTCGCTGACAAGCCGAGCGATGTCTGAACTCCCGTCTCTGTTATATAGGCAGTCGTCACCCATAACGACAACGACTGATTCATCCTCGTCTATATACGGCATTGCGAGGTGCACCGGGACAGCGGTGCCGTATTTGCCGTAGCTAGGCTGGACGATGTAGTGGAAGCGAACTAAAGGTGTCTGAATAAGCGGAAGCATGTCCTGTTTTTTGTTGCGAATGAGGTAGTCGGTCAGCTCGACGTTGTCGCGGTAGTAGGCGTGGAGCTGCTCGCTTTGTTCGCCGACGACAAAGTAGATGTCTGTTATGCCCGCGGTGACGCAGTCCTGTACGACGTAGTCCACCACCGGCCGATTGCCGACTGGCAGCATGCATTTTTCGATGGCTTTGGTGATGGGGAGTCGGCGTGTCCCCCAGCCGGCAACAGGAATGATAGCTTTGGTAATATTCATGACAGTCAGTATAGCTTAGTTTACGGGTGCAATACAGAAAAAAGAGTAGCGTACCGCTGATAAAATGGTTATACTTAGAATAAGATGTGGCGAGTGTATACGCGGTACCGTCAACTGTTTTGGGCTAGCTTCGGTTTGGCCTGTGTCGTTGTGTTGAGCGCGGTCAGCACGAGCATGGCGCAGACGGTCTCGCAGGGCTACGGTACAACAGGAGTCGTCCAAAAGGGTATGATCGTCATGCTTGACCCAAAAGACAGTCGCAAGGTCCAAGCCTTGACCAACAAACAGGACAAATCCATGCACGGCGTGGTTGTTTCGGCAAACGATACGGTGGTTTCTCTGGGTGGAGACACATCTTCGAATCAAGTGTTTGTGGCCTCAAACGGCAAATACGACGCGCTGGTCAGTACTCAAAACGGCCCGATCAAAGTAGGAGACATCGTGAGTATATCTGCTCTCGATGGGATCGGGATGAAAGCCGACAGTGGCCAGACTGTCATCCTCGGGAAAGCACTGACTGGCTTCGATGGCACAAAGAACGTCAGTGGAAATGCCTCGCTGAAAACATCGGGCGGATCTCACGAAGTGGCGATCGGCTTTATTCAAATAGATATAGGTATTTCTCGTAATCCACTTGCCGTGTCGGTCAGCGGCCCTCCTGTGCCAGCGTTCTTACGCAAATCAGGTGACAGTATAGCCGGGAAGCCGGTGAGCACTATCCGTCTATATGTGAGCCTGGCCATCCTAATCATCACTATTTTTATGACGAGCAATTTGCTGTACGGTGGGGTTCGCAGCAGCCTCGTGTCTATTGGCCGAAACCCATTGGCAAAAAAATCCATTTTACGGGGACTGATCCAGGTTGTTATTTTGGGAGTAATTGTTTTCGTAATTGGGCTGATCGCTATATACTTATTATTAAAGCTATAAGCAGATTGAATATGCATAAAGGTGGGGTACAAACAGCATGACGACAGAGTGGCTAATCCTGACAGTAGGGAGCTTGTTTTCGGCCACTGCGGCGTTCATCTGGATGGCGTTGCGGCTCGGGAGTGTCGGCACCAAAAAGAAAACTGATCTCGGCGACATCGAAAAAGCTGCCGAAGACGATGTCGAACATATTTTCAATGATACCTTCCGGGAAGAGCTCCGCAACAGGGGTCGTCTACACTTCGAGAAAATTATTTCCGAAAATGCTATGTTCTTACAGCAAGATCTTCGGCTCACCACGAGTCAACTCAACGAATACATGAAGGACGAGATTACGCGTAACCTAAAAGAAGAATTTCTAAAGTACGAAGAGTCCATCAACGATGCCAAGCAACTCGCCGTCGAGTCGATCCAGAAAACCAATACTGCCATCGACGAGCAGCGTCAGTTACTTGGTCAGCAGGTACAGCAACAGATTATGGCCGAGAAACAGCAGATGGTCGAGCGCTTCGAGCAAAACATGACCGACATTATAAACCACTACGTACTGGCCGCTATTGGTGATCAGATTGATCTAAACGATCAGCTCGAATACATCTTAGCTGACCTTGAGGCAAACCGCGAAGCAATCGTACAGGATGTGCTGCATGGAGCCTAGCCAAGCGCCACAATTTGTTTTGCCGCCTGCAGTTGTGGGGTTGGTAGACGTTGGTCGGATTGTTCGCGAAGTAGAGCGACTAGATGATAGTCTTCGCTCGCAGGCTATTCGTGACGCGGCCGATGCAGTCCAACTGCCCAAAATGAGTCTGTTGCTCGAACAAGTGCTCGAGCAAAATAAATTCGACATTACCCAAGCTACTGACCGTCAGCGACTGCTCGAGTTTCTAAAAAGCGTGAAGGCAAAGGCGCCTCGTCTACATATGAGCTTTAGTGCCGACCCTTCGCCGCAATTTATGATGAAACTCATGTTGTGGTTGCGTACGAACGTACATCCACACGTGTTGCTCGCCGTTGGCTTGCAGCCTGGGATTGGGGCGGGCTGTGTCCTGCGTACAACAAATAAATACTTTGACCTCTCACTGAGCAAATCGTTTGCCGACAAGCGACCGCTGCTCATGGAGCGTCTGCGCTCGAAAGAAGGTGCGCCGGCATGAGCTTCAGCAACCAGCATTTCGCCAAGCTTATAGAAGCGAGCAAGCCAGTGGGCGAAGTGATTGCCGTAGAGCGTTTCTTGATACAGGTCAGTGGTTTACAGCCCTGCGCTCTCCATGCTCTCGTCATGTTCGAGGACGGCAGCAAAGGCTTCATAAACCAGATTTATCCTGACCGCGTTGTGGTACTGCACCTCGGTTCGGAGTCATTGCGCGTCGGCATGGTAGCTGTGCTGCAACATCAGGAGTTGGTGTGCAAGGTCGGTAAAGATTTTGTAGGAAGGGTGGTTTCGGTGACGGGCGATCCGCTCGATGGCAAGGGCCCTGTGGCTGCTGACAGCGTGTGGTCAGTTTTCAACACGGCACCGCCCCTGTACGAAAGAAAACTCCTCGAAGATCAGCTCGAAAGTGGCGTAACAGCCATCGACGCACTTTTTCCGATGGTACGCGGTCAGCGTATGGCGCTGCTGGGCGATAGTAAATCGGGTAAAAGTACCGTCGTGACGCAGCTCGCCATCAACCAGAAAAACACCGACCAGATCGTCGTGTATTGTCTGATAGCGAAACGGCGAAGTGACGTCGACATGCTACTAACGCGTCTGCAGGAAAACGGTGGACTAGAAAAAGCCATCGTTGTAGTCAGTACGATGTTTGAATCACTGATAATGAGCTACATTGCGCCGTATGTCGCGTGCGCTATGGCCGAATATTTGTGGCAGAAGTGCGATCAGGATACCATTATTGTCTACGACGACCTGACGAGTCACGCGCATGCGTACCGAGAAGTTGCCCTTCTTTCCGGCGTGAGCCCGGGACGCGATAGCTATCCGGGCGATATGTTCTACGCTCACTCCAGTCTGCTCGAACGAGCGGGACGGCTCGACAGCACAGGGTGCTGCCTAACGAGCATACCAGTGGTACATGCAGCCAATGGCGACATTACGGCGTACCTCCCAACGAACATCATGTCCATTACTGATGGACAATGGATTTTGGACATGGACATTTTCCGCAATGGCATTCGCCCCGCACTCAATATTGGGCTGAGCGTGACACGGGCTGGCGGCGTTGGCCACAACAAACGACAGAAGGATCTGGCGGCACAAACACTGAAAATCTTGGCTGACTATCGACAGGCCGAGGAGTTTTCCCACTTTGGTTCTGAGCTCGGCCCAGAGGCCAAGCGCGCGCTTGCCACCGGAAAACGGATTTTCGAGCTGATGACACAGGCGCCGGGCGACACTTTTTCGCTTATGGCGCAGCAGCTCATGCTGGACATTGTCCTCAACCTTGAGGAGGGGGCAGTACTCGACATAAATGCGCTGAAACTTAATGCCAATGACTTTGCTGCCAAGGTCAGTTCTGACGAAGACTATCCACGTATACACGATCAACTACTTCAAGAATGTGTGAAAAATGCCCCCAAACCCCCACAAAAGCCGGCCGCCACCGAAGCCGAAAAAGGAAAAACTGAACCAGAGCCAAAAACCGCTACAGACTCAAAAAAAGCCAAAGACACCAAAGATACACCCAAAGAACCAACTCTCACCGAAATAAGTTCACCGGCGCCCGCTACACCACCCGAAGCTAACGCTGCGGAGCAGTCTGAGCCAGAAAAAGCTCCAGACTCGAAGGAAACGAAGTCGGAGCCCACCCTCGCCGAAATTTCCGACACTGCTCAACAGAAGGACATGCCGTGAGACGACCCAACGAAATCGCGAAGGATGAAGCCGCCATGGCGACGTTGGTTGAGTTGACTAGTGTGTTCGAGGGAATCGCTAGCATGAAGATTGCTCAGACCAAAAACCAAGTACTGGAGTCGACCAAGTTTTTTGATGAACTATGGAAAATCTACACGCAACTTCGGGTAAATAACCTCTTTAGCTTTGGTCGTGAAAGCGAAAAAAACCGCACGGTACTCGAAAAGGAGTTGTACATCATCATCACTGCAGAGGGCGGTTTCAGTGGTGACATCGACCAAAAGCTCGTCCAGTACATGCTCGACAATTTTGACCCAGAAAAAAACGATATTATCGTCATTGGTCACCACGGTGCTATGCAACTCAGCCAGCGTGGCGTCAGTTTTCGCAAATACTACAAACTCCCGAACAAAGACAAAAACATCAACGTCTCCCCCATTATTCGCGAAGTTCAAGAGTACCGAAAATGCAGCGTGTTCTACCAGCAGTACGTGTCCTTAATGAACCAAGAGGTCAAGCGTATCTCACTGTCCATGGCCGTAAAAACAGCCGGGATGGGGAGCGATCACCCAGACGAAGTTATTAGCGAAGCTAACTACATTTTTGAGCCTTCGAGTTTCGCAGTGGCAGCACATCTGGAGCGGTCGATGATGAAAATCGCTATTGGGCAGCTGATATTACAGTCTAAACTGGCTCAGTATGCCTCGCGGTTTCGCGCCATGAGTGCTTCGCACCAACGCGCCGACGAATCCAAGGCTGAACTGCACATGGCCTACAACCGAGCCAGACGCGGTGTCAAAGACGAACGTCTAAAAGAAATTATCAATGGTATGAAAAAGAGTTTGGCGGGGGCAAAAACATGAACAGTAAAACGCGCCGTGATGACTTCCGGGCTGCCACGAGCGGGCAGTCCCCAGTGGCCGAAAGGAGTACATGATGGCTGGTGTAATTGTATCGATCAAAGACCTAGTAGTTCGAGTTCAGTTCGACGCCGACTCTCCTGATGTCGACGAGATTTTGATAGCCGAAAACGAAAAAGGCACTCAGCTGCTGGTCGATCATCTCGAGATTGGCGGCGTGGCTTTCTGTCTCAATGTCCGCACCGACCGAAGCTTGCTCAAAGGCACAACGGTTCAAAGAACAGGTAAAGGTATAGAAATCCCCATTGGCGAACCGACCATCGGACGAATCCTAAATGCTCTGGGCGACTCGCTCGACGGCCAGCCAAATATTACGGGCGAAGATGTGTTGCGCAAGGATATCCTGAAACTGCCCCCTCGTAGTACCAACTTTTCTGTCAGCAAACCAGAGATTCTTGAAACGGGCATAAAGGTCATCGACTTTCTGACACCGTTTGTGAAGGGCCGCAAGATTGGGGTCATCGGTGGAGCCGGCGTGGGCAAAACAGTGACAACCATGGAGCTCATCAACAACACGGCGAAAAGCGGTGACAGCCTATCGTTCTTTGCGGGGATTGGTGAGCGCATACGTGAAGGACACGAGCTGTGGGATACGCTCCGGGAAAATGATCTGCTAAAAAACACCTGTATGTTTTTCGCTCAGATGAATGAAAACCCAGTGCAACGATCTCTGATCGGTATCTCAGCTACTGCCGCGGCTGAATATTTTCGAGACGAAAAGCACAAAGACATTCTGTTTTTTGCCGACAACATGTTCCGATACATCCAGGCGCGGAACGAGCTTTCGACCATTCTCGACCAAGTACCAAACGAAGGTGGCTATGAGCCAACTGTTTTCTCTGATGTTAAAATTTTACAGGATCGACTGAGCTCCAATGAAAATGGTTCGATTACCTCAGTCCAGACCATCTATGTGCCAGCCGATGATATTTCTGACCCAGCAGTGCAGTTTATCCAGCACGAGATGGACTCTATTATTGTGCTCAGCCGTAAAGTGGCCGAGCAGGGAGTGCGACCGGCGGTCGACCTAACGCTGACCAATTCAAGCTTGCTGACACCAGAGATTGTGGGCGAGCGACACTACGTGCTGAGCGTGCAGGTTCAGGCGCTGTTGCAGAAGTATGAATCGCTCAAAGGAATCATTGCCATCATTGGCGAAAACGAACTCAGCCCGTCCGATCGTGCCGATTACGCCAAGGCCAAAAAGCTGATCGCGAACTTTTCGCAAAACATGAATGTCATGACGAAACACAATGGCGTGCCCGGGGACTATTTCACTCGGGAAGAAACCCTTAAGAGTATTGAAGAAATAATTATTTAGCGCTATGGCTGACGATGCAGTAAAGCCACCAGAGGAAAAAGCGTCATCCCAGGTGGAAGAGTCAAAAAAAGGCAGCAAGAGCACAACTGTGCATGTCAAAATATATGCTCCGTACAAAGTCTATTTTGAGGGGCAGGCCGAAAGCATTACGGCAACGAGCCAAACCGGCACATTTGATATTTTGCCCCAGCACCATAACTTCATAACACTACTGGTGCCATGTGATGTCATTGTTCGGACGCAAAATGGCGAAGAAACCGTGCGGATTCAGGGTGGTATTATGCACGTCAAAGCAGATAGTATTATTGTGTTTCTCGACGTCTAGGTCGAGAAATGTAGGCTTACAGCCCACGGGGTGGTGGCGTAGCACTCATTATTCAACGACAAAGTAGTCAAAGCCAAAGCTGGTGTTGGCGGGAGGGATGTTTGCGGCGCAGATCGAAAAGTTTGTAGCAGTGCGGTTTATATAGTAACCGAGTCCACCGGCCGCAGCGCCCACCGGAGTAACATTGACGCGAGGGGTGCTGTTGTACTTTTGGTTAAATGTGACCGTCACAAAACAACCGGCGGCAGCACCACTCCCTGTGTTGACGTTTACGCTACCGGCGATGTCCGAGCCGCTGACGGCTGTTGTACCACCGCTGCCGAGAGCGTTACCGTTATCGCGTCCGGGTGTCGCGCCCCCAACCACGATGTGCTTGGTGAGTGTAAGATTACCATTGAGCTGGAGGGTGTTGACCGTGAGAGCGGGCGCAGATATGGGGGCGCCAAACGTAGCGCCAGCAGCGACGCTGAGGCTTTTCTGTACAGCCAACTGACCTTGAATGCTGGTGTCTCCCGCTACAGTGAGACCTTTGTTCACCTGGAGTTGTTCAAACACACTGTTTCCCGAAACAGTTATACCGGGCACGCTCAGGCTACCGCCGACTTGGATCGGGCCAGCGACCTCGAGGCTGTCGCGTACGAGCACTTTTCCAGCAAAGACGGCGTTGCTTTGTACGTTCAGAACTTGTTTTGGCTGACCGACAGTAACGTCGCTAGTCGCAAGTTGCTTCAGTGTGCTTTGGCTGAGTGATTGAGTTTGGACGGTGCTTTTTTCCTGTTTTTTGCTGGCGAGATAGGTGACGAGTATGATTGCCCCGGCGATGACGAGCAGAAGCATAAAGAGTAATAAATAAATATTAGTTTTATGTACGAGTCGCTGGACGAAGGAGCCTTTTGGCGCTTCCATGGGTGCGGGGTCAACGATTTTGCCAGTGGTATGCGCGTCGTTTTCGAGGCTGTTGTCGTCGACGCTTGACTCGAGTGAACTCGTACTGCCAGAAGACTCAAGGCTGTTTGTAGCCTCGGCCGAACCCTCACCATTCTGCGTTTCGTCATCTGCCATAGTAGTATCTCTTGAGCTTATGCTTATTGTAATCATACAGGAGGCGCTGAATAAAGTGAAGTTATTTCCCGACCAGCTGATCTTTCGGCTCAACAACCCACAAACACGGCTCGACCTAATGGAGGCAGTTGCGCTAAACAGTAAAGTACGAGAAAATAAACCATGAGAACTATGATGCAGCCAATCAACC
Source organism: uncultured Candidatus Saccharibacteria bacterium (assembly GCA_964541145.1). Taxonomy (GTDB): domain Bacteria; phylum Patescibacteriota; class Saccharimonadia; order Saccharimonadales; family UBA4665; genus JAGXIT01. The sequence continues at coordinate 27,993 of CAZIOX010000003.1, forward strand.
AATACATATCTTCCGCCGCGAACTTTCCCGCTCTTTTGGCTCAGGACGCGCGCGCTCATCGCAACCGACTCTGGCATATGCGCGGACGTCCCATGCGGTATGCCGTGGCTATCGTCGCGGCGGTAGTGGCGGTAGGCATGCCAGTGTCGCCAGTGCTTGCACAACAAGCTCAGTCCAGCAATTTTCAGATAAATGAAGCGTTTTTTGGTTCGGGGGGCGAGCTGAATGCTTGCTCGGGGTCATACTGTAGCAAACAAGCTGCAGGTGAGCTTACCGTCGGCAACACCAAGAGTGGCTCATACCAGGCGCAAGCCGGGTTTAATACCGACAGAACTCCCTATATCGAAACAGCCATCGTAGGCTCACCTACGGTCGACCTCGGGACGCTTGAGACGACTACCACGGGTGCAGGAACAGCTCAATTTTATGTAAAATCTTATCTTGCGAGCGGCTATGTCGTACAGATCTACGGTACACCACCAACCAATAGCGGCCACCTACTTAGTCCGCTCGCTGGGCAGGCGCTTGCGCAGGGTACCGAGCAGTTTGGATTGAATTTAGCCGTCAACACAGCGCCCAATATTGGTGCAACCCCTGTCCACACGCCTGATTACCCTTCGCAGCCGTTTGGCTTCGGAACAGTTGATGATGATTATAACGACCCGAACGTGTTCCGTTTTGTGAGCGAAGATATCATTGCTTCGTCACTATCGAGCTCTGGCTTTACGACATACACTATTTCCTATGTAGCAAATATTTCGCCGATCACACCAGGCGGTACGTATGTCGGCAACAACTCTATTGTTGCTACGGCTACCTACTAAAAGTTTGGTAGATATTTGTACCATAACAGAGTGTGGCACGACGCGGTATTGCGTGAAACGCAAAATGTACAAATGATATATAATATTTACAACGAAGTCATTTATTTTTTACAACAATGAGCGTAATATATTCTTAAAAAAGGCTTGCATAGTACGAATGGACTTGATATATTGATGATGTAAATATTAAACAAAGTCTTACAACAAAAGGAGACAAACACATGCATATCAACTATAAAGCACTCCGTCGCCCTGCGGCCGTTCTGACGGCGCTGGCGCTCGTAGTTGGTACTGCTGCCCCCTCATTCATGGCAGCAAACACCGCTTTTGCGGCTCAAGTAACCAGTCGCTCGATTCGGATCAGCGACGCAACCCCCAGTGGCACTGGCGTCACTACGACACCGGGCACGGGTACAGCCGTAAAATACAAACTTACCTTTACCACTGCCCAAGCAGCCTGGCAAAGTGCAGTTGTCGACTTTTGTGCGGCCTCACCACTCATCAACGACTCTTGTACTGCCCCGACTGGCTTCAGTAGCGCTAGTGCAACCTTGACAGCCAATGGCACCTGGTCGCTCGCCGCATCGACGTCTCAGTGGAAGCTTACGAACACTGCAGCGCAAGGTGCCGGCACCCCAGTCTTTGAGATCAATGGTGTTACCAACCCATCAACCCTCGGTTCGTTTTATGCCCGCGTCACACTCTATGCAAACGATACATACGGTACCTATGTCGACGCGACCAATACCGGCAACTACCTTGACTACGGTGGTATCGCACTCTCGACAACACGACTCATCACGGTCACAGCCCGTGTCATGGAACGCCTCTCGCTCTGTACTTCAGGTGGTGTGGCGGGTACAAACGCCAATAACCTGACAGCAGCAGATTCATGCGCCTCAGCTACGGTTCCTTCGATCACCCTTGGTTCTGCTCCTGACTATGTCCTAGGATATCTCGGCGCAACACCAAGTACTGCCAATATCTACACGCAGCTTTCGACAAACGCAGCGAATGGCTATGCTCTCTACCTCCGCGGTAGTAACTCAGCCTGCGCTAGTAACCAAGGTGGCCTCAGCCGTGACGGCGGCTCAACCTGCGAGATTGCTCCTATTAACACAGGAACGGCAACGAGCGACACCTTCACCGATAACACCGCCGAATTTGGTGCACACGTCAGCGCTGGTGTTGCGGCAACGGGCGGAACAGGGACAAATACTGCAGTGGCTCGCTGGGCAGGCCCCAACTGGCTCATGGACACGACCAGTGCTAACGACAACGTCGTTGACACCTACGGGAGCAAGATTGCTTTCACCGATACTGGTGACCCCAAGCAAGCAAATAGTGTGAACAATACCATTACCTTTGGAGCGGTTGCTTCACCAGTGACTCCAGCCGGTATCTACAGCCAGAACTTTAGCCTGATAGGCGTGGGTACGTTCTAGATGATTGCGAGTTGATTCTAGAGCGAGTTATCCACAGCCTTCCAAGCCCCTTTGCGAAAAGGGGCTTGTTTTTTTAAACATAGGCGTGATATAGTGCGAACGTTAACCCTAAAATAAAAAAAACTAAAGGAGAAAAAATGAGTATAACTCGCAACTCATTGAAGCGCCCAGCAGCGTTATTTGCAGCTGCAGCGTTACTCGTTGGGGCAGCTGCCCCCTCATTCATGGCAGCAAACACCGCTTTTGCGGCTCAAGTAACCAGTCGCTCGATTCGGATCAGCGACGCAACCCCCAGTGGCACTGGCGTCACTACGACACCGGGCACGGGTACAGCCGTAAAATACAAACTTACCTTTACCACTGCCCAAGCAGCCTGGCAAAGTGCAGTTGTCGACTTTTGTGCGGCCTCACCACTCATCAACGACTCTTGTACTGCCCCGACTGGCTTCAGTAGCGCTAGTGCAACCTTGACAGCCAATGGCACCTGGTCGCTCGCCGCATCGACGTCTCAGTGGAAGCTTACGAACACTGCAGCGCAAGGTGCCGGCACCCCAGTCTTTGAGATCAATGGTGTTACCAACCCATCAACCCTCGGTTCGTTTTATGCCCGCGTCACACTCTATGCAAACGATACATACGGTACCTATGTCGACGCGACCAATACCGGCAACTACCTTGACTACGGTGGTATCGCACTCTCGACAACACGACTCATCACGGTCACAGCCCGTGTCATGGAACGCCTCTCGCTCTGTACTTCAGGTGGTGTGGCGGGTACAAACGCCAATAACCTGACAGCAGCAGATTCATGCGCCTCAGCTACGGTTCCTTCGATCACCCTTGGTTCTGCTCCTGACTATGTCCTAGGATATCTCGGCGCAACACCAAGTACTGCCAATATCTACACGCAGCTTTCGACAAACGCAGCGAATGGCTATGCTCTCTACCTCCGCGGTAGTAACTCAGCCTGCGCTAGTAACCAAGGTGGCCTCAGCCGTGACGGCGGCTCAACCTGCGAGATTGCTCCTATTAACACAGGAACGGCAACGAGCGACACCTTCACCGATAACACCGCCGAATTTGGTGCACACGTCAGCGCTGGTGTTGCGGCAACGGGCGGAACAGGGACAAATACTGCAGTGGCTCGCTGGGCAGGCCCCAACTGGCTCATGGACACGACCAGTGCTAACGACAACGTCGTTGACACCTACGGGAGCAAGATTGCTTTCACCGATACTGGTGACCCCAAGCAAGCAAATAGTGTGAACAATACCATTACCTTTGGAGCGGTTGCTTCACCAGTGACTCCAGCCGGTATCTACAGCCAGAACTTTAGCCTGATAGGCGTGGGTACGTTCTAGAAATAGAGAAAGGTGTAATGTGTCACTCAGAAGACTACAGATTTTACCAATAGTCTTCAGCCTTATAACGGTCCTGCTCGGTACGGCAGCAGGACCGTTTGGCTTTTGGCGGGTTGAGGCGGCAAATTTCTCAACGCGAGAGCTAAAGCTGAGTGACGCTCAGGCAGGCGCAACCGCCCGCTATCAACTAAGTTTTTCGGGTCAGTCGGCAGGGACAGTGGGTTCTATCCGTCTGCAAATATGTAGTAACGACCCATTTCCTGGGCAGGTGTGTGTGGCGCCAGCAGGGTTCAACTTTGGTGCGGCAACGCTAACAAGCCAGCTTGGTATGACGGGCTTCAGTATACATCCTGCCAGCACTGCAAATGAACTTATCCTCACGCGTCCATCAGGCGCCTCGGTGCCAGGACTAGTGCGTTTTGAATTTACTTCGGTGCGCAACCCAGATGCTGCGGCGACATACTACGGAAGGCTAGAGTCGTTTGCGAGCGTAGATGCTACGGGCTCGAGCCATGATGCTTCCGGTCTGGCGATCGCTATTTTGCCAGGAGTGCTCAGTATACGTACAGAGGTGCCACCGTACCTGCTTTTTTGTATTGCCAACACTATCCAGGGCTTCGACTGCAGCACGGCGAACGGAAACTATATAGACTTCGGTGAGTTTAAGTCCGACCGAACGGCAAGTGGCAAGACGCAGCTTCTGACCGCCACAAACGCTGACCAGGGGTTCACGGTACGCGTTCTTGGTACGACGCTGACCTCAGGCATTAACACTATCTCGCCACTCGATACCCCAGATGTGTCTCGGAAGGGCGTGAGCCAGTTTGGGCTTAACCTGCGTTCAAACTCTACGCCCGTAGCTGGTGCTGAGGCTCTTGGTATGGGTCTAGCCGCACCTGCCGGTGGGTATGGTACGAATAATTATTTCAAATTTGTTCCCGGCGAAGTTATCCTGAGCACTACCAAACCTGATTATCAAAAGATTTCGACCGTAACATACATTGTGAACGTTGGCAGCAATCAGCCCCCAGGGATTTATGTCAGTACGCTCAACTACATTGCGCTGGCTTCGTTCTAGGTGCTGGCGTAGGATTTTATTGGCAAGCACAAAAAGTTCTGTTACCATAAGGGCAAACGATAATAAAAGAGGGGAATATGCGCAAGATTTCACGTTTCATATCAGTAGCACTGGCAGTTGTAACTCTTGGGGCACTGACATTTCCAGTTAGCGCTCAAACGCCCAATACTCAAACCGGAGCAGCAGGTAATGGGATTCGTATTTCTCCCGTACGTACTGAAGTCACCATGAGTCCTGGTGAGGTGAAAGTTTTGACGCTCAATGTACAAAATATTACGTCTGGCCCAGCTGAGCTACAGGCGATTATCAACGACTTTACTGCAGGCAAAGACGAGCTCGGCCAGCCCGCCCTGATCCTCGACGCCGACAAATACGCTCCCAGCCACAGCCTAAAGCGCCATATCGCCGCCATCCCAAATCAGGCAATGGCAGCTGGGGAGTCAAAAAATGTCAAAGTTACGATAAGTCTTCCAAAGGACATCAAGGCAGGTGGGTACTACGGAGCAGTACGGTTCACTCCAGTTTCGGGTAAGACAGGCAACAACGTTACACTATCGGCCAGTGTCGGCTCACTCATACTCGTCAGAGTACCGGGGGATATAGTCGAGAACGTGACTGTGGCGAGTTTTGACACACGCAAAGGCGTGAACGCAACGAACGGTAGTTCATTTTTCACGAGCAACAAAGACCTCTTCGCTGTTGTCCGTTTCAAGAACAGCGGAACGGCTCACGAGCAACCCTTCGGTAAAGTTGTCGTCAAAAAGGGCAATAAAACAATTCAAACGACAGAAATTAATGCCACAGAACCTCGGGGGAACGTGCTCCCAGATAGCACGCGGCGCTTTACCGTCAAGCTCGACAAGGTTGGTTTGTGGGGTAAATACACAGTAGAAGGTAACTTTGGCTATGGCACAAACGGCCAGCTCATCAGCGCGAAGACAAGTTTCTTTGTCTTTCCGCTACTATTCATCGTAATAGGTCTGCTGCTGCTAGCGCTACTCGGTTGGGCAATCTTCGGTTTGCCTCGCGCAATCAAGAAATATAACCAAAATGTGCTCCGCAAAGCCGGCCGCCGATAGTTCGACGTCTAGGCAGTTTGAGCGACAACGCTCAAGGTGCAGGGATATATGAGAAACGTACCACACAAGATTCGATCCAGTTTGAAGCTCGCTGCCCTCGTATCCATACTTGTGCTAGGGACAGTCGGTACGGCGCATGCTATCGGCACTCCCGATCCTGAGCAATCCGGCACAACCGGTTTACAGGGGAAAATATCGAGCCCTCCACCAACCGCTCCCGCCTCTATTACCTCACCCGCTACAGGTAGAACGTTCAACGCCGTCCCAATTACCGTTACCGGCCTGTGTCCGACTGGCCTTCTCGTAAAAATTTTTAGTAACAATATTTTTGTTGGTTCGGTGGATTGCAAGGGGAATAGCTATAGTCTAGAAGTCGATTTGTTTGGTGGCGACAACGAGTTAGTTGCTCGAGTGTACGATGCGCTTGACCAAGCTGGCCCCGACAGCAACAAGGTTACTGTTTCGTTCCAAGACAATACCTTCGCGGCCTTTGGTCAGCGTATAAGTCTGACGAGTAGTTTTGCGAAGCTCGGTGCACCAGTCGGTTCTCCACTAAACTGGCCGATCATTTTGAGCGGTGGCACGGGGCCGTATGCTATCAGTGTAGATTGGGGCGATGGTTCTTCAACCGATCTAAAAAGCCAGCCGTTTGCCGGGACATTTACCCTTGACCATACCTACAAAACAGCAGGCATATACCGGGTAGTCGTGAAAGCCACTGATTCAACTGGCGCGACGGCCTTTCTGCAGCTGGTAGGAGTCGGGAGTGGTAGTGTTACCCAGTCTACTACCGGCTCAAGCGGTCAGGCAAACAGTGGCGGCAAAACGATTAAATATGTCTATATCTGGTGGCCGCTGTTACTGATGGTGCCGGTAATACTTTCAACTTTCTGGGTTGGCAGACGCTATGAGCTCGCTGCTATCCACAAACAAATCGAAGAACAATCGCGGTTGTACAACAGCGAAATCCAGCGATAGTACGCACTGGTGACACGCTCCACTTAACTCTTCCCCTATAACTCTGTATCATAGATAGCATGAAAGTATATGTCGGCATGAGTGGTGGCGTGGATAGTTCGGTGACTGCCGCGCTGTTACAAGAGCAGGGTTTTAATGTAACCGGCGTCTATATGAAAAACTGGAGCCAAGATTTGCCCGGCATGACGTGCCCCTGGAAAGAAGACTACCAAGACGCGAAGCGAGTCGCGGTGCAGCTCGGTATCGACTTCAAACTCTATGACTTTGAAACCGAATATCGACAGCGCGTCGTAGACTACATGCTCGATGGGTACCGCAAAGGTATTACGCCAAACCCAGACATTATGTGCAACCAAGAGGTGAAATTCAAGCTGTTTCTCGACGCTGCGCTGGCAGACGGTGCCGACATGATTGCAACTGGCCACTATGCTAGAATTGTTCACGACACACCGCCTCGCCCCCAGGGTACTGTTCCCAAAAATGGCGCCCTACATGTGGCGGCCAACCATGAAAAAGACCAGACTTATTTTCTCTACAGGGTACAGGAGGCAGCTCTGGCACGGAGCCTCATGCCTATAGGAGACTTCAAAACAAAAGCAGCCGTTCGGGCTATGGCCGAAAAACTCGGTCTAGCAACTGCTCGTAAAAAAGATAGCCAAGGCATATGTTTTGTAGGAAAAGTTGGCATACGAGACTTTTTGCTCCATGAACTCGGTGAACAAGCCCCTGGTGCTATCATAGACCAAAACGGTGTCCGGATAGGTCAGCATGAAGGGGCTATATTATATACCATTGGTCAGCGTCAAGGACTAGGCGTAGGAGGTGGTTTGCCGTACTACGTCACTGGTAAAGACATGCAAAAAAACGAGGTATATGTCACGACCGATTTGCAAGACCCCCAGTTATGGCGATCTGTGTTAAGCCTTTCGGCGGTTCACTGGATCAATCAGGCTCCGGTAGACGGTGCCGAGTACTTGGTACGGACACGGTATCGTGCTGAGCTTGTGCCGGCACGCTTTACCTGGGATAGTCGTACAAACAGAGGTATGCTTCACTTGGATCAGGCGGTACGGGCGATCACACCGGGGCAATCTGCGGTGTTGTACGAAAATGACCGTGTCGTCGGGGGTGGAATTGTTATATAGCGCTGGCGGGCTTCAGTCGGATCAGTCCTGACGGTCTTTGTGGTATACGCTGTCTCTGACAATACTCCGTGCTTCATGTAAGGCGAACTGCAGCGCGGCTACAGCTTCTTTCCCAACCCTGACAGCAGTTTGATGCCAGCGCTCAGGACTTGGCACGGGCGGAAGCCGATAGGGTCTCATACGGGGTAATTCCTGCCAACGTTCCATGCTTGCTGTCACTTTGGTCTCGGGTGCTGGTTGGGGAGCGAAGGTATTCATCTGATATACTGTACCAGATGAACGCACAAGATATTCGCAAAGCCTATTTGAAATTTTTTGCCGATCGCGACCACGTGGTGATTCCACGGGCGCGGTTAGTACCCGACAACGACCCGACGACGCTGTTTACCGGGAGCGGTATGCAGCCGCTTTTGCCCTACCTGCTCGGCGAAAAACACCCAAACGGTGTTCGGCTGGTTGACAGTCAGACGTGCCTGCGGGCGCAGGACATCGACGAGGTGGGTGACAATCGCCACACGACTTTTTTTGAGATGCTCGGCAACTGGAGCTTGGGCGACTACTTTAAGGCTGAACAGCTGCAGTGGTTTTGGGAATTTCTCACCGATGTTGTCGGGCTTAACCCGCAGAAACTGTATGTGACGTGTTATATTGGCAGTGAAGTAAATGGCATTCCTAAAGATACCGAAAGTCCTGAGACGTGGAAGAAGCTCTTCAAGCAAAAAGGCATCGATGCACGCACATCTGACCTGGGGTCTGAAGACGAAGCCGCGCACAAAGGTATACAACCGGGCGAGCGAATCTTTTTCTACGGCGGTAAGCCGAACTGGTGGTGTCGAAACGGCAAGATTGAGGATATGCCAGTGGGCGAACCTGGTGGCCCTTCGAGCGAGGTGTTTTACGAATTTGATTTTATTGCGCACGACACAAAATACGGTGAACGTTGTCATCCGAACTGCGATTGTGGTCGTTATATGGAGATCGGCAACTCGGTCTTCATGGAATATGTGCGCACTGAAAAGGGTTTTGAAAAACTGCCAGCCCAAAATGTCGACTTTGGCGGCGGCTTGGAGCGAATCGCTGCCGCCCAGTTAAACACGCCAGATGTTTTCAAGATATCTATCATGTGGCCGATCATCGAAAGGCTCGAGGCCATTAGCGGCAAAAAGTATGATAGCCACACCGAGAGCATGCGTGTCATCGCTGACCATTTGCGTGCAGCGACATTTTTGGCCGTCGACGGTGTCACGCCGAGCAACAAAGAACAGGGCTACGTTATGCGACGGCTATTGCGCCGTGCCATTCGTTTTGCCTTTGAGCTCGGTGTCGAGCAAAACTTCCTGGAAGCGATCGTACCGGTCATCGCCGACATCTACGAGGCTGATTTCCCTGAAGTCAAAGAAAACCGCGCCAATGTCATCGCCGTACTCGCAAAAGAAGAAAAAGCCTTCCGTCAAACCCTTCGTAAAGGTATTAAAGAGTTTGAGAAATTTTTTGACGAGAATCAAGAATCAAGAGTCAAGAGTCAGGGAGAGATGCTCTTCGTACTGTACGACACATATGGGTTTCCTCTTGAGCTTAGTGTTGAAGAGGCGTTCAAGCGGGGCATAACTCTAGATGAATCATGGCGGGAACAGTTCGAGGCAAAAATGGCAGAGCAGCGTGCGCGTAGCCAGACCGCTGCCAAGGGCGTGTTTAAAGGTGGCCTTGGTGGCCACACCATGCAGCACAAACGTTACCACACTGGAACCCATCTCCTACAGTCGGCGCTACGTGAAATTTTTGGCTCCGAGCTGCGCCAACATGGTAGTAACATCACCGATGAAAGATTGCGGTTCGACTTCAACCTTGATCGCAAGATGACGGAGGAGGAAATAACGCGTGCCGAAGAGCTCGTCAACCAATGGATTGCCGAAGACCACCCGGTGAATTACACAGAGTACCCTACACAGCAAGCGCTTGATATGGGTGCCATCGGTCCGTTTGGCGAACGCTACGGCGACACGGTGAAAGTCTACCAAATGGGAGCCGATGACCACGTGGTCAGCCTGGAGATTTGTGGCGGTCCGCACGTCGACCACACCGGTCAGCTCGCCCAGGATGACGACGGCACCCCTAACAACAAACGCTACACAATCCTCAAAGAAGAAGCCAGCTCCGCCGGTATTCGCCGTATCAAAGCCGCCATGGTATAACCCTGGTTGGAAAGAACAGCCGGACAAAAAGTCACGTCTTTTTGCCCGCGCGATGAGAAAACCGCACAAGCGGTTGCCTCATACGGTGAAGTCGCCAAAGCATATGGAAATCGTATTTGCGCAAGACGTCAACTAGCCCGACAGGTCTTTAACAAGCACTGAAATAAGAGAGCGCATAAGTTCGAGCTTTTCCGATGGGGTACGCGCGGGTTCATAGCTGTCAGATATGGTGTAGCCAGATGGGTTCTTTGGGTCAGGCGTGAGTATACGGCCGGCAATGCTAGGCTCATACATAAAATAGTCGTTTCCATGAAAGGTTATGACAACTTGATTTCGTTGACCTCCAGGCAAAACGCTCTCTCTAACGACTCGTGTAATGAGAGTCAAGTATTCTGCAGTGGATCTTTCGACACATACATCAGGCGGACGAACAGACTGCATGACAGTTTTCTCAACGGTCAGTTGTTTTGCTGAAGAAAGCGGAAAGGTTACCGAATCTTTAGTATGCCAGCCGAGAGCCTGGGTTTTTAGTTCGGCTAGCTTTTGCTCACTAAAAGCTGTTGTATCTTGGGGAGAAAAGCGGGGGATGGCCCACAGTACAGTGTTTTTTATGGTGTCGATATGACGCTCGGTAAACGCAACGGTCGATCCATCGACAGCGGTAAGGGGTTGAGCTTGGGTGGGGTTTTTTGTAGTGTAACGAAATCCAAGAAAAAAGTCTGGTTGTGATGGAGCTCTTTCAAGTTGCAGAATCTGACGGCCGTTTTCTGTAGGTATTCTAACAGAGGCTAGACCTAGGCTGCCCAGGCGGGGAATAAATCGTATACTTCCATTCCAGTTACTGCCTGGTTTGATAAGGGGTAGGTATTTGCCTGACATATCCCTACAGTTCAGCGGTTCAAGTTCCAGCTGTGCCCTAACACAAAAATCAGTTACGTGTGTCTCGGGAAGAAGGGTACCTTCGAGTGCGCTCGCCGACAGAGCAAAAAGATCTGCCGAAAGTCCGGAAATTGTTCCATTCTCAGGTAGTGGTAAGGTCATGAAAGGATTATATAATTATTTATAGAGAAATAAAAGCCCAAAAATGCAAACCTAATCGCGCAGAGTCCTTCGGCTATGGTACAATAAACCGTATATGCTTGATAAACTCAAGGATCTAAAAACTGCGGCACTGGCGCGGGCCTCATCGGCTCGTAGTCAAAATACTACTACCGAAAAACACCTCGTAGCACTTGATGTCGGAACTGAGTACGTCAAGGCGCTTATTGCCCGAGTAACAGAAGAGGGAATCGATATCATCGGAAGTGGACGAGCCCACCAAAACCTGAGCGATATGCACGCTGGTGCCATTGCTGACATCGGCGGAGTGGTCGAAAATTGCGATAAAGCTCTTAACGAAGCCGAACAACAAGCTGGCGTGAGTGTGCGGAGTGCTATTATCGGTATAGCTGGGGAGCTCGTCAAGGGCACAACCACTACAGTTCGAGTCGTGCGCAAAGAGCCGGAAAAAGAGCTTGATATGGCAGAAGTTGAACGTATTATTCGACTCGTGCAGGAGCGCGCCGAGAAAAAAGCCAAGCAACAATTGGCCTGGGAGCTTGGCGGTAAAGAGGTCAGTGTTCGCTTAGTCAACAGTGCGCTCGTTGGTTTAGAGATCGACGGGTATCCTGTGACAAACCCGGTCGGCTTTCAGGGAAAAGATGTCCTAGTGCACTTGTATACGGCATTTGCGCCACTTATACATATTGGGGCGCTCGAGCGCACCGCAGAGCAGCTCGACCTCGATCTTATAGCGGTAGCAGCGGAGCCTTTTGCCGTGGCGCGTTCGGTGATCGGCGATGATCAATCATCATCGATGAGTGCTATTTTGATGGATGTCGGTGGCGGAACTACCGATATAGCTGTCGTAAATGACGGCGGTGTACAGGGAACTAAAATGTTTGGCATCGGAGGGCGAGCCTTTACGCGGTCTATCGAACGAGATTTACACCTTGAGTTTGACCATGCTGAAGAGCTAAAGCTTGCGCTCGCGACTGGGGCAGTGCCGCCGGCGCAGTTGGATGCCGTCGAAGCCTCATTGAACAAAGTTCTCGATGTCTGGCTTAGCGGCGTCGAACTCGCTTTGAGCGAATTTACAAAGCTCGACCATTTGCCGCACCGAGTGTACCTATGTGGCGGCGGAGCGAGCTTGCAGATGCTCGTTGATCGTCTCCACGACAGTGACTGGTACACGAGACTGCCATTTACGCGCAAGCCGAGCATTGGGTTGATTCAGCCCGACCAAGTCGTAGGCATTCAAGACCTCAGCGGTAAGGTACATGATCATACCTACGTGACAAGCATGGGTCTGCTTCGAGTTGGACTGGATACAGTGCAATATACCGGTGCAACGGGTGACAGTGTAAAAGAAAAAATCGATAGGATTCTCCATGTCTAAGATAAAAGCCACTCCAAAAAATCTTAAAGTTTCTTCACCCAAACTGAGTACTGTCAATGGCACAAGCTCAAAAGAAACCATTTATGTCGATGTTGACGACGAAATTACGACCATTATTGACAAGGTCAGTAGCTCAAAAAGCACCATCATTGCGCTCGTCTTACCCAAACGGGCGAGTGTCATGCAAAGTGTCGTCAATATGAAACTTTTGAAACGAACGGCCGAAAATGGCCAAAAAAACATTGTCCTTGTGACGAGCGAAGCGAGCCTTATGCCACTGGCAGGTATGGTAGGCATGCATGTCGCCCAAACACCGACGAGTAAACCAGTCATTCCGCCCGCTCCCGATGCGCTAAATGATGAGCCCGAAAATGTCGACGAAACCTTAGAGGTATCTGCACTGAGCGAGTCGGCTGAGACCGAATTTGACCCTGCTGCAGCCGCTACTGTACCCATTGGTCAACTGGCAGGTGCTTCGAACGATCCAGAGGAAATTATCGATGAAACAGTTGAGGTTCCCGAGCTCGCCGGGTCAGTCGAAAAGCCTGAAAAACCAGAGGTTACCCCAGTCAAAAGGGATAAAAAACTGGCCGTACCCAACTTCAATGCGTTTCGACTTCGGTTTATGCTGGCTGGACTTGCGCTAATTTTGCTCGGAGTAGGCTGGTTTTTTGCGACAGTCGTGCTACCGAAAGCGACCATATCCATCAAAACAAATTCACAGCTCGTCAAGTCAAGTCTCAACCTCACGCTCGACACTGCTGCTAAAAAGATCGATCTCGAAAACAAAATCGTTCCCGCCATCGCCCAAACCACACAGAAAAACTTCACTCAACAAGTCGCGGCTACTGGGCAGCAAAACAACGGCACGAGGGCAACTGGTTCGGTTCGGTTTACCGCCACCCAGTGCGCACCAAACCTTGGCCAAAAGCCCGATGCTATTCCGGTTGGTTCAAGTGTTACGAGCGGCGGCAAGACGTACATTACTCAGGAAAAAGCGAGCTATAGTTTTGATAGTTTCACGTCAGGCAGCTGTGCACTCTACAGCACTGACACTATAAAAATACAGGCTCTCAAAGGTGGCGCTGACTACAACCTATCCGACGGGGCAAAGTTTACTGGAGCGGGTCTTGGGATTGGCTCGGCCAGTGGTGGCACCGATGCAATTATCAAAATTGTCTCCCAGACAGACATCGATACTGCAAAAAGCAAAATTGCTACTCAAGACACTACGCAAGTTAAGCAAGATCTCCAAGTAGCCCTGAAAAACAAGGGTGTGCTGCCAGTGGTTTCTACCTTTTTAAGCAATGAACCCCAGGTGACGAGCAGTGCAAAAGCAGGGGATGTTGCTGACACAGTTACTGTCACGGCGACTGTCGGGTACAGTATGCTAGGTCTGCAGCAGTCAGACTTGAAAAAGCTTGTGCTCGAAGATGTCAATGACCGTATCGATCAAAAGAAACAAAAAATTCTCGATGATGGTGTGGCAAAAGCCGTCTTTACACAACAAAATCCTGGTACCACCACGACGGCAATTGTTGCTGTGCAAATTCGAGCTGTTGCCGGCCCAGAACTTTCGGTGGAAGGACTAAAAAAACAAGTCGCTGGTAAAAAGGCCGGAGAGATCAAGAGCACGCTAGGTGAGCGACCGGGCGTTACGGAAACAGAAGTATCCTATAGCCCATTCTGGGTAACAACCGCTCCAAAAAACCCTCAAAAAATCACAATTAACATCGCTCAGCCGAGTGCCGTGGAGTAGCCGCGTGACGCGACGGGAATATATTTTAGGTATAGACTATGGCGAAAAACGTCTGGGACTTGCACTAGCGCACACCGTTGCGCGTGTGCCGCGACCGCTCGAAACGCTCGAGAACGCCAACGGGGCAGTCGACGCTATACTGCAAGTGATAGATCGTGAGCAGGTTGGGCATGTCGTAGTTGGGTTACCGCGAGACATGCATGGACGTGAAACCGCCCAGACTCAAATTGTCCGGGATTTTGCCGAGCAGCTCGGTGTGCGTCTATCCTGCCCATTGCATTTCGTTGACGAAAGCCTCACCAGCGTCACTGCCGAAGCAATCTTGGCGGAGCGTAAAATAGCCTACACAAAACCAGAGATAGACGCCATGGCCGCCTGTCTTATACTAGAGCGTCACTTAGATGGAGAAAAGGCATGAAATATCATATGCACCGTACAAAAAACACCCCAAAAATCACAGTAGGCATTGTGATTGTGCTCATTATTTTCGCCGTGGCTCTCTTTGGCGTAACGCAAGCAGTGCGGTATCGCCAAGGGCTTCGTCCCGCGGCAAGCCAGGGAGAAACTGTCACACTCACGATAGCTGCGGGAGACTCTGTGCAAGCCATTGGCACACAATTGAAAAAGGCTGGGCTTATCCGAGACACAACGGTGTTTGCTTGGTATGCCCAGATACATAAGGTCAGTCGTTTTTTGCAAGCGGGAACGTACGAACTCAGTCCGACGCAAAGTACCCAAGAAATCGTGGCTCAGTTGACGCACGGTAAGGTTGCCACAAAACTCATCACGATACTGCCAGGTAAGAGGTTAGATCAAATTCGGCAGTCTTTCATAAAGCAAGGCTTTAGCGAGACGGCAGTCGATGCGGCGCTGGCGCCAGGTCAGTACGAATCAAGCCCAATTTTTGCAAGCAAACCCGTGGGTAATAATCTCGAGGGGTTTCTGTACCCAGAGTCATATCAGCTGACTGCAAGCGCAACGCCAAGTAGTCTGGTTCAGCAGTCAATCCGTCAGTTGCAAAAGCAGTTAACGCCAGATATCGTGCAGGGATTTGCGCGCCAAGGTCTTTCTGTATATCAGGGGCTTATCATGGCCTCGGTAGTCGAGCAGGAGGTCATCAACCAGTCTGACCGGACACAGGCTGCACAGGTGTTTTTGAAGAGACTCAAGATTGGAATGCCGCTCGGGAGCGATGTGACAGCTTTTTACGGATCTGTTCTTGCCGGTCGTGGCAAAGATGTCACGTATGACACGCCGTACAACACTCGGATTCACACTGGCCTGCCTCCTACGCCCATCAGTAACGTAAGTAAAAGCTCGCTTGAGGCAGTGGCTCGGCCGGCTAGTACGGACTGGTTGTTCTTCGTGTCTGGCGACAATGGTACGACCTATTTCTCAAAAACGGTTGAAGAGCACGAGGCGTTAGCGGCAAAATACTGCCACAAACTCTGTGAATAACAGGGGCGATGAGGGGGTGTGGGGTTGCACTACTAGACTCATTTTGCTATCATGGGACGGTGTCTATTTGGCCATGCTTTGCAGAGTGCCACGTAGACATAGCTTTTATGCACAGTCAGCAGACATAGAACGAAATGTTGGAGGGTACTCCAACAGAAAGTAATATTAAGTAACACAGCATAGAAGTTTCAAATGGTTTGTGTCACATGTGGCAGGAGCTGTTTGTAGGAGATTCACTATTAGCATTTCACAACTTGGGTCAGTAACGGCTCAAAATTTACAAAAAAGACGTCAGCTCGCTAGCACACGGTTGCAGCGAAGTTTGCGGCGAAAGGCAGTACGCACTCGGCTCATCCGACTGGGTCTCGTTACTGCTAACGCAGCTCTGCTGGTCGGAGTTATCGTGTTTGTCGCCACGAGTTCTAGCTCTTCCGAAAAGGCCTCTGTCGTTGCATCTCAAAAATCTGCCGAAGCCGTGGCCAGCCCCGTAGACAGACTGACCTCATATGACGTTGCTGCCAATGTAGCAAAGGCAGTGAACCTACCGGAAAAAACACCAATTACCAATCAAGCACAAAGTGCTCGAGTAGCTGTCGTGGTCAGCGCGAGTGACACAAGCGTTGCTACAAAACCGCAGGTCGTTACAACCGCTCAAAAGAGCTGGCGGGATATCACCGAATATACGGTTGCGGAAGGCGAAAATATTTCCGCTGTTGCACAGAAATTTGGAGTTACTTCTGAGAGTATTCGCTGGTCAAATGGTCTTTCTGGCGATGGGCTCAACGCCGGCACCAAACTCACCATCCCACCGCTAAACGGTATAGTGCACACCGTAAAAGCTGGTGACACTCCGCAATCTTTGGCTACAGCGTACCACACGAGCGCAGAGAAAATTAGCCTATATAATGACGCGGAGCAAAACGGCTTAGTCGTTGGCCGTAAAGCTATTATTCCAGATGGCAAGATCATACCAGTGGTTACGCCAACACGCACCACGAATACTACCTACACCGTAGTTGCTGGCAACAGCTTTACCCCTCGGTACGGGGCAAATGGCTATGATTTTGGTTGGTGTACGTACTATGCTGCCGCTCGCTCAGGCGCGCCTGGCAACTGGGGCAACGCTAACACCTGGGCGTATTACGCGCGCGTTAGCGGTTGGAATGTCAGCTCCAAGCCAAGTGCTGGGGCAATCTTCCAGACTCCGGCCGGATGGGCAGGGCACGTCGGGATTGTCGAAGAAGTGTACGAAAACAATACTATGAAAATCAGCGACATGAATGGTATCGCTGGTTTCGGCCGCGTCGGTTACGCCATCGTGTCAACCTCGGCCTATCCAAACTACATTTCTCGATAAAACACCTATAGCGACACTTGCTGTTCTTCAGAATCTGTTTTGTAACTGTATTTATTTTGTATTCTCAAGTATAATACTGTGCAAGTATGAAATTCATCGACACAGCAACAGTGCGAGTCGCGGCTGGCAATGGGGGTAACGGCCGCACAAGTTTTCGCCAAGAAAAATTTGTTGATCGGGGCGGACCCGATGGCGGTGATGGTGGCAAAGGCGGCGATATTGTGTTCGTGGCAAGTCGTAACCAAAATACGCTCATGAACTTCCGCTACCACCGCGAACTAGGAGCTGAACATGGCGGCGATGGTGGAAAGACGCGCAAACACGGACGTAACGGGAAGGATCTGGAGGTCGCAGTACCGGTTGGTACAGTGGTGTATGCCGAAGACACCGTTCTCGTTGACTTTACTGAAGATGGTCAACGAGCCATTATCGCTGAGGGTGGTCGTGGGGGTTTTGGTAACGCCCATTTTGTTAGCAGCGTTCGTCAGGCGCCAAAGTTTGCCGAACCAGGCGGTGAAGGCGAGATACATGACCTGCGCTTAGAGCTAAAGCTCATTGCGGACGTGGGGTTGGTGGGCTTGCCAAACGCGGGAAAATCAACCTTTCTTTCTGTCGTCAGTAATGCTCGACCCGAAATAGCAGACTATCCTTTTACGACACTGACGCCCAATCTCGGTGTGGCAGAAGTGCCTGGAGCTGGTAGCGTGCTCATAGCCGACATACCAGGACTTATCGAAGGAGCAGCCCAAGGCAAAGGGCTTGGTGATGAGTTTCTGCGTCATGTCGAACGTACGGCCGTTTTACTTCATTTGGTTGACGTAACGAGCGAAGAGCTTGTGCGGGATTATCAAACCATCGAGCACGAAGTACGAGCCTATTCGACGGAGCTTGCTTCCCGTGCCAAAATTGTCGTACTTACCAAAACCGATCTCAGCATACCAGAGCTTGTTGAGGAAGCGCAGACTGCTCTGAGAGCTGTGTTGCCGAAAGGAACGCTGCTATATGTCATCTCAGCGCAAGCCCATCAAGGAACAAAAGAGCTCCTCTATGCCGTTATCGCGATGGTCAACCAAGAGCGCGCTCGTTTGGCCGAAGAACTCGCCGCCGAAGCGCCAAACGAAGGCTTGCCTGTTCTGACTCTCCAGGAAGAAGAAGGCTGGATGGCCGAAAAAACTGAAGATGGTTTTTTGGTGACAGGAGCCAAAATAGACAAATTTGTTAGTCGCACAGACTTTGGCAACCAAGAGTCGATCGCTCGTCTACGTGACATCATGCGTCGCTTCGGCATATCTCATAAGCTTTCTCGACTTGGCGCAGCCCCAGGAGATACTGTACGGTTTAAAAAAGGATCTTTTGAGCTCTAAGCTACGTGCATGGCCGAGGCGACTTTTTTGCGAGAGGTACCTGGGTTAGGAAAAACGATTTCTTTCAAATTGAGCGTGATACACTGAAGGTATGAAGAGTGCTTCATCTGATGATGCCCAAACCGTATTTTGGTACGATCTCGAAACCACAGGTACTAACCCTAGAGAGGATAGGGTTATGCAGTTCGCGGGGCAGCGGACGACGCTCGAACTTGAACCAATCGGTGATCCGGTAAACGTGCTCGTGCGACTGACGGAAGACATACTGCCAACCCCCGACGCCATTCTCATCACAGGAATTACGCCCCAGCAGACCCAAAGTGATGGCGTAAGCGAGGCAGAGTTTCTCAAAATTTTTTACGACATTGTCGCAAAACCTGGGACAATTTTTGCCGGGTTTAACAGCATACGGTTTGATGACGAGTTTATGCGTTTTCTCCATTATCGCAATTTCTACGATGCCTATGCATGGCAGTGGCAGGACGGTCGAAGCCGGTGGGATCTGCTGGACGTGGTGCGGATGACCCGTGCGCTTCGACCCGAGGGCATAACATGGCCGACTGTAGACGGAAAGCCAACGAACCGACTCGAGTTGCTCACTAAAGCGAATGGTATCGAGCATGCTAACGCTCACGACGCGCTTGCTGATGTACGGGCTTCAATAGCCGTCGCACAGCGTATACGGCAAACGCAACCAAAACTATTTCGTTGGATGTTAGAATATCGCGATAAGTCACTCATAAAAAATCTAGTCGATAAGGACAAACCTTTTATCTACACGAGCGGTAAGTACGACAACGAAACAGAAAAAACGACAGTTGCAATACAGGTGTGCCCGCATCCAAAAAACAAAGGCGCTCTCGTGTATGATTTGCGGCATAATCCTGAACCCTTTTTACGTCTTTCGGTTGCCGAGCTAGCAGAGCGTTGGCGTTGGACACGCGAACCAAACACCCCTGCGCGATTACCAGTAAAAACGCTGCAGTACAATCGCTGCCCAGCCGTCGCACCACTGGCTGTTCTCGATCAAGCCTCCCAAAAGCGTCTCCGACTCGACATGTCGCACGTTTCTAAACATCTTGAGACGCTACGCCAACATCCAGATTTCATACCAAAGGTTCTCGAAGCCCTTGCTCTACTTGATATCGAACAGGCAAACCGCCAAAAAAAGAATGTTGCTGACGCAGAAGCCCAGTTGTATGACAGGTTTATCAGCAACGAGGATGCCAAACGGATGTCACAGCTTCGCCATACCGACCCAGAGGGTATTTCACTGTTTGCGACTCAGTTCCAAGATGACCGCTTACGTGACATGGTTCCTCGTTACAAAGCCCGTAATTTCTCTCGTAGTTTAACTGACGAAGAGCGAACCGTTTGGGAACAATACCGATATCACCGACTTATGGCAGGAGGGGCTCAGAGCAGGTTGGCGCAGTATATGCACCGACTGGGGGAGCTTTCTCAAGCCGTCGAAAGTGCAGAAAAACGGTATTTGCTTGAAGAGCTACAGCTGTACGCTGAGAGCATTATACCCGTGATGGATGACTCAAAGTGATGTTCGAAAGTATCCTTGCGCGACCGAAGTACAAGTAATCAAGCCAAAAGACACTACAGCAGGTGATATTGGTTGAGTAGTTTCAGAGCGCGTCTGCTACGGGCATACGCTTTCATACCGTGCCAAACAGCGCGAAACGCAGGCAAAGCTTGAAAAAGTATAATTACACCAAATAAAATCAAAACCAGATGAACCCAGTCACTAAAATTGATCTGTATATCTGTTCCGGGAATCTGCCCAAGTACGATAAGTTCTTGCATATAGCCACCTCACGAGTGATATTGAGGTGCATTATAGCAAAAAATGTCCAAATAATCAAGTATGTTTTATAAAATGCTTATGTCTTCTTGCGTGACTTCTTAAAATTCTCCAGACGCTCACGGTTCATCAGGGCTACAAATGTAGCCGCAAAGAAGGCACTAACCGCCAATGACACCTGCCACCACACAGCATGTTTCCATGCCAGATAAGCGGATACAGTAAACAGGGCAATTGCTACAATATCATATGCCCACTGCGCCACTGGGTTTTTGGGAAACAATACTTTCAAGAGCTTTCCGCCATTTGCTAGCACGTATTCTCGAAGGTCACGCGCCCATGTGTTGTGTATGCTCAGAAGTCCAAGTCCGGCTACAAGGAGCGGTAGGCCACCTGGCCCCGGTAGCCACCCCGTTGCGCCCGCGGCCAATACGAGCAGGTAGCCTGCACTATCGACTAAAATTCTGTTGTTGCGCCAATTCATACGTCTTTTCATTGTAGCAGCCTATAGAAAAAAACAGTAAATACGCGTATACTAGTTCGACTTATGCATGACGAAATTGTAGTGAAGGGTGCGCGAGAGCACAACCTTAAAAACATCGATGTGACTATCCCGCGCGAAAAGCTGGTAGTTATCACAGGTTTGAGTGGCTCTGGCAAATCAAGCTTGGCGTTTGACACTATCTACGCCGAGGGGCAGCGCCGCTACGTAGAAAGTTTGTCGGCGTACGCCCGGCAGTTCCTAGGTCTTATGGAAAAGCCCGATGTCGACCAAATAGACGGGCTTAGTCCGGCCATCTCCATCGACCAAAAGTCTACCTCGCGCAACCCGCGCTCCACAGTGGCAACCGTCACCGAAATCTACGATTATTTACGTCTGCTCTTCGCCCGGATTGGCGTGCCGCACTGTCCAGTGTGCGGGGACCCGGTAGTACGGCAAACAGTGGCTAACATCGTCGACCAAGTGGAAGGTTTGCCAAAAGGTGCCAGACTGATGATCCTCGCACCCATTGTCACGGACAAAAAAGGCCAGTTTGAGCACATCCCCGAACGGTACCAGCGCGCCGGTTTTGCGCGGGTGCGGGTCGATGGCATCGTCTACGCGCTGGACGAATTCCCCGAACTCGACAAAAACATTCGGCATTCCATACAACTCGTCGTCGACCGACTGGTAAACGACGCCGAATCTCGTACGCGCCTGGCACAGAGTGTGGAGCAGGCGCTCGACATTGCCGAAGGCAAACTGGCGGTGCTCAACGCTGACACGGACGACCTCGAAACCTACAGCCTCATGTACGCCTGCGCCAACCACCCAGAAGTAGCCATTCCCGAACTAGAACCGCGCACCTTTAGTTTCAACAGTCCGCATGGCGCCTGCCCAACATGTACCGGTCTCGGCAGCCGCCTGGTCGTTGACCCAGAACTCGTTATCCCGAACGGTCGCCTCACCATTGCCGAAGGCGCCATCCGCCCCTACAACCGCATAAACATGGACAACTGGTATGTGCGCAAACTCCAGGCCGTAGGCGAGAAACATGGCTTTACACTACACGAGCCGACAGCGCAGATTTCCGAGGCAAACCTTCACCGCATTTTATACGGCACCGGAGAAGAAGTGTACAAAGTTTCACTTGGGCATGGCCGCTCGTTCAACTCGACATACGAGGGCGTCATCCCAAACCTTGAACGTCGGCACAAAGAAACCGACAGCGACTTCATGCGCCGTGACATCGAGCGGTTTATGCAGGAAAAGCCCTGCGCTGCGTGCGAGGGGAAACGGCTAAAGCCGGAAGTCCTGGCTGTGACAGTCGGCGGCAGCTCCATAATGGACATTTGTGAACTGTCTATCGATGAAGCGTTGGAGTACGTTCAGACGCTCAGCCTCAACGAACTAGAGATGAAAATAGCCCGGTTGGTACTGAAGGAAATATCCGCTCGCCTCCAGTTTCTCGTCGATGTTGGTCTGAACTATCTCACGCTCCTCCGCTCGGCGACGACGCTCAGCGGCGGTGAAGCCCAGCGTATTCGTCTGGCTACGCAAATCGGTTCTGGGCTGATGGGCGTGTTATATGTACTCGATGAGCCGAGTATCGGTCTGCATCAGCGCGACAATGGACGGCTTATCGCCACGCTCAAGCATTTGCGTGATCTGGGCAATACAGTGCTCGTCGTCGAGCACGACGAAGACACGATTCGCACAGCAGACTACCTGCTCGACATTGGGCCTGGCGCGGGAATACACGGCGGCCATGTTGTGGCGCACGGCACACCGAAAGAAGTCGAAAAAACGTCGGGAAGTATTACCGGCCAGTATCTCTCGGGACGCAGAAAAATAGCTGTGCCGAGCAAACGGCGCAAGGGCAATGGCAAAAACATCACCATCATTGGCGCTCGAGAAAACAATCTCAAAAACCTGACGGTAGAGATTCCGCTCGGCGAATTTGTGGTAGTGAGTGGTGTCAGCGGCAGCGGCAAATCGAGTCTCATCAACGACATCCTCGCCAAAGAACTGCAAGCCAGACTGCACCACGCCAGTACGGTGCCAGGCTACCACGACGACATTGAGGGTATAGAGCATTTGGACAAGGTTATCATCATCGACCAGTCGCCCATCGGTCGGACGCCGCGCAGCAACCCTGCCACGTACACCGGGCTTTTTACACCTATCCGCGAACTGTTTGCCGCTATGCCAGAGGCAAAACTCCGTGGCTACGCTGCCGGTCGGTTTAGTTTCAATGTCAAAGGCGGCCGCTGCGAAAACTGCGCAGGCGACGGCATTATCAAAATAGAAATGCACTTTTTGCCCGACGTCTACGTTCCCTGCGAAGTCTGCCACGGCAAACGCTATAACCGCGAAGCGCTAGAAATACACTACAAAGGAAAAACTATCAGCGATGTATTGGAAATGACCTGCGAACAAGCCCTAGAGTTTTTCGGAAATATCCCGGCCATAGCGCGCAAACTCCAGACGCTGGTCGATGTCGGCCTGGGCTACATTGCACTTGGTCAGCCAGCCACGACGCTCAGTGGCGGGGAAGCCCAGCGCATCAAACTCGCCAGCGAACTCAGCCGCCGCCCTACTGGCCGTACCCTCTACATCCTCGACGAGCCAACGACTGGCCTCCACATGGCCGACGTCGAAAAACTCTTGGGCGTCATGCAGGCGCTCGTCACGACCGGGAACAGCATGATCGTCATCGAACACAACCTCGACGTTATAAAAAGCGCTGACTGGCTCATAGACATGGGCCCCGAAGGCGGCTCTGGCGGTGGCACCATTATCGCTGCTGGTACTCCCGAGCAAATTGCAAAAACGGCGCAATCTTACACCGGCCAATACCTAAAACATATGCTATAGGAACGCTCCGTACCGTTACGATCCTCCTGAGTAGTTCAGACAAACTCAACAACTCGCCGTGGTACGAAGTCAAGGGGTAGTAATCGGCAAAATACCGGTGCTGTAGGGTAGATGATTGGAAAAGAACAGTGCATTTCTGCGCGATTTTGGTTGCTCTTGAATCTGACGACGACAAGCCATGGCCGAACCGTGTATCAGATGCTCTCGGTATCGCATGCCTGAATGCAGGCATGGAGTGTGTACCGCCACCCGAAAAGAGCTGGAAGCATGCTCGACGCATTCTGAGTGTCTCATACATGACACAAAAACAAGCGCTGGCACCCACGCTAATGACAGGTGGTCTCTGATAGAAGAGGATGGAGTGTATGCCTTTGTGACGCACGCTAGTACTATAGAGCCGTTTCACCTGGGATAGCTATTTCTTCTCTGTGGGTTTTGTTTGGGATTTGGTTACGGGTATTTTAGCGAGAGAGGAGGGTGCGAATCTTATGTCGAGTAGCGGGTATGGCTAACACTGCGCTTATCACAACGACTAGCGCTGCCCCTGCAGCCAGAAGGCTAACACTTTTTTTCTGTGCTTTTGTTGCTACTGAACCTGTCGCAGCCATGTTTGTGCTAGATGGGCCGACATTAAATGAGGCGACTACGGCTCTTTTCCCAATGGTGCCGTCTTGTTTCGTAACCTCAAGTTCTAAACGGTGAGCGCCCTCCTCGAGGTCCTGTATTGTGTATGTCCAGAGTCCCTGTGCGTCTGCCGTTACCGTTGCCGTCCGAGGTTTGGAAAAAATATACAACGTCACTTTTGCATTCGGGGTAGTTACCCCAGAGAGAACTACGTTTTTTCCATACGAAAGCGAGGATGACTTGAACTTTTCTGCACTCATATCGTTTATCTTTAGCATCTCGACGAAAGACTCTTGCTTGAGATATTCGGCCGAGGCTAGTTTGACTTCCGTGGTCGCTCCAGCAGGCTTCTGTTCTGCTTGCGCCGATGTTTGCGTTGCTGTTTGTGTAGGGGTCTGTGAAAGTTGTGTCTGAGTGGTCTGAGCTGTGCTGCTGGGAGCTGCCACCTCGTCGTCTGCTATGGTCGCAGTGCGTATCTTAAATGACGTTCCTGCGACCCGCGAGTCATTAGACGTGACGCTGATCCAGGCAGAACAAGTACGGTTTCCGTCGAGACTACTGTTATCCGAAGCTGCCACTAGATACAGTTTGTTGACATAGGCATGCTTATTTGCGGGTAACGAAACAACAACTTTGTTTCCGATAAGCTGGCCCCAGGTTACTTCAGTACCTCCTTTGCCGCCATTTTCACCAGAGTAAAAAGAACATTTTCCGTTTGTCTCAAGCGTAATGCTAGTGTCTCCTTTGACAATAGCTCCAGCGTTGGAGTCTACGCCTATGTAGTGTGCATTGAGACCTGGACGATTTTCAATGATGTCTGCGGCTGGCCACCCGCCTTGCTCGGTCAGCCGAAGTGGTATGTCGTCATCAGTTATGGTTGTTTGATTTGAGCCAGTGATTCCGTTTAGATCAGGTATATTGGTGATAGTAGCAGTCGCTGTGACCGTACAAATATGGTTTCCTTCTTCTAGCGAGTCGTCAATGGCCGAGATTGTGAAACTAACAATTATCGAGGTCTGCGACTCCGTACCGGTCAAAGGTATGACAATCTGGGGCTGGCCGTTAACTAGGCATTTTCCGGCAGAAGCTGTAATGGTAACGCTCCCTAAGGCATTGCCGTGTGTAACGGTATTCTGGTTGTGGAAAAAGGCGCTCCCTGTCGTAGAATTTTGCCCTCCTATAATCGCGGGATTCTCATGCAGTATCGCGTTGCCAATATTCACGTTCATCGCAGAACTGAACGCTCGAGCAGTAGGTCGTACGAGAAAAAGCGTTGATGCTAAAAAGAATAGTGCTACGAGCGCGAAAACCATTTTTTATATTTCATTTTTGCTTTCCTGAGCCTTTTATTGCATAAAGCTTACGCTACGCCCTATGGAGGTAGATGTCAAGCGTTTGAATGGTGAGTGCCTTGTCTCCCGTATACTGTATCGTCAGAAAAAACAGGGTTTAACTATTGCTTATTAGATTTACGTTTGCGAAGAAGTTTAGCGCGGATTTTGGGGTCTTTCAGGGCATGATAGACAGTAGGGATGAGCGTGATGGCGATGATTCCTAGTAAAACTGGCTCTATCATCTTCTCTACGCCAGGTATTCGGGAGCCCACAAAGTACCCGAACAAGGTTATACTGGCCGCCCAGGCAATATCACCAACAGCGTCGTAGATAACAAACTGTTTGTAATCCATCCGCCCCGCACCAGCAGTCACCGGTGCAAAGCTACGAATGACAGGTATAAAATGTGCAACTAACATGGTTTTGGTACCGTGTTTTTCGTAAAACCGCTCGGCTTTCATAATGAGGTCTTTGCGGAAAATGAGGCTATCTTCTTTTTTAAAAAGCCGCGGGCCAAGATGCTTACCTATGTGATAGCCGGTGTTATCTCCTATAATAGCAGCGAGAGAGATGACGACGATAGTCGCCACAATGGGTAGATGCCCAGCCGCAGCCAAAATCCCAGCACTAAAGAGCAGTGTGTCTCCTGGGAAGAAAAAGCCTACCATCATACCGCTCTCTGCAAAAATGATTGCCGCGAGCATAAGTAAACCACCAGTTTGAACGAGATGAGTAAAGTCAGGCATGGGTTCTATTGTACAGGACGGACCAGACCCTACCCAAATTTGTGCAACTTGGCTTCGCTATTTCATAGAACTATGCTATACTTTACCTCTGATAAAGCTAGAAGGTAAGGAGTAATAACACACATGTCTGACTCGATCACACTCGCCGTAGAGCCGCGCGACACGCTTGGTAAAAAGGTAAAAACTATTCGCCAACAGGGGCTCGTTCCGGGGGTTGTCTACAACTTTGGAAATAATTCTGACCATGTGCAGGTGGAATACCAGACAGTCGCAAAGGTTATCAAGCACGCTGGTCGACACCATCCGGTGGAACTAACCCTATCTGGCAAGAAATCAATCGTTATGATACGAGACATTGACCGAAATCCAAAAACAGGGCTCATTACACACGTCGTTCTAGAGTCTGTTCGAGCAAATGAAGTTGTCGAAGCGGCGGTGCCCGTTCGTGCGCTGTACGACGGTGAAAACACCCAAAGCCCTGCTGAACGTGCTGGCTTGATAGTGCTTGCTCAGACGAGCGAAGTGATGGTCAAGGCGTTTCCAAGGAATCTACCAAACGAAGTCACCTACGACGGCGAAAAACTTGTTGCTGTCGGCGACCAACTGACCGCAGCGGACATTACGCTTCCAAAAGATGTCGAGCTCGTGACTGACCCAGAGCATGTCATTGCAACTGTCTTTGAACCAAGCGCGCTCGCGGCCGCAAACGTCGAAGCGGGCGGCGACGCTGAAGAAGCTGCGCCGGCCGCAGAGGCTGCGGAGGGTGAAACTCCGGCTAGTGATTCGGCCGAAACCCCCAAAGCATAGTTTCACCTGAGATTTTAAATCCCCTCTGTTAAACAGGGGGGATTTTACTTGGTTTACTTTTTGTATCCTTCAGCTTGTTTGGTAAATAATTCGTGGTAGAGATTGCGGTGTGTCATAAGTGTATGATGAGTGCCTTCTTCGACAATTTTGCCGCGATCCAGGACGATGATACGGTGGGCGCGACGCACGGTGGAGAAACGGTGGCTAACGATGAGCGCGGTACGGTCGTGGTATTTCTCGAAAATGTTATTGAAAATGTCATATTCGGCTTTCGCGTCAATGGCTGAGGTTGGTTCGTCCAGTATCAGAACCGGTGCGTCGCGGTAAAATGCTCGAGCCAGCGCCACGCGCTGCCACTGTCCGCCGCTGGGTTCTACGCCTTTTTCAAAACTACTGTCAAGTACAGTTTCCCACTGGTGGGGGTAATGTTTGACGAAGCTGGCTACATCGCTTCGGGCAGCAGCTTGTTTTACTTTGGTTTGTTGTGGTGGCACAGAACTACGACCGATTGAGATGTTTTCATGAATCGGCAGCGGGTATTGGTTGAAGTCTTGGAAAAGGGTTGCGAGGCGGTCGTACCACGTCTCGATAGCAATGTCTTGCAAGTCGACACCATCTATCAGAATCCGCCCACTCGTCGGCCGATAAAACCGCATGAGCAGCTTGATGATAGTGGTTTTACCCGCGCCATTTTCTCCCACCAGTGCCACATGCTCCCCCGGACGTATCGTAAAAGATAGGTCAGAAAATACCGCTGGTTTCCCGACTGCGTATGAGAAACCTACATTTTCAAAAGTAATTTCGGGTGCGGTGCGAGTAGAGAGCTGATATGCGTTCGCTCGATCGACGAGCCTCGGCGCACGGTCGATGAGCTGAAAGTAATCCCGGGCAAATAGCAAGGGCTCTTGCATGTAGTTGACTGAACCAAACACAGCGTTTAGCGCACCGCCTACCCGGAGCAGCGCTCCACTGAGGAAAAAGTATCTGTCAAGGGCAATTGTCCCGCCGATAAACTATTTCAATAGGTACACGCTGCCCGCGGCTGTCCCGACCGTTTCTAATACTTTTGCAGGTAGGATAAACTTACTCGCCTTTTTAAAAGCGCGCTCTTGTTTCCTGTAGAAACTGCCATTCATGGTGTGTAGTTTGTCGAGGACATACTGTCTCGCCTGCAAACTGCGCAGCTCCATTTGCGCGCGAATACGACGTAGCAGATAATCGAGACCCCAGAAGATATGCCGGTTATCACCTTTTTCGTCCCACACAAACCACTGGAGTTTTTGTAGCCGATTTTCCAGGACGACGCTCGGAACGAGAAACAGCGCCAGTAGTGGCACCACCCACCAAGCAATTTGCGCTACGATGACCGTAATAGCTCCAAAGCGAAACAAGCCATAGAGCAGATCGAGCAAATGCTGCATGAGGTTTGACATCTGCCACGTATAACCAGCGGCAACTTTATTGATGAGCGTGCGGGTTTTTGCGTCATCAAAGTCAGTGATGTCGAGCTGGCAGAGCGCTGTCTGGTACTGGTAGGTCGACCACTGCACAAACCGGTAGTAAAAAATGCGCTTCGCTGCACTCATGAGCCAAAAACCGACCGCAATGGCCACCGCACAGGCGATGTCTATCCAAAGCCATCGCCAGAGAGCGCTTGTATCTCCCTGGGAGGCTATATAACGGGCGAGGAGTGCTGCGAGCTGCGCGGTAGCGTATATGGAGGTGACTGTGCCAGCAATTTCAGCCAGTGCTCCAGCGATGTATGCCGTGACACTGGCGCGTGACAGGCGCCATGTCACAACAAGTGTACGGGCGCACACGGCGAAAAGCGTCCGAAAATCTTGCTGCTTACTACGATGGCTTTCTTTAGCTGTGTCAGTTTTCTGTAGTGAGCTATTCATCGAGAAACCCTCCGCTTTGGTGTGCCCAAAGTTTCGCGTAAGTGCCTTTGTTCGCAAGTAATTGTTCGTGTGTGCCTTCTTCGACGAAGCGTCCCGCGTCCATGACGACGATTCGATCCATCTTCCGTAGCGTGCTCAGGCGGTGAGCAATGGCGATGACGGTTTTATCCTGCCACAGGTTTTCGAGAGCCCGTTGGATGTGCTGCTCGCTTTCGCTGTCTAGTGCACTGGTGGCTTCATCGAGTACCAGTATAGGTGCGTCACGCAGGATTGCACGGGCTATAGCTATGCGTTGTCGTTGTCCGCCACTCAGCTTCACGCCACGTTCACCGACGAGCGTGTCATACCCTTCGGTTAGGTTCTCGATAAACTCATTGGCCTCTGCCTGATGGGCTGCTGTCTCGACATCGTGCTGAGTAACGCCGCTGGGTGCACCGTACGAAATATTTTCTGCAATGCTTCGGTGAAACAGCGTGGTGTCTTGTGGTACAAAGGCAATTGATTTTGCGACGGTTTCACTTGGTACAGTCTTTTCGTCGAAGTAAAAAACATCTTTTTTCACTTCGTAGTAGTTGAGGAGCAGTTTCGTTAGTGTGCTTTTGCCGCCGCCGCTCCGCCCGACAATCCCCACCTTTTCACCCTGTCTGAGTTTCAGCCTGATGTCGTAGAGGACAGTTTCGTCGGGCTTGTCTGGGTATGCAAACGTTAGATTACGTATCTCAAACGTGTGCGTAAAATGGACGGAAGAGTCTGGGATTGTCTCGGTGAGGTTTCGGACGATGGTGTTGCCAAAAAGGTAGGTATGAGCTTCGTCTGTCATGGCTACACTAAGTCCAAATTGCGAAATGCTGTACACAGCGTCCCAAACGGTTGTCGTAAAGATGAGTGCCGTAGACAGTACCGTCGTAAATTCAGCCAGTGTTATGCTGCCCTGCATAAAAAACATCAGGTTCATGAGGATAACAGCCGGCCATATAAGCTCACGTACAAACACTGACATGCTCGCCCAAAAAATGATGATCCAAAGCACTGCTTGCCGGCTAGCTATGATTGTTTTTTGCTGGGCGGCACGAATTGCGTTGGTCTCGGTAGCTTCCGTTCGGAAGGCTTTAACACTCGTAAAATTGGCGATGGCGTCGATGATATGTCCGTTTTTCGTTGCATTGGTATCTGTTTCAGCCTTTTGGTAGTGCATGCTTCTCGAGAGCGTATAACGCCCAACAAGAAACATACAGACAATCCCGATAGCGAAAACAGCGCCAGTCTGCCAGTTGACCGCACTCAAAATAAACAGAACAGCGACTATATTGACCGCAGAGCTGCTGTAGTTGAACGTTGCTTGGTCGAGCAGGGTATGAAACTCGCTCCGCAAAGTCGAAATGTATGACGAAATTTTGCCCGTAAACTTATCGACAAAGTAGGGATATGGTTTTGCTATGACTGCCCGAAACAGATGTGTTTCGTACAAAAAACTAAGCGGGTTTATATACTGTCGGTAGGCAAACTCACCCATGTGCCAAGTAAGGCTATGGCCGACGCTCAAACCGACAAGTACCCAGGCATAGAACCACGCGCCAGAGGTATCTATTGGTTGTTTACCTAGTGTCCCTACTAGCTTACCGATGAAAAGTGGCATGAGCGCCAGTAGCAGTGAAGACACGACAAACACCAATGTCGTAAGTACAATATGCCATCGGTACGGTCTGCAAAACACTGCCAGTGAGCGCAGTGAGATGAGATAGCTTGTAGGTTTTTTACTCATCGAGAAACCCTCCGCTCTGGTGTGCCCAAAGTTTCGCGTAGCTGCCTTTGCGGGCGAGGAGTTGTGTATGGGTGCCTTCTTCGACGATTTGCCCGTTGTCTAGGACAACTATGCGATCCATTTTCTGTACTGTACTCAGGCGGTGGGCGATGACGATGGCCGTGCGGCCTTCCATGAGTTTCCACAGTGCATCCTGGATGAGCACTTCACTTTCGCTGTCGAGGGCACTCGTGGCTTCATCGAGTAGCAATATGGGTGCGTCTTTCAGCATAGCTCGTGCAATGGCAATCCGTTGCCGCTGCCCGCCACTCAGTTTTACGCCGCGTTCACCCACGAGCGTGTCGTAGCCTTGTGGGAGATTGCGGATAAACTCGTGGGCGTGGGCAGAGCGCGCTGCGTCTTTCACGGCTTTTTCATCCGCTGCTAGTTTGCCGTACGCAATGTTTTCGCGTATAGAGCGGTGAAAGAGCAGGGGCTCCTGCGGCACGTAAGCTATGACACTGTGCAAATCTTCTTGCGTAATCCTAGAAATATCTTGACTGTCTATGGTGATAGCGCCGTCCTGAATGTCAGAAAAGCGCTGGAGCAAACGGGTGAACGTGGTTTTACCCGAGCCGCTGTGGCCGACGAGGCCAATCTTCTCTCCGGGCGCAATCTGTAGATCGAACTTCTCGAAGATAGCGTCATCTGCACCGCTATGTATGAACGTAACGTTCGTAAACGAAATAGCACCTTCGGAAACAGCGAGAGGCTCTGGCGCGCGCGGGTCTTTTACACTGGGTTCTTGTGTGAGTTTTACGGCCATTTCCTGGGCGTCACTGAGGGCGCGGTTGTAGGAGCGTAATGTCGAGTTGCCAAAGTCAAACAGCTGCTCGGCGATGTTTGCCGTGTAGCTCAGTATCAAAAAGGCCGTGCCCAACTGTGCCTGGTCGCGCACCACCGACACCACCGCAATCACAAAGGCGCCGCCGATGATTGCGCGGTTCATTACTCCCATCACATTCATCTGCTTTTGATGGGCGGTCGCAAAACGGCGCACAAACTCCCGTGTGCTCGCTGTTGCTTCATGAAAACGGCGCGTTTCGAAGTCGCGTCGGGCAAAGCTTTTTATAACCCCTATGTTCGTAATGGCGTCTGACAGCTGCCCAGTTTCTCTGCTCTCGGCGGCCGCCGCCCGTGAAAGATGCCGAAAAATATTTTTGGCCATCACTACACTAACAGCAATGAAAACAGCGGCGAGCACCGCCAAAAACACAGAGTACAGTGGGGCCTTTGTAGCCACAATGGCAATCGCCCATATGAAACCCCATAGCATCGGGTACACCTGGTAAATGGTGCTGTCTTGCATGCGGATGTAACCGTTTATGAGCTTATTTGTCTGAGACACGAGAGAACCGCCAAAATGGTTGGCATGAAAGTCGAGGCTTTGCGCCATAAGATGTCGAAAAACCTGCTCAGATATGTCTTGCCGGACGTTGCGTTCGAGCCGCCACATAGAGTAGTCGACTGCCCGCCAGAGTGCTATGCCGCAGAGCAGCACCACAAAATACAGCACAATCTCCGCGCCGAAACTCTGCCAGACGTCCCGTGTATAGTCCCCTGCGCTTATCTGGTTGATAACGTTGGCGACGATGAGAGGCGGTATGAACCTGCCGAAGAGAGACGTTAGGGGTATAACAAGAATGACGCCCCAGATGTAGCGGGGGTATTTTTGGACACGGCGAATGTAGTAGCGGAGGGCTACTTGTAAGCCATCATCTCTTTTGTTGTTTCGTTTTTTCATAAGGACGGCCCTCCTTAAAGCCGGCCAGTATCTATTAGTTTATAGCGGGGAACAGAAATTATTGCGAAAGAGAGACAAGCGCTGGAGCAGCGCTACTGAACCCAATAAAAAATAATGTACCCATAGTTTCGTGCGCCTTTCCGTTACGTTTGTAATTCGTACAACTATACTACCTCTGTTTAAACAATGCAAGCATAAAATGAGGTAAAAAGTGTATCTGTAAAGTTATCATCACGAAATGAAGTCGCTAGGAATCTTCCTGGATGCGAAAAACTTTTTCTTGGGGTGTCATCGGGTGTCCAGCAAGGCGCTCAAGATGCTTCAGGCGTTCCTCGGTTTCTATTTCGTACTCATGAAGCTGTTTCTCGAGGGTAGCGAGTTCTTGGTGCATTTTTTGTAGCTGTTCATCGTTTGCATCTATCTGCTTTGCTGTTTTTTTGTGTTTTTCAGAAATTTTATCTTCTTCGGTAGCATCTTTTTGTGCATGGTGATCTGATCCATGGGGAATATATGTAACTCCCAGGAACCCTTCAGCCTCATCATCACGTACCATAAGCATATTGTACACCATCCCCTGCTCAAGGACTGTCCTTGAGCAATCAGGGGTGAGGTATACTGGGGGTATGCAAAAGATACTGCTTTATTACAAATTTACGCCGGTGAAAGATCCGGAGGTGATGAAACTGTGGCAAAAAACGTTGTGCGATAGCCTGAACCTGCACGGCCGAATTCTGGTCAGCACGCAGGGTATTAATGGAACCGTTGGCGGTGATCTGGAAGACCTCAAAACGTATGTGAAAAAGACCAAAGAATTTGCTGGCTTCAAAGATATCTTATGGAAATGGAGCGAAGGTGGCCGCGAAAACTTCCCGCGTATGCAGGTGAAGGTCAAAAATGAGCTGGTGGCATTTGAAACGTGGGACGAAATACAGGTAGACGAAAAAGGCGTTGTAGGCACGGGTCCGCACCTGAAACCACACCAGGTAAACGAAATGGTCGAGAAGTATGGTGATGACGTGGTGTTTTTCGACGGACGAAACCAGTACGAGGCGGCCGTCGGTCGTTTCAAAAACGCTGTTGTGCCAGATACTCGTACCTCGCGTGACTTCAAGCGTGAGCTCGAAAGCGGCAAATACGATGACCTGAAAAACAAAAAAGTCATCAGTTACTGTACGGGCGGTGTGCGCTGCGAACTACTCAGTGCCATGATGAAACAACGCGGCTTCAAGGATGTGTACCAAATAGACGGCGGTATTGTAAAGTACGGCGAAGCTTACGGCGATGATGGTCTCTGGGAGGGACAGCTCTACGTCTTCGATGGTCGTATGGGAATAGATTTTAGTGATCATGCCAAAGTCATCGGCCAGTGCATTCACTGCAATGGATCCACGAGCAACTACGAAAACTGCGCGAACTCCGCCTGCAACGAGCTCGTTCTCATTTGCGAGGCCTGCAAGCGCAACCCCCAAAAGCTCTACCACAGGAAAGCATGCAAGCAGGTAGTACATGAAAAAAACGCAGCACGATAGCGAGACGCTCGCGGAGGGGCAGCAGGTGTTTACAGCCTGTGGGTTCATCTGGCATGAGTTTGATGGGGTGAAGAAAGTGTTTCTGGCGAAGCGAGCAGATAGCAAAAAATTTTTGCCGGGAGTGTGGGAGCTGCCGGGCGGGCACATAGACTACGGCGAAGACCTGCGCGTGGGGTTGGCGCGTGAAGTCGTGGAGGAATTTGGTATGCGGCTACTGGTTGGAGATGTGCTGGACGTATTTACCTACGTAAACGAGGTGAAAAAATCTCATACCATAGAGGTTATTTACTTTGCTCAGTTTGCTGATCCACTCGAAAACATCCAGCGAAATCCCGAAGACCATAGTGCTTTCGGCTGGTTTAGTGCGGACGATTTGCCGAGCACATTCCTCGGCCCTAAAAACGAACATGACCCAGAGGTTATAACTATATATAAAGGGCTTGCCTTTCTACAAGAAACCGCAGCGAGCATGAAAGTGTAACGCCCATGCCGCACATCCACACCGAACCCGGCCAGCACGACCTCACTGTCAGTGCGTACATTGTGCGGCAGCGGAAAGATGGGAAGTGGTTGTGTCTCGTGCATCGTCATAAAAAACTCGGGTGGCTTATGCAACCCGGCGGTCACGTTGAGCTATCCGAGACACCATGGCAGGCTCTCGAACATGAGATCCGTGAAGAAACGGGCTTTCGACTAGAGGAGCTGAGTATTTTACAGCCAGCGGGACATCCCCTGCGAGCCACTGGAGCAGTTGTACATCCGGTACCAATGGTGGTCAATACTCATACCGCTGGGTCAAACACGCACTACCACACTGATCTGTGCTATGGGTTTGTCGCACTGGCTCCACCAACTCACCCGCCCGCCGCGGGAGAGTCGGGCGACATCCGTTGGCTGACGTTAGACGAGCTCGAAAATAGTGCTGACGAGTTCGTACTGCGTAATGTTATAGAAATGTATCGAGCAATCATCGACTGTTTCGTGGATGAATACAGGCGAGTGTCGGCAAAAGTTTTTTCGCTCAAAGCGCCAACCGACCATTTCCTGGAGGCGAAACACAATGAACCGTGAACTACAGCTTAAAAAATTCGGCGATCCTATATTGCGTCAGGTTGCGCGACGACTCACTTCAGCAGAAATAAAATCACCTGATATCCAGCGCCTTATAACAGATATGCGTGATTTGAACGAAGTAAAACGCTATGGTGTTGGTTTGGCCGCTCCTCAGGTTGGGGTGAGTGTGGCATTGGCTATCATTGGCATTAAACCAACACCCAATCATCCAGAGTTTGGGTATTTTGAAAGAGTTATTATCAACCCAGCCTATGAGGGCATAGGTCGCCGTAGTGGCATGTGGGAAGGCTGTCAAAGCACAGGACGTGACAGTTTGTACGGCAAGACCCTGCGCTTCAAACGTATTCGTGCTCGCTGGCTAGACGAGGCTGGAGCCATGCATGACGAGGAACTAAAAGGTTTTGTGGCTCATGTTTTTCAGCATGAAACTGACCATCTAGAGGGTATACTTTTTGTTGATCGAGTACGCGACGCCAAGAGTTTTATGCTGGCGTCAGAATACAGAAAACGGGTGATAGAAAGGCAGTAATCCTGTATAATCGCCCGTAATATGTAAGAGGGATAGCACATGAAAAACACACGATGGATAGCCGTAGCGATAGTCGCTTTTGTAGTTCTCGGTGGGCTGTACTGGTGGCAGGGCAGTCGCGGGGATATGACTGCCGCAGACTGTACTAGCTACGAACAATATGACGAGCAAAATGGCGAATGTTACTTCGAGTGCGACACCGAATCACAGTGTTCTGCCATCGCCGCCAAGGTGGATGCTGAACTTAACGGCTACTTTGAGGGTTCACAGTCCAAAATCACCCCAACAAAACCAAAAACTCAGCTACCTACCCAGCCGGAGCAGCCGTCCCAAGTGCCCACGCCGCCCACACCGCAGGATAGTTCAACAAAACAGCTTAGCCTAGACGACACCGGCTCGGAAACCAGGGGCACGCTCTACACGGTTACCCCAAACCAAGAGCTAGCGCCAACACCGAGCGCACAGGATGCTGAACTCTGGCAGCTTTTCACCCGAGTAGCGAGCAAACAAACCATTGGCGAGCGATTGTTGAGTTTCGAGGTGTTCAGTGACGGAAACAACGGTAGCGCTGCCTCTGTTTGGCAAAGCGAGCAAGACCCAGCCAAGTGGCATATGAATGTCAACGCCGCTTTCATGGATGACAAAAAAGACCTCATCCACACCATGGTGCACGAGTTCGGCCACATCGTCACGCTCAACACGACGCAGGTCGAGCGCGCCGGCGGTGTTTGTCCACGATTCGAAATTCCCGAAGGCTGCACAAAATCAGGTTCGTATCTTGCGACCTTTGAAGCGCGCTTTTGGCAAAAATACGGAGCAAATGCGCCCGCAAACTACGGCGAAAACCAAGACGAAGTCATGCAGTTTTACCAGGGTAAAGAAAACGCTTTCGTGACCGATTACGCTGCCTCAAACCCAGTAGAGGACCTGGCTGAGACCTGGGCGTACTTTGTGCTGCGCGCCCGGCCAGCTGACACATCTGAAAAAAGCCAGAAAATACTCTCGCTCTATGACTACCCAGAGCTGGTGCAGCAACGCGACCGTATTCGCGCAAACCTGGGTAATGAACTCTCGCAGCGCAACCTGCTCAAGCGGTAAATGAGGCAGTTCACATGTCGAACGATCAGCCCCAAGTGAAAACGGTCGAATCATACATCAGTTATTTTGACGCTCCGACACAGATGCGGTTAAAAGCGCTCCGTGAGCTCGTGCATGAACTTGCCCCCACGGCTACGGCTGGGATTTCATATGGTATGCCGACTTACAAACTAGACGGCAAAAACATGGTGCATTTTGCGGGGTATGCGCAGCACATTGGTTTCTACCCGACGCCAGGAACCATCGCAGCCTTTGCCTCGGAGCTGAAGCCGTATGTACACGCCAAAGGCTCAGTGCAGTTTCCGCTCGACCAGCCGTTCCCAACGGGCTTGATACGCGCTATGATACTGCATAGACGTAAAGCTATGGAGTCAGTATGAAATACATCGCACTTCTGCGGGGAGTCAACGTCGGTGGCAATCACCGAGTCGACATGCTGACGCTCAGACAAGCTTTCGAACAGGTCGGTTGCTGCGATGTGAAAACCTACCTGAACACGGGCAATGTCGTTTTCTCTGCCGAACAGCCACCGACTGCCGAAAAACTCGAGAAAATACTCGAAAACTCCTTTGGTTTCAGTGTGCCGGTTCTCGTCGTGGACGCAAATGTTCTCGCCCGCATCGCCGAATCCATCCCAGACGGCTGGAAAAACGACGATGTGCAAAAGTCGGACATCGCGTTTTTGTTTCCTCCAGTTGACGACGCCTCCATCGTCATGAAACTACAGCTCAACTCAGATATTGAGACGGGTGTCTATGTGCCGGGCGCGCTCCTGTACAACATTGAGCGACGGTACCAGTCACGCAGCGGCCTACTGCGGGCGGTTGGGACACCGCTGTACAAACAAATGACCATTCGCAATGTCAACACTGTCCGCAAGCTTGCTGAAATCTCCGCGGAATAAGCTATACTATCGAAAGAATAGAAAGGGGAGGGTATGCAATCAATATGGGCACAATTACTGGTAGCTGGCGGTGTGATGGGGGTTTTAGACTGGATTTGGCTGGGGACAGTGGCAAAAACGTTTTATCGTTCGCAGATCGGTAAACTGCTGCTGGATAAGCCAAATATGACGGCAGCGGTGGTGTTTTACATGATTTATGTGGTGGGCGTGGTGACGTTTGTAATTTCACCAGCCCTTGAAAAAGAGTCGCTGACGCACGCACTGAGCCGAGGGGCGCTCTTTGGCTTTGTGGCGTATGCTACGTACGATCTGACGAATTTGGCGACCATGAAGGGCTTTACGACGAAACTTGTCGTAGTTGATTTATTGTGGGGAGCGCTGCTCACGGCTACTGTTGCCGGCGTGACGTATGCCGTGTTGCATCGATGAAAAAGCTGTTTCCCGCCTTCTTCGTCGCGTACAGCCTGCTGTGTTTGTATACGTTAGTTCGCTACAACATGCTGGCATCAGTGCTTGGTCGCATGGCGTGGTGTTGGTTAGTGGCCGCCATCGTTATGACGCTGCTGTTTTTCGTCGGGCGTAGGCTCCACAGAATTGATGTAGTGGATGTCGGGTGGGGTTTGAGCGGTATTGCGATAGCGCTCTGCGGATTTTTTCTGCAAAATGGTCGGACAATTCGCTGGGATCCGCAGGTGTTGACGACACTTCTGGTCGTCCTGTGGGGTGGCAGGCTCGCTTGGCATATTACGCAGCGAATCCGCTATACGCAGCATGAGGATGAACGCTATGTGGCGTTACGAAAAAACTGGCGTGGCAATGTCGCCGTGAACACGTACATCAGAGTGTATCTACTGCAATCAGCGCTTGCGCTTCTGGTAAATATCGCTGTGGTACACATAAACCTCGCCCAGGACGCACGCTGGTCGTGGTGGGTGTTTGCCGGGCTAGCGCTTTGGGTGGTGGGTTTTGTCACCGAAGCAATAGCTGATCGTCAACTGAGACAGTTTACGGCGAAACCGCAGAACAAAGGAAAGCTCATGACAGAAGGGCTCTGGAAATATGCGCGCTATCCAAACTATTTTGGTGAACTCAGTATGTGGTGGGCAATTGCAGTGATGGCACTCGGCACGCCGCACGGCTGGGTTGGTCTGGGCGGCGCGGCAGGTATTACGTATCTCATTGTGTATGTTTCGGGCATACCGCTGAAAGAAAAGCGCTTGCGCACAAAACCCGGCTGGGAAAAACACCGTGTCTCAACCCGCTTGCTTTTGCCGCTGCCACGGTAAACCTCTCCGCCACAAACACCTTTTATCCGACAGCCTATATCAGAGGAGGTATACTATAGGGGTGAATAGCCTACTCGAAACCAAGTTAAAACAATTGCCCAAAACACCAGGGGTGTATTTTCATAAAGACTCCTCGGACACGATTATCTATGTGGGGAAGGCGGCAGTATTACGCAACCGCGTGCGGCAGTATTTTCAAGCCAGTCGAGGACGAGATCCGAAAACAGAAGCGCTTGTCGCTGAAATAGTTGACACTGACTGGATGGAAGTAGAGAGCGAGCTGGAGGCGCTGTTTCTCGAAGCGGAAATGATTCGCCGCTACATGCCGCGCTACAACATTTTGCTGCGAGATGACAAAGCCATGAGTTACATCCGGGTAGACTACGACAGTGACTATCCTACCGTGAGCACCACGCGCCGTCCGCTGGATGACGGTGCCCGCTATTACGGACCGTACTTCTCGACGACAGGCGTACGACAGGCACTCAAGCTGCTGCGGCGTATCTTCCCTTTTGCCTACAAAAAACCGACAGGACAAAAGCGAGTGAGCTTGTACTATCACCTTGGGCTCGACCCGGGCCTAGAGGAGGGCAAAACCAACCTCAAAGATTATCGAGCCAACCTGCGCAAACTCATCGCTGTCATAGAGGGTAAGCGAGATCGCATTATCAAACAGGTTGAAAAAGAGATGAAAATTGCGAGCAAGTCGCAAAACTATGAGCTGGCTGCAAAGCTTCGTAACCAAATGCTAGCCCTGCAAAATCTCGGTAAACATGTCATTTTCAGCGACAAAGAGTTCCTAGATATCTCAAAAGACCATGCTCTGACTGAGCTAGTTGACCTGCTCGGGCTGCCAAAATACCCGCGCCGTATAGAAGGCTACGATATCAGCCACATGCAGGGCACAAACGTCGTTGCCAGTATGGTCGTCTTTACAAACGGCGTCAGCGACAAAGGCCAGTATCGCAAGTTCAAGACGCGCGTCGAACACAACAACGATTTCTACAACATGCACGAAACCATCACTCGCCGCCTGAGTGAGAAAAACCGCAAAGCGTGGGGCACACCAGATCTCTTTCTCATAGACGGCGGCAAAGGCCAACTAGACGCCGCTCTCCGCGCTGCTCAAGGACTGTCCTTGAGCAAGGTGCGGATGGTGGGGTTGGCTAAGCGGGAGGAGCAGGTGGTGATAAAGAAGGAGGGGTCAAACGTGGTACTCAATGAGACGGTCTTGCAGAAGCTGGGGGGTTACGCGACCGAAACAGACGATTTTGTGCTGGTGAACTTACCGCATAGCACAAACTTGGTCAAACTACTCCAGCGTATTCGGGACGAATCACACCGGTTTGCAGTCAGCTACCACTCAACACTTAAGGTGAGGCAGCAAACGGCCAGTATACTCGACGACATCCCCACTATTGGCCCGGCTACCCGCAAAAAACTTATCCGCACTTTCGGCAGTCTGCGCGGCGTTCAGCAAGCTCGTGAATGGGAGCTTGCCAAGCTCATCGGCGAGAAAAAAACCGTTGTCCTCATGCAGTATCTTCGTCAGGCCAAGAGAAGCGAGAAACCTAACCTGCCGACTGGAGATGTCTCGCCAAGTTATTCAGCTGCTCGCTAGACGGTATGAAATCCATTGATCTTGCACGCAACAGGGCTATACTAAGGGTATGGACACAAAACAAATCACTTCACAACTCATATTTTTGCGTCATGGCGAGAAAGACGAAGAAGGAAAGCTCACAAAAAGCGGCCTGGATCAAGCTCGTCGGGCAGGACTGGTAGCTCAAGATATCGGCGGGGATATTATGCTATTTCACAGTGGCGTAGGGCGAGTACGCGACACTATACGTACCATGGCCGCTCACCTAAATATGACCCCCGACGAGACTGCTTCGTATGAACTTGGAAGTCACATTGTGGATTATGTTTCGCCAAATCTCCACTACCTGCACGATCCTTCGGTAAAAGGAGACTTTTTTTCTCACTGGGACGATATTGAACTGACCGAAGAAAATATTCATACCCGTATGAAAAACTTTCTCAGTACAGCGGAGCCCGAGGAGGGTGTAGCACTTTCAGCGCGTAAAATGGCTCAGAATATTGCCCAAATGATCGGCATAGAAGTGCGATTTGCAAACATGACTGACCTCAACCATAAGGTACAGTTCGTAAATGGCACACACGAACCAGTATTAATGTCATTTATATATTATTTTTTGAACAATTTTCAGCCGGTTTCGCCAGATTTTATAGATAAAATAGGCGGCTCAATCGACTATGCTGAAAGCTTTATCGTTACCGTTTGCCACTCGAGCTTGACTAACTTTGACGTGACATTCCGTTTTCGTGATATTGAGAAGCCTCTCAATTTGGATGCGTTACGAGCCTTTGCGTATGCGGGGTAGCAGAAAGTACTGCCAGTGACTGCACGGACGCATGATGTTGCTGCGCTGACGGCACTCATGATGTGGGTGTTAGCAGTGCCGCCCGGAAAAATGAGTGTCGCCACCGGTCTTACTGCGGTGCTTGCAAACCAGCTCGGTGGGATAGCCCCAGACATCGACCAGCCGACCGCACCACTGTGGCGGAACCTTCCTGTTGGGCGCTATTTTGGCCGCGTGT
Source organism: uncultured Candidatus Saccharibacteria bacterium (assembly GCA_964541145.1). GTDB lineage: Bacteria > Patescibacteriota > Saccharimonadia > Saccharimonadales > UBA4665 > JAGXIT01. The sequence goes on from CAZIOX010000003.1 coordinate 69,643, forward strand.
TTGGCGCCCTCGTTGGTGGGCACAGGTTTTTCTGCCACTCACTACTGGGTGTGGGTCTTTTTGCGGCACTCAGCCTCATGCTACTGCAGTTTTTGCAACCTATTATGCCAAATGTAGATATACATTTTGTCTGGGGGGCGTTTCTGGCCGGTGTTGTGTCTCATCTCGTTATGGACACGCTCACTAAAGAAGGTGTGCCGTGGCTCTTGCCACTTCCGTTCAAGCTGGGCTTTCCACCTATACGAAAATTCCGTATCACGACCGGTAAAAAAGTCGAATTGCTCTTGGTACTTCCCGCGCTGATCATGGTAACGACGTGGTTATGTGCCACACACTACAACACTATAGCTGACCTTATCCAGCGAAACCTTGTTCGGTAATGTGAGAATTATTACAGCTCAATGTTTCTGTGCGGCGTATAAAGAGGGTGGATATAAGGAACGTCTCTCAAATAAACACAGCTAAAGACAAAGGAATCTATATGCCAGAACAGTATTGCGTCGTCGATGGTGCCGTCACCTTAGACCCTGAGAGACATGTAATAGTATGTGAGGGGCTTGCGCCATTGCTCGGTGCGGTCGCAACCCAGGTGACGGCACAGCGTCTGCCAAATATGCAAGAAGGAGATGGATGTTTTGGATGGACAGAACGACCAGATTGCGTCGACCACGTACTCGTGCTTGCTGCTAGTGAAGATGGGAAGACGGTGCAGACGGCGTTTCGATGGTACGAAAAAGACGGCAATCACTATCCTTGGCAGAGCGACAGTTTAGACAGAGGGCTGTCGCCAGATGTCGTCAATCTGCTCGCAGATTTAGCGACGGGCGAAGCAGGGCGGAACAGCTTCTTTGATCAGCTCGCTGCGACGGGCGGTACTGAGCAAACGGGACAGAGGCCAGCTGGCTTTGTATATATGAGCGCCACTGATTTCAGTGCAGCTCTAGAAAGGCTCAAGCGGCAGCCTGCCCAACGGCTGACTGATATAGATATATCGCAAGAGCTCTTGGCAGCGTAATCTATCTCACTGCTTTTCTTTCCGAACGATGTACCATAGACGCAGTAGGAGACGACGTAGTGACGAGAAACCAAGATATACCGCCCCAACTAGAGGGATCTGAAGCAGCACCAGATCAAACGGCGCAGTATGCCAGCATACTTGGTAAGATGGCATTACCCGAAAATCGTACCGCTGACTTCGATGGAGCGAATCTTTATGGCCATACCGTCATTGGTTTCTACGCGCTCCTGCTTGATGACGGGCGGCTGAGTCTAGGGCTGATTAACGCTACTGAAGATAACACTGGAGCTAACACAGTTCAGCCGCTTGATGTACATGATGGCTGGAAGCCGTTTTCGGAAGAGGTGCTTGAAGAGCTGAGGAGATGGGCTATGTTTTCGCCCCAAGTCCAAGATTGTGCCCGAAAGACCGCCGAAAAAGACGGCTTAGCAAGACCATTTATTGTCGAAGATGCAGGACGCCCTAAGGCCGATATTATCGTTGTCGACTTTACCAAACGTACCTGGGAAAACATCGGCCCAGTCAGAAGGGAAGAAATACCTAATATGTGATCAGTATCACAGCAGAGTTGGAAGTTTGAACGTATACTTCCTTGCAGGAACTAACGAACACAAACACATGGCAAAAAGCTCCGAAACGTTTGACGCAAAGCGAGCCGAAAAGACTCTTCTAGCTCACAGGGCTGTTTTAATGAGGCTGGCAGAGGTCGTCTGTCAAATCACCAAGCCGAGCAAAAAAACAGCGTTTCGACTCGGATCCATGACAGTCGTAAGAGGTTCCTACGATGATGACGGCAGTCCTTTCACTCGTATTTTGGTGACCGACGAAAGATTTACTGGCTCTGGGTCGAACGAGGTGTGGCAACCAGGGTTCTTTACTGATTTCCATGTCGAAGGGAGAGTCAGCCAGAAACTAGCACCTGACATGGCTAGCGAACTGGCTGCACTGTCCAGGGAGCTGCCCGAAAATGTACCCGTGAGTTTGACATCTTTAGGATACGCTTCTCAGCAAGCTGTCATGCCACCACCGTATTGCGAAGTAGCCTAGCTCAGAAAAGTGATGTAGATTACAGTTCTGAGGCGCCCACCAGGTATACTAGGGTGAAACGCAGAGGAGCTCTATGGCACTATGGGACAAGATTGGTAGTAGCGGTGATGTGGAAGACCGACGAGGTATGGGTTCAAGCGGGATTGCGCTGACTGGCGTGTCGGGCATAATCATATTTTTGGCATTTATGTTTTTGGGCGGCCAAGACACGGGTATGCTCGAGCAAGTCCTGAATCAAACTCAGTCGGGCTCGACACAGTCTTCCGAGCAACCAGCGGAATTTCAGGGAGCCGACCAATATGAAACGTTTACTCGTAAAGTACTTGGTTCAAACAATGATACTTGGCAGGGCATATTTGCCGCGCAAGGCAAAGACTATACGCCACCTAAGCTAGTGCTATTTCGGCAAGCGACGCAGTCTGGTTGTGGTTTTGCAAGCTCGGCCGTCGGCCCCCACTACTGCCCCGAGGATCAAACGATATATCTAGATGAAACGTTTTTCGATGAGCTTCAGAAACGGTTTGGTGGCAGCAGCGGTGATGTGGCACAGGCCTATGTGATTTCTCATGAAGTCGGTCATCATGTACAGAACCTTACTGGCACTATGGAGCAAATTCAGACGCAACAGCAAGAAAACCCAGAGTTAGCAAATGATCTTTCTGTACGTCTTGAGCTCCAAGCCGACTGTTATGCGGGTGTTTGGGCTCGTTCAATCTCTCAGCTTGGTGTGTTTGAAAGCGAGCAGGAAATCAAGGAAGCCCTAAGTGCTGCTGCGGCCGTAGGAGATGACCATGTGCAAGAAACCATTCAGGGCCGCTCTAGCCCCGAAAGTTGGACGCACGGTAGCAGCGAGCAGCGAGTGAAATGGTTCAGTACTGGCTACGACACCGGCAGAGCCGCCTCCTGCGATACATTCAATTAAAATATCCTGGTAACATTTATGTGTAAACAAGTTGAATAGTTGTTATATCTATTGGAATGAAGATAAAAAAAGCAAAAAACAGTAAAAGCCAGGCGAGAAAAGGGTGCTTCTCTGTATATTTTTTGCTTAGCGCTAAACCCAGTGCTATGTGTAAAGCAACGACTGGCCAAAGGAAAAAAAGCGCAATCCCACCCATGCCAAGGTTTGGGTCAATGTTGTCGGCAAACGAAAACAACCCGGGTAGTATAGTAATTACGAGAGTCACTATGCCCGCGAAACTCAAGATAAATCGGAGTGCGGTGAATGTGTAAAGCGCCATCTTTTGGCATGAGATAGTTGTTAATCGCTCGGCGATGATTTCGAGTCTTTTTGTAACTTCAACATCAAAGACGCTAGGCAAATTAGAAAAAATGTTACTCCGGTTAAGACAAGAGTAATGGTTGTGTGATCTTGCTGCCAAAATTCATCCATTTTTAGTCCTAATATCTAGAGGGTATATCTTAATAGCTGAAGTCAGCACCATTTTACGTATTGCTTCGCAACTTGTGATTTCGGCGTTAGTGAATTTTCTACAGAAGGAACAATATTCCAAAGGGTAATTTGTCCCCCTAGAATATCCGGATCGGCTTTCTCGGCCTCGGCGATTGCTTCAATTGCTAAACGATTATCATTTTGCAAACTTGGCTCTACACTACGCAGTTTCTTTTCTAAAATTTGGTGCCATGCATCTATTTTAGAAACCGCCTAAGATAAACCGTTCATTGACTGGCTCATTAAGAATCAACGTACCATTATGTCTAAACAGAGCAAGAAGCACCAGTTGAAAAGTGCCATCCTCTAAATAGTCATAGCCGGCGATACTGAACATCGTGTAGTCATCTTTAAGCCATTCACCACCTTCAAGTTCACTTGCTTCATTGCATTGGCTACACAGGAAGTCAGCTATTACCGAAGTATGCCAATCACCCAATTCAGTAATTTGTCGATTCATAGCTCGCATCATGTCGGGAAATCCGAGATTAATATTGCCGGCAGCAATCACCGCACACCAAGGTGACAGCTCGAATTGCTATATATGGTCATCGGCACTAACCTCTCGGTCTGCTCCATAAGCATTCCCGTCACTGGCGACCACAATTCCATCATCTGCTACAAGAGCTTCAACTTTAGTTATAAAATAATAATAGTATTACTCCTCAAAAGATAAAAGGAAACGGCGGTTATGACTTATACCAATCAAGTTTCATGTGGTACACCTTGTCCAATCGTATTGGAACGATATCCTTACGGAGTTCTACCGCACGTTTGGAATACTCAAGGGGTTATCTCTAGCATAACATACTAAAGTAGCACCGCTACAGTAGTAGAACTAAGTAACATCGTATCACTAGCACCGATTTTATAGTGCTTGTGCTTTTTATGAAATCATACTATAATATGTCTACGCACAAACTCTTGCGGTTTATAGAGGGGATACTAAACTTTATGAAACGAAAGGAGTGGTCTTATGAAATATGAAACCGTTGAGATACCTGTTTGGGGTGGCACTATTGAGATTCAAGTTCCTGTTGACGAAGAACTTGAGTAGCGATATCGAAAAAGCCTGCCTTGCCTTAGCTTCAGAGCATTAACTTGTTGCTTATCAGAAATTAAATCGTTAGCTAATGAATTATATTCTTACAGGTGGGGTACGGCAGGCCTCGCCAGCCTAGCAGCTATAGTTATTATTCACCTGTAAACACTAGGGGCAATTTATACAAAACACATGCTATAGAAAGGTATGGATATCTAGCATAAGCATACAATAAGTATGCAGTACTAAATGCAGTACTTTAACAGATACAAAATCGCCGAATCCTAGCAGTTTTGGCTATCTACTTTTATGTATATTAGTCCCTATTTTGATAGTCTTTTAGACAGGTAAGAGACATAGCATTTACATCCTTATCTCCAATAGATACCTTGCCATTGTCTCTCGCTTTTTCATTTATCTTGCCTATAGAGTGATACCTACCTACTAAATCAGGCCACAGGCAAGAGCATGTAGCTTTTGCAGAGTCTCTATTCTCGCTCTTAAATACATCATTTGCTAGGTACTCATCACACTCGTATATAAAAGCTAATCTATCTTGCTCGTTTGGGGAGCGGTTGTACTGATAATATTGGTAGCCTCCAAAAGGCAGACACACCACGAGCAGTAGGATGAGAGTTATTTTAATAGCTTTACCAATACCGCCTTTTTCATCTCGCATTACCCTAGCACCGACAATAGTCTCAACTACAAAGCCAATTACTATAGCAGCTACACCGTGCCATATGCTCATCGTGAAACACAAGGCAATAAGGCTTAGTCCGATAACTACTAGAACGGTATTAGTCGCACCACTTTGAAATACCATAGGAGTAGTGAGGACTTTTGATGTACCGTCTTTAATCTTATGACCCATGACGAGGCCGATAAGTCCACCTCCGATGATTGCAAAAGCTAACGCAGTGAGCCAGTCTACACTTGCAACGTCCATCTTACTTGACCGCCTTTAGGAGCTTATCTGTCTTTACTGCACTCTGAACGCTTGTTATGACTGAGATACATTCCATAATGGCCATAAGTTCTTTTTCTTTACCCGTAGCCGTCTCTGATACCAGTTTGCCATACTCCCATAACAGTGTTCCGCTTTCACCCTTTGATTGGTCGCTATTCTTTAGGGGAAGTTGGCCGTATGTACTCACTAGCTTCTGTATCTCGTCTTGAAAGAACGATAGAGCTGTTGGTCTATTGCGAGCGTCATCTACCATAATATTGACCATACCCTCTGTAATGCTTGAGACGCATTTTCTGAAAACAGAGGGGTCTATTCTACTCGCAGCAAATTGTCTCATGAGGTTAATGAGTGAAAAGCCAATTATCTGAATCATGACTAGAGTACTGTTTTCTTCTGAGAACTTATACTTTGCTCGTAGCTCTTCTGCACTCTTTGCGGATAGCTGAAGTAGCACCATCGTGTATGTATTTAGCTCTTCTGCCATCGTTGGCTTCTTCTTGAATATCATTCCTGTCTCCTACTTTTTGGTAATAAAAAACGACAACCGCCTAGGGTTGTCTACACTCAACAATAAGGGTTAAACCAAACTGCTTTCGGCGGTTGCCGTTTTCACGGTTTAACCGACAAGGCTTGAGGCCTTTCTTACAGTTGAATGTAGACTTTTTCATTATATCAAAGAACGTTGTAAAAATATGCCCATGTTGCCAAAATCACCAGAGGTGCAGAACGCCAACTTTGCGTTTTAATTGAAAAGATGAGTTACAACCCATCTCACGGTTTTTAGAGCAAAAAGTGTATAGTTTCACCCCTGTAGCTATAATAGGAATATGACAGCTAAACCAAGCCGTGAACAACTCCCGTTTTATACTCGCTTTATACGCCTTGTGGATGATGAGGGTTTTACTCGTGATGTAGAGTTACTCCGCAGCTCAGATGTAAATATCCTTGAGTCTACCTATGAGAATATAGAGGAGTTTGAGGACGGTACAGTAAACGCCGATGAGATACCATCGCCACTCCATCAAGTCATGATGAAGTACAATCTCCCTCTAGTCATGGAGGACTTTATATACCACTATGTAGCTCATAATGAGATTACGTTAGATAAGTTGCGTAATGGAGTGTATATCGTTGACGAGAAGGCTATGGAGGCCTCAGGGGGTGATGACAGAGAGCGAAACTATCACGGCTACGTCAATGACTCTATGCACAATAAATACATAGAAGTTACACTAGCTATCCCTGTACACGCTACCACTACGCAAATAACCGATACTATTACGCAGCACAAGCAATTTATAAAAGATAGGCAGACAGCAGCCAACAATAACACTCCAGTGGGTAGAGTACGCTCAGAATACTATGCACTAAGGGATAAAGAGATAATGAGGCTTCGTGATGAAGGCTTGCCACCTCGTGAGATACTATGGAAATTACCCGATAAATGGCGTGGTACTCTCAACCCTCCAGCTATCTCAAGAATCATCTATAGACGTAAGCGACAGAGGCAAAATCTCCCTTCATAAGTCTACTTTACAGTCAGATGAAAAGATGTTGAAAATATGATATAGTAAAGAGAATAGAATCAATAGGCAGTCGGCACGTTTTTATATACACATTCAGTTAGCAGCGACTAGCACTTATTAGTTTTCTATAACGACTAAATAAACTAATCAGCCTCTATAAACACGCCCCAGTTTTACGATGGGGTTTGGTTTTATATGGGCAAAAAACGAGGGTAGAAGGAGTATGACAGCACGTCAAAAGAAATGGAATGGCAAGATGGCAGCCGTTCCCGTTGCACCAATTATCAGTGTAAACGAAGCTCGCAAGATACTAGGTAAACAGTATAAAGTTATCTCAGATGATGACCTTATGTTAGTAATAGCTCATATGCGTACAGTAGCAGAGGGTGCTTTAGCTAGTGTTTTAGGTTCTAAAAAACAAGAAGGTGTAGTATAATGTAGGTAGATATGACTGATACTCAACAGATACAAAAGGCCTACGGTTACATGCGTGTTTCTACTGAGGAGCAAGTAGATAACATGTCTTTTCAGACGCAAGAGCAAGCCATTAGGGATTACGCCGAGCGTCACAATATGGAGATAGTCCACATCTACCACGATGACGGGTATACCGCTAAGAATGCTCGCAGGCCAGACTTGCAGGATATGCTACAGAATCTTAGCGATAGACATAGCGATGTAAAGAATGTAATCATTTATAACACACGCCGTTTAACTCGTGATATAGACTCATTTTCTAAGGATATTGGGTCTATTTTGGTTGCTCATAGAGTACAACTACACTCAGCTACAGAGCAGATGGATGATACCCCACAGGGTCGGTTTATGAGGACACTCTCTATAGCATTAGGCCAACTTGATAATGAACAAAAAGGCCAAGTTATAGCCGATAACATGCGTGGTGTTGCTTTGGAGGGATGGTGGCAAGGCAATATCCCACTAGGCTACTCGCCTAAAAAAGTAGCCGTAGGACAAGCTAGAAACGGTAAGGTAAAAGAACGGCTTACACTAGAACGTAACGATACCACTAGCGATAAAGTCCAGACTATCCTAGAGCGATTTAGCAAGGGTGATATTACTCAGGCACAACTAGCCGAGTTTGCAGATACTATAGGCCTCAAAAGCTCTACAGGTGGCACATTAGGTTTACAGTCAATCAAGCACATGCTCACAAGTATTACCTATGCAGGGTTTATATCTAACAAGTCTACAGGCTTTGAAGCTGTAGAGGGCAAGCATGAGGGATTGATTAGCCTAGAAACATTCAAGCATAATCAGGCAATACTAGAAGGACGCAAGCCAGATGAGACTACTCCTCGCTTTGCTGTAGATTACCCTCTAAAACACGCTCTATTGTGCATGAATTGCAATAAGCCACTCACAGGCTCCGCTCCAACTAACGGTTCTGGTAAGCCATCTCCTCGCTACGGTTGTGCAAGATGTAAGGGCATGGGTACCATACCTACTGAGAAGGCTCACAGGCTATGGGAAGCGTTTCTAAACGATATAACACCTACAGATAAGATGATTAGCCTCTTTAAGACAGTAGTACGCAGGGTAGCCTCTGAGAAGCTCTCAGACATCAGTAAGCAACTTGATGGACTACGCAGCCAAGAACACAAGATAGATGAAGATATGCGTAAAGCTACACAGGAATACCTAGACGGCAATATCACTAAGGATAATATGGACGACTACCAGAGCAGCCTTAGACTAAAACGTGTAGACTTACGGCTAGAGATAGATGAGCTTACGGACATACAACGCCTCAATGAGGATATGATTAGTTATGTCTGTAATCACATGACCGCACCAGCTATAATGTGGCACGACTCAGACACCGCAACAAAGATAGAGTTCCAGAGAATGATTACTGTGAGTGGGATTGTTTTCGATATAAAGAACGAAAAGTTTGGAACGGACGGTTTGAGCCTGTTTTATAGATTGAAACAACAAGAAAAGGACTCCGAAGAGTCCTCTGATTCTCATATGGTACACCCGATACGATTCGAACGTACGACCTTTGGTACCGGAAACCAACGCTCTATCCAGCTGAGCTACGGGTGCGCAACCAGATGAAATTATACTCCTTTTTACAGAGGTGTGCTACTGTAGTGAAGTGAAAATAGCGAGTTTAGCAGAAGTTGAAGTAGCGCTGCTGCCATATAACGAAGTTAGTGCGAAAACAACGGGGCAGCATATAACGCTTGCGCGGACAGAGCAGCTGATGGAGCATGTAGGCAACCCAGAAAAGCGGTTGCGAGTGGTGCATATAGCGGGCACGAGTGGCAAGACTTCCACAACCTACTACATCTCGTCACTACTGACTGCTGCGGGGGGCAAGGTTGGCTCTACTATTTCGCCGTATGTTGACACCATGAATGAGCGGATTCAGATAAATGGTCAGCCATTATTTGAGGAAAAATTCTGTGAATATTTTGACGAGTTCATCGACTTGCTGGCAAATGTATCCGAAACGCCCACCCGGTTTGAAGTGCTGATTGCCTTTGCCTACTGGGTGTTTGCGCGCGAAAAGGTGGATTATGCCGTGGTGGAAACAGGCATGGGTGGGTTGGATGACAGTACAAATGTAGCATCACGCTCCGACAAACTTTGCCTCATCACTGACATAGGCATGGATCACATGCAGACGCTCGGTAACACAGTGGAAAAAATCGCCTACCAAAAGGTGGGTATTGTACATGCCGGCAATACAACACTTATGTATGACCAGGCACCAGCAATCATGCAGGTAGTGCGCTACTGGGTGAGTCAGCAGGATGACGCCGAGCTTCTTACATTTGAGCAGCCACGGCTCGAGCAGGCGTATGGGGGTGACTTTGTAGCTGGTATGCCCGGGTACCAAAAACGTAACTGGCTGCTCGCGTTTGCAGCCTACAAGTGGCTGTCCAATCGTGATAAGTTGCCGTCACTTTCTGCGACAGAGTTGCAAAAAACACAAGAGCTGCAGGTGCCCGCTCGTATGGATATACGCACAGTGGGGGGTAAAGCCATCATTATGGACGGTGCTCACAATGGCCAAAAAATGACTGCATTTTGGGAGAGCTTTGTTGCTCAATATCCCGAAACACGACCGACAGTATTGTGCGCACTAAAACAGGGTAAAGAAATAGCCGACATTTCGCCCTTGCTACGACGCCACGCCGACGAAGTTATTGTGACGACGTACACAAAAACACAAGATCTGCCCATTGGGGCGACCAAACCAGGTGAAATCGCCAGCGTGCTCCGAGCAAATGGAGTGAAATGTCGTGTTGTTACCGACCCGCAAAAAGCCTATGCTACTCTGCTGAGGGCAACTCACGATGTTGGCGTTATAACTGGATCATTTTTCCTTATTTCTGAGCTGCGCGCCCAGCACCAGGAGCTCAAATGATTCGCGATATCGTGGCGGTAGACAGGGGGCGGCGGCATGGCGAAAGCACACAAGAACCGCAGAATCATCTGAAGTGTATGTGCGCTCACAGTATGAGATCCCAAAGTGTTGGTACATTGTAGTATGCAAGAAAATGTCCACCTTTTGCGCGCAATTGGTTCAGTGTTTCTGCGCCGATTACTGATGCGCGTCGCCCTCGTGCCGGCAGGGGTGCTTTTGGCCTGCTTTCTACTGGTTTCGTACCTTACTCTGCGGGTCGATGCGACTTGGTGGCTAGGAATAGGTTTCCTTATGATAGTTTCGACGGTAGTACTGGGGGTATTTGTACTCACCTGGCTGGCAGCGAGCAAGATTGCTCCGAAAAAACTTTCTAGAATAGAGTCTCGGTCTATTGCAATCTTTACTGACAAACTCCTGGGTGTTGTTGAACAAGCGCGTACGCCACTGCCTGTTTTAGCGCTCAAGCTTACTATAGACGCTGTCCTGTACCGTGATATACAAGTGCTACAGCGTATAATTGAGGAATCTAAAACCCTTCACGCGGAGTACCAGCGCTTACGTTCACTCCACTAGTGTTGGCCTGCTATAGGGGGGCTGAGAAGGAAATGCTACAATACTCTACATACAGCGGCTCCATCGTCTATGAAAGAAAAAGTGTACACCCCATCACTCGTAGAGTTCATTGGTTTGCCGCTGCTAAGCGTGACGCTTCTCGTGCTTTCAAGTCTTGATGTTATCCGACAAAAATTTTTCTCAAGTGAAGTCATTTCTATGAGCGAGGCCTATGCTTCGACACTCGGTAGTAAACTTAACAATGAAGCAGCCAATCATCTGGGTATGTTTGTCTTTTATATGTTTTTGGGAGCGATAGCATACATAGTACTATGTCTATGCGGCATCATTATTCACTCTTTCGCCTCCGACAAGCCAGTAGGGAGATTTGTGAATCCCTTACCCGAATCTACCGAGCACCATGTCCGTCAGGAGACAATAGTACGCCAAATGATTCGTTCGATTGCTTTGGCTGGCCTTGTAACATGGCTATCCGCCAACTTTTTATATATAGCTGGATATGTCGATACGTTATTTACGACCGCGGTGCTACAGAGTAATCTCCTAAAAGTGATAGGGGCAATTGTAATTGTCAGTCTTGATATGTTTGTGGCGGTACTGTTTATGCGGCTGTTTTTGCTCCGCACGCGAGTGTTTGTACGCTCATACCAATAAATACTGTCTTCGTCTCATGGGTACAACAAACGAGTTACGGATTGGCACTCTTGACTAACGAGTGCCAATTGCCTACAATAGAAGTGTACTAGGTTAGACCTAGCGCATAAAGTAAAGGAGGAAATATGACACAACTCGTACCATTTGATCCCTTTTCGGATCTTCAGGCCTTACAGCGTAGTTTCTTTGGTGATGACTGGCTGGTGCAGAGCAAGCGTATGGCCCTTGCCACGACCGATGTCTACACTGAAGATGACAAGCAGATGGTAGTGGAAGTTCACCTGCCTAATTTTGCTGAAAGCGATGTCGACGTGCATGTAGACGGCTCTATGCTGGTCATCTCTGCCGAGAAACACGAGCAGGAGAAGGACAAGAGTAAAAAATACGTCGTCCGCGAAAGCAGCAGTAGTTTCTATCGCCGTATACAGCTACCTAAGGTGGCAGACCTCGAAAAGATTGATGGTGACATGAAAGACGGCGTCCTAAAAGTAATCGTGCCCTTCAAAGAACTCCCCGCTCCCAAAAAAATCGCCATCAAAAAGAAATAAGGCAGCTGTCCGAAAACTATAAACCCAAGAAGTTCGGGTTTATAGGTATAGTTTTTGTCGCGTACGGTAGGACCGGCAGGACATCGGTGCAATTTTTTCGAAGACGCCATATAAAAAGCCCATCTTACGATGGACTCTTTATGGTACGCCCGGCATGATTTGAAGACTGCTGCCGCTCACGCGGCAGTCGTAGGCTCAAAGCTTCCAAACAAACCAAGTAAAAAAGGCCAGACAAGCTGACCTCCTTTATTTGGTACGCCCGGCAGGATTTGAACCTACGACCCCTTGGTTCGAAGCCAAGTACTCTAATCCACTGAGCTACGGGCGCATATGATGTATTGTAAAGGTTTTTGAACCTACGGTCACGTTCCGCGACCCCGTCGCCACAACTTTGAAAACAAGTTTTCAAGAGTGGACTCCCTTGCGACCCGCCACTGGCGGCTCTCACCCTTGGTTCGAAGCCAAGTACTCTAATCCACTGAGCTACGGGCGCATATGATGTATTGTAAAGGTTTTTGAACCTACGGTCACGTTCCGCGACCCCGTCGCCACAACTTTGAAAACAAGTTTTCAAGAGTGGACTCCCTTGCGACCCGCCACTGGCGGCTCTCACCCTTGGTTCGAAGCCAAGTACGGCAAGTCCACTGAGCTACGGGCGCATACCATAGGCCAGTATAACAGATCTGACTGACTATATCACGAGGAGAACGACGCCGATGGTGCAGACAGCGGCAGCAACGAGCTTGCGGGCAACGTGAGTGCGTTCATCGCGCAGAAAGGCAAAGGCTAACAGTGTCGTGACCAATATGCCCGTCTGTCGGATGGGTGCCACGAGGCTGAACGGCCCGTAGATATACGCATAGGTCATGGCGACGGTTCCTATGGCGGACACAATACCTAGTAGAAGCATTGTCCGCAAAATTGTACCGCGGATGAGGTTTTTACAGAGAGGGATTTTACGTGGGCTTACTAGCAGAGAGGCGATGCCAGCCAAAAGGAAGGACAGCCACGTCCACGTGATAGGTTCGGTGTTGCGCGCAACATAAGCCGAAGCAGCAATAGAAATACCAAAAATAAGCCCTGTCAGCAGCCCGAGTAAAACTCCTTGGCGACCGTGAAAGACCGCTCGGTTCCGTGCGAGCAGCCCGACACTTATTAAAATGAACAAGGCGCCAGCTATCTGTGCCGGGCCAAGTTTTTCGTGGTACAGCGCTGTACCTGCCAGCATAATCCAAACAGCCTGGGTGGCAAAAAGCACCATAAAAGCCGAAGCATCGATGTGCCTCAGCGCCTTGGCGTACACCACCGAACCCACACCAAACCCTAGAGTACTCAGTGCGACTGGAAACCAAGCTGCTAAAAGTCCATGAAACGACGCGCCGTGCAGTAGTACCCAAGGCAGCATTACGGCCGCGACTACGAGCTGAAATGTTCCCGCGAACGCCACGTCATCGGCTTTATAGCTGTGCAAAATCACTCGCTGTAGTAGGATTGCCACTGAAAGGAGTAGTACTGCTGCTGTGATGTATAGTTGCCATGTCATGAGTTCAGTATAACTTGCCGTTACCAAAAAAGCGTTCAGGTTTAGCTACCGCACCAGGTGTGATGTCCGGACAGGTGACGGGGAGGGTCGGTCAGGATACGGCGTAGACAATGTCAAATGCGCAAAATGGAACTAGATAGCCTGGATGGATAGGCGGAAGCAAGTGCCACTGGTAGGGTTATTTTGTACCGTTATTGTACCGCCGTGCGCCTGTACAATTCGTTTTGCGATAGATAGGCCGAGGCCATGTCCTGGGACATTTTGGCGGCTGCGGGAAGTGTCGGCGCGGTAAAATCGGTCAAAAATATGCGGTAAATCTTTCGGGTCTATACCAGGCCCCTCGTCTGTAACGCATACCTCGATAGCTTTATGACGGTGTTCGATGTCAAGAATAACCGTAGTTTTGGACGGGCTGTATTTGATCGCATTTTCTATGAGTATTGCGATAGCGTCAGTCAGGCTTTCCTCGTTTGCTAAAACTTTTGCTGGAACCATACAGTTCTGGATAACGATTTTTTTTGCTTGAGCGAGAGGTATACAACGGTTGACTGCGTCGATTACGATGTCTTCGAGTTCGGTGGGCTGAAGAGGGAGCTCCTGACTACTGGCGAGAGTGAGTAAACGGTCAGTAAGGGTGCGCATGTGATGTATTTCATCGAGACTGCTCCGAAGTAACGCTTCGTGTGAGGCTTTTGATGACTTTTTGTCGCGGAGGCCAACTTCTATTTCTGACTGCATGATAGTGAGAGGCGTTCTGAGTTCGTGTGCGGCATCGCTACTAAAGCGCCCCTGGAGCTCCATAGCTGTTTCGACTGGACGTAATGTGTAGCGAGCAAGGGCGTAGCTACCGACTGCTCCGGCAGCTAAAACGAACAGGTTGAAAAGTATTAGTCGACCGATTAGACTCGACCGACCCTCTTCGTAGCGCTCCTTGCGCCATTCGAGCATATCTTGGGTCTCAAACATCGCAGGTCGGGCTTCGCCAAGGCGTCTCGGCCCCAGGCCTCGCTGTAGTGCGCCGTCTGAAACCTGAAAGACTAAAATGCTAAAAAGTACACCGATACAGAGCAAAATCAGCGTGTACCAGGCAGTTAGACGAAGCGTGGTGGAATGGAAGAGGTGTCTCATGGTGTTGAGGCATCTTGCAGTTTGTAGCCAAAGCCGCGGACTGTATGTATAAGGCGGCGTTTTGGATATGGCCGGTCTATCTTCGTACGAAGATAGCCAATATACGCCTCGACAGTGTTCGGTAAAATATCGGCGTCGAAGTCCCATACATGGTTAATGATGGTATCTTTGCTCAATACTCGCCCTTCATTACGCATGAGATATTCGAGTAAAGAATATTCGGTATGAGAAAGCGCGATTGGCTTACTGCCGCGGCGGACATCGTACGTGATGGTATCTAGCTCAAGGTCACCAACCTGAAGTTTTGTGCCGTTCGTGTGTACGGGACGCCGGGTGATGGCGCGTAGCCGTGCAAGGAGTTCTTCGAATGAAAAGGGCTTTACAAGATAATCGTCGGCCCCGGCGTTGAGTCCATTGACTCTGTCGCGCACTTCACCTCTGGCCGTGAGCATAAGAACGGGAGTATGGATACCTTTTTCTCGAATTTTTTCGCATAGTTCTAGTCCATCCAAACCACCCGGGAGCATACGGTCAAGGATGATAACATCGTAGGTGTCGGCCAGAGCCGCAGCCAGGCCGCTGGGACCATCATGATAGACTTCGGCTGTTGAGTGCTCCTGCTCTAGGCCACGTTTTATTGCATGTGCGATTTTGGGTTCATCTTCGATGAGGAGTAATTTCATAGTGGATCCAGTGTAAAAACTATAGCTGAATTATACCTGAGAATCGTTGTGTGCCTAGCTTGGTGCTAGCGTTGGTATTTGATGGTCATTCATTTTGGGTCGTGATTGGCACCTGTTGGGCGTTACCAAAACACCCTGGGTGAAACCACCAGGGGTGTTTTGGTCAAATGAGGTAGGACTATCGGCGGGTAGAGTGATAGCGAGATGATGTTGCACTATTTTTCATTTTGGTTCGGATGTTGCCCGGGTCGCCGTGGCCCTGGCGGCCGCCAAAGATGAGGTAGCGATACTCGGTAGGGATGCCGCTATCGGTGAACCATGCCTCGAGCGTAGCGCGTTCTGCGTCCATACCTGCTTTTCGCTCCGTGTCCGTTTTGCTACTCATACGAGTGCGGTAGGTATTGCGAGTTTTCTGCAGTTCTGTTCGTTTGGCATTGGTAAGGTCAGCCTGTGCTTGGGTGAGTTTGCCGTCTTTCACAAGCTGGGTCACTTGGTTTTTCGCCTCAGCTTCACGCTGTACTTCCATGCGCGAGTGGTTTTCGTCAAAGACCGCTTGAACATCATTTTCTTTTACGTTAAATCTTTTGGCAAGCGCAGTGATAAGGCCTGACATATGCTGCGATCTGTCTGTGCTCTGGGCGGTGGCCGCGCTGGCAAGTCCAGCCGCACCGGTGGTAGCAATAACCGCTGCGACGCTAGCGGCAAGAATAGTTTTTTTCATGAGTTTCTCCTTGTGTTACGTGGGCTGTTGTTGCTGTAGCATGTATGAATATACTGGCCGAACATGAGAACTGCCTGAGTGTATCGAGCGGCGATGGGGAAAAGTCGGCGATGAACAAAACAGTGTTGCAAGGAACAAAATAATGGTATGTTTTCTACAAGGACGTATCTGTTAAAATGTTGTAAATTATACTTTGAAATGTGTGTTATACTTATGGCTAGAACTACATAATAAAAAGTTCAAAATAAAATGAAACCATCAAGCCCTCAGTCTCCATATTTATTTTCGGCGTCACGCCACGGTGACCAGACTGACTTGTCACGTTCGGATGACCGCCCATCCCCCGCACGCTCAGATACTAGTAGTGCGAGTTCGGCTGCGCAAAGCACTTCGCAACTATTTAGCATGCAGACAACCGTAGCTATCGATACAGTAGGCGTAAGTGAGGGCACTGACATCCCCGAAACGCCCCAAGGCTACCACCGAGCAAAGAAACCGCTCTTGCGGCGCACAGGTCTCTACGTAACGATGTTCTTGGTGGTGGTTATAGCGGCTATCACGCTTTCTTTTGTGCTCCCCCGCACGATGCATTTCGCCTATGCTGGACCCACTTGCCAGTTTGACTTGACGTTGGTGCCGTCATTTCGTCAGCCGTATCCAAACCAAAATTTTGCGGTCAAATATTCGAAAGCTCTTCGAGTAGCATCGTTTCCACTGGTATCGGCACAGACTTGTGTGACACCCTCCTCAGCGCCGAACGAAGGAGTCAGTAGTGTCAAAATGTCACCTCGGGGGCTTCGGCTACTGGCAACAAAATACAATATTCAGGTCGCACCGTCTCCTCGTGTTGTCGGGAGTGTCCGAGGGGCATCTACTCTCGCCATCACGCAGCCACTCACATTTAAACTTGATCAACCAGATAAAGTTTTTTCGTACACAGTTGAGGCTGGTGAAAAAACAACAGAATGTAGCGTGAAAAATGTTTCGGTAACCTGCAAGCTCGACACCCTGACATTGGCGCAGGGTACCCTGCATACCGTGGCGCTGATTCACGAGTTTGAAGGAGAAAAGGTAGAAAAACTCACCGACAGTACGGTGTCGATTTTGCCTGCCGTGGCGGTAACGGGAACTTCTATTAAAAATGATGAAACAGTATACGTGAAGCCAAAAGAGATCACAGTCACGACCGACAAACCGCTACAGAGCATCCGGGCTACACTGGAAGAGGTTGGGCCGGAACGAAATGTTATGCCGCTTATGATCGCGTACAAAGGCAAAGATACGACGCTACAACTCCTGACTGACTTGCCGAGAGAAAAAACGTTTCGACTGCGCGTCGAAAGTGCTATGGCGACGGACGGTAGTATCCTTGCCCAACCGATCAGAGTACTGTTTCGAACTTCAGGCGCTCCCAAGGTAAAGGGTACAACCATTGGTACCAGCGGTGTGGGTGCAAATGCAAAGTTTGCCGTGGAGTTTGATCAGCCTATTGCTCAGACGGTCGACATTACCAAATTTGTCACTTTGACAGGTGCAAGTGCCACTATCTCTCGCCAGGGAGAAAAGGTACTGTTTGCCCTGCAGAATGTTCCGCGTTGTACGTCGTTCACCATCACCATACTGAAAGGTCTGGAAGGAGAAAGCGGTATGATTTCTACGGCCGACTGGACGTTTAGCTCCCGAGTGGCGTGCCGTCAAACAGTGACGATCGGCACGTCTGTGCAGGGAAGACCTATAGTGGCGTATTATTTTGGGAGCGGGCCAACGAGTGTGCTTTTTACGGGTGGAATCCACGGCTCGGAACCAAGTGGAACCTATCTCATGGAAGACTGGGCAAATTACTTAGAAGCGAACCCAGTGAAAATTCCGACAGATAAGCAAATTGTCATTGTTCCCAGCATAAACCCAGACGGAATTGCCGCAAAAGACCGTTATAATGCTCGTGGCGTGAACCTCGACCGAAACTTCCCATCCAGCGACTGGGCAACGGACATAGCGGTTGCTGGTGGAGGAATGAAGGCCGGCGGTGGTGGAGGAGCACCTGCGTCGGAACCTGAGACTCAGGCGCTGATGGCGCTGACCAGCAGCCTGAAGCTACGCGCAGTCATTAGTTATCATGCCCAGGGCAGTCTGGTCGGGATCAATGAGTACGCTGACTCTGACGCAATTGGCAACCTGTACGCTTCGGCCGTTGGCTACAAAACCATGTTTTATAACGCCGAAGAAACGATGGGCTACACGTTCAGTGGCGAATATGAGTCTTGGATAGCAGAAAAACTGTCAGCGCCAGCTGTGCTGATCGAGCTACCCACTACGAATGGTCGCTTTCTGGCTAAACACCTTGACGCGCTGTGGAAAATGGTCAATTTGTGAGTTGAGAATGAGTCTCATTTCTTTTACGTGAACTAGGATCGTAGTGGCAGTACTTACGTGGGGTAGCTCTTAGAAATAATTACGCCCTTCAAACAGATCGGAAACAGAACCGCCCGTGGCGATTTCGTGGAGGGCGGCAGCGATCAGTGGCGCGACGGGTAGTACGGTCAGCCGGTCACCGAGAACTTTCTTCGCGTAGTCTATTGGGACAGTGTCTGTCACGATGAGTTTATCTATCAGTCCACTCGACATACGCTCTATGGCTGGGTCAGACAAAAGAGCGTGAGTCGCGCTGGCGATGACTTGAGTAGCGCCGGACTGGCGGAGTGTTTCGGCGGCGGTAATGAGCGTGCCGGCAGTATCTATCATGTCGTCGGTCATGAAGCAGGTGCGGCCATCTACACCTTGTAGTTTTTTCGGTCGAATCAGTTTGGTAGAGTCATGTCGATCACGGGTTTTCTGAAGGTGGCGCAAGCGAATGCCCAAAAGATCGGCGGCTCTTTCAGACTCTTTGGCGCGGCCGGTATCAGGTGAGACGATGGCAAAAAGTTCGGGATCACGGCCACCCATCTCTGCCTTGAGACCATCTAGCAGCAACCGTTCCGCGATAAGGTGGTCAAATGGCCCCCGGAACGTGCCTTGTACCTGGGGAGAGTGCATATCTATAGTCACGAGCCGGTGGGCACCCGCCCCAGCTAACATGTTTGTGACGACGGCAGCCGAGATAGGTTCGCGGCCTTTCGCCTTGCGGTCTTGCCGGCTGTAGCCAAGGTACGGTATGACGACGGTGATTTCACGCGCCGAAGAGCGGTAGGCTGCATCGATGAGGAGCATAGTTTCCATGACTGCGTCGTTTACCGAAAGGTTTCGTTTGTAGTCGTGTGCAAAGGTTTGGATAATGATAACGTGTTTGCCACGCACCGATTGGGCGTACTGTACGTAGAGTTCACTATTTGCAAACCGCTTTGCGTTCAGCGCCCCCAGTTCGAGCCCCATATGCTCAACCGTTTCCTCAGCCAATCTTGGGTGAACGGTGCCTGTTACTATGTATAAATCATCCGGATTGAGTGTGACTTTAGTACCATTCATAACACTTGGTGCCTCCTCGCGCCGTTTACCTCGTATAGTCTCAGTATAGGCTAGGGGTATCGACTTAGCAATAAGCGAAGCTTTTTGTCCGGAGTGGAGCATTCCGGGTTGAAGCTCATCTAACGTGCCAAGAAAAACACCCCATCTAATGACGGGGCATTTTTCTTGGAGGGCCAGGAGGGACTCGACCTTGCTTCGCAACCCAGCTCCCATGGTCGCTGGGCAAGGGCGGCTGAGCGCCACTGGCGCTCGCGTTCTCCTCTCTCTTTGCATCCAAGAAAAACACCCCATCTAATGACGGGGCATTTTTCTTGGAGGGCCAGGAGGGACTCGAACCCTCGACATTCTGCTTAAGAGGCAGACGCTCTAACCAGCTGAGCTACTGGCCCGCTAACGGGGAGAAGTGTAACAAAATACCTCTGTTTTGGCAAGTCTTCTTGCGGCTGCTACAATAGGGAGCATGAAACAACTAAACGGCAGTGAACTGGCAGGTTTTGTGAAAGAGCGGCAGGCTCGTGAGGTACGGCGACTTAAACAAGCCCTGGGTGTCACGCCGAAACTGGCTATCGTGTACACCCTCGAACATGGCCCGAGCCTGACGTATATGGGCATGAAAAAGCGCTACGGCGAGGATATCGGTGTAGCGGTAGATGTTCATTTTGTGAAGCAGGAGAATGTCAAAACGTTACTCGACGAGCTGAACGGCGACACAAGCGTTCACGGTATTATTGTGCAACTTCCACTGGACGATCCGGCTGAAACAGACGCGGTGGTAAATATGATTGCTCCAGAAAAAGATGTCGATGGTCTCGGCGAGGACGCACCCTATACACCGGCGACGCCGATGGCTATACTCTGGTTGCTGGCTGGCTACAATGTGCCGCTCGAAAAGTCCAGGATTGCCCTGGTGGGTCGCGGGAAGTTGGTCGGCGCTCCGCTTGTACGCATGTTCACCGAAAGTGGCTACAACTTTGTGCTTATACACAGCCAGACGCCGAACACTAAAGAACTCTTGCTAGAAGCTGATGTCATCATCACAGCCACTGGCCGAGCAGGTTTGGTTACACCAGACATGATCAAAGAAGGTGCGGTTGTGGTCGACGCTGGCGTGGCAGGCGAAAAGGGAAAAACGGTCGGTGACCTCGACCCTTCCGTGTACGAACGCGACGACCTTACCATCACCCCTACCAAAGGCGGCGTGGGGCCGCTCACCATCTGCGCTCTCTTCGAAAACACCCTCCGTGCCGCTGAAGATTCAGCTAAAGAGTAGCGATGAAAATAGGTGTATTTGACTCTGGTGTAGGCGGTCTCAGCGTAGCGAAAGCAGTCGAGCGGGCTATGCCTCAGCATGAAGTAGTGTTTCGCCATGACAGTGCCGAGCATTTTCCGTATGCTACAAAAACACCAGAAGAGCTATTTTCATTTGTCGTGCCAGTGGTTCAATCTCTGGTGGACGATGGTTGTCAGGTTGTCGTTATTGCTTGCAATACGGTCAGTACCACCATGATACGTCGTCTGCGCGAATATTTCAGCATACCGCTAGTGGCCGTAGAGCCTATGGTTAAGCCGGCTGCCGAACAAACAAAAACAGGCAAAATCGCCGTGTGCGCGACGCCGACGACACTGGCGAGTACTCGCTATGCCGAACTAAAGAAGCTGTACGCGTCAAACATAACTGTTTTAGAGCCAGATTGTGCCGATTGGTCGCAACTGATTGAACATGATGAGATGAACCAGGCGCGTTTGCGGGAAGAAATTGAGCCAGTGTTACGGGCAGGCGCAGATGTGATTGTTCTTGGCTGCACGCACTACCATTGGATACAGGATGAGATTCAGCGGCTTGCCGGGAAAGACACGGTGGTCATCCAGCCGGAACAAGCAGTGGTTGAGGAGCTCAAACGAGCGATTGAACGCCTTGCTTAAACTGATTGCCGCGGTCTTTGTAATTTTCGAACATGCCAAAACTTGCGCAACCCGTTGAGAGTAAAACCACGTCTCCGTTCTCTGTCGCAGTTTGAGCATTTTGCAAAATCTCACCCATAGTATTACCGCCGGGCATAAAACGACTGAAGCTGGCTTTTTCTAGAGCGCTCTGGATGCGCGCTGCCTGGTCGCCTATAAGAAGGGCTTTTTTTACGTTGGCGCGAGCGACAACGCGGGCGAGTTCATCGTACGAAGCGCCCTTATCTGAGCCACCTAGTATAACAACCTTCGGTTGCTCAAAGGCCTGTATGGCTACAATGGCAGTTTCCGGGGTAGTGCCAAAACTATCATCATAGTATGTGACCCCATGAAGTTCGCGGACAAATTCGAGGCGGTGCTCTAGGCCAGTGAAGGTGGTCAGTACACTGCGGATGGCAGTTTTTACGGTGTCGGCTTCACTTGGGGTGGTGGGGCAAAGGGCATGCCAGACGGTGGTTGTAGCGGCGCAGGCGTTTTGCCAGTTGTGTTTGCCGAGGAGTTTGAGCTCACGGGTTTGACATAGGTCATGGCCGTCTATGACGATGGAATCGTCTTTTACGTATGCTCCTGGAGGGGTGTAATATGGGATTTTTTTGCCGGGACTATGGCTAGCTATCTCTGCGGAGGTCTCATTATCGGCATAGAAAATTGCGACATCGTCGCGGTTTTGCGCCTGGAAAAGACGTGCTTTTGCGGTTGCGTAGTCTGTCATGTCGGCGTGCCAGTTGAGGTGCTCTGGTACCACCATCAAGCATGTCGCGATATGGGTGCTATGTGAGAGGTCGCTCAATTGAAAACTGCTGAGCTCTAGAACTACCCAGTCTTCCGGCTGGATCTCGTCTACGAAATCTAGTGGTGACCGGCCAATGTTCCCGCCAAGAAATACGTTCTTCCCGGCTGCTTGCAACATGTTTGTGACAAGTGTGCTGGTGGTGCCTTTGCCCTTTGTGCCAGTTATGCCGATGGTATGTTCAGTGGGACAGACGCGTAGAAATTCGTTTACCGCAGTGGTTATCTTGGGCTCTATACCCGGGTTGTTTTCTAGCAACACGCTTTGCGGTATGCCCGCACTTCGTACAATGACATCAAATCTGCCAAGTTCAGACAGATATGTTTTCCCGAGCTGTGAGTGATAATCGCCAGGTATAACCGCACGTTCGTCTTGGTCGCAAACGGTTATTTCGTGCCCAAGCCGGTGAAAATACCGCGCACTAACAACACCCTCCGTCGCATACCCAACAATCGCAATCTTCATCCACCTATCATACCACACTTTCAATGTACGAGGTTAGACCTCGCGCAAGTTGTGCGAGGTCTAACCTCGTACACAACTGCTTACGACATGGCATAATGCTTAACGTTGCTTTTTTGGTGCGCGAGGTCTAACCTCGTACATATGCCTAGTCGAAATGTGGTTCGAGAATATGCGCCTGATAATTACTACCATGTCTACAATAGGGGGGTTGAGAAGCGGGTAGTATTCTTGGACGATCAAGACTACACGGTATTTCTCGGACTGCTTAAACGCTACCTCGGAGAAGGAAAGCGCGACAAAAAAACTCGTAAGAAGTTTCCGAAACTAAATAATGAGGTTCAGCTACTAGCCTACTGCCTCATGCCAAATCATTTTCACCTTCTCTTTTATCAAACGACAACAGATGGTGTCTCTCGGCTTATGCGGCGTCTGACGACCGGGTATGTGATGTATTTCAACGGCCGATACAACAGGGTCGGGGGGCTCTTTCAGGGGCCGTATAAGGCTTCACGGATTACCGCTGAGGGCTACCTGCATCATATCTCGAGGTACATTCACCTGAACCCGGAAGAGTATAGTCTGTGGCCGTATTCGAGTTTTCGGTATTATGCCCGACCACAGACGTCCCCCAGCTGGCTGAATACACATCAGATCTTGGCTATGTACAATGATAATCACCAGGAGTACGTGGAATTTGTACGACTGTACCAAGACACAGCGCGTGAACTGGCGCTGCTCAAATGGCAGCTTGCGAACGATCCCGACAAAGACTAAGGAATGGGCTGTACGAGGTTAGACCTCGCGCATATGTACGAGGTCTAACCTCGCACATGGGGTTTGTGGAGCCAGGGGTTAGGAGGCGAGTTCGGCCTTGACCATCTCGGCGACCTGACGGGGAGTCATTTCGGCCTTGACGATGTAGCGTTTGATCCCGAGCTCTTTGAGTGCTGGGGGTGCTTGCTCTTCGCCTGAGTTGGTGAGGATGATGACGTTGATATTTTTGCCCCAACTGGTTTTTCGGAGTTTGGTAAGCATTTCGTCTCCGGTCATCTCTGGCATCATCAGGTCTAGGAGAATAATATCGGGACGCATGGTTTCGACGAGCTTGAGCCCAAGCTTGCCATTTGCCGCCGTCTCTACCTCATAGCCTTCGGCTTCGAACTTGATCCGGTACATCATACTGATAGCTTGGTCGTCTTCAACAATTGCAACTTTAGTCATAAGCACAGTATACGGGGTAGCCGGCGTTTCGCGCAAGCTGCGCGAGGTTAGACCTCGTACATATGCGCGAGGTCTAACCTCGCGCATGGCGGGGGTTTGGGGCGGGGAGGTGGAGGACTTCGCGGACAATTGTGACGACTTGCGAGGGTGTGTAGTGAGCCTTTACGACGTAGCGTGACACACCTAGGAACCGGAGTGCAGGAGGCGCTTCGTCGCGACTCAGGTTGGTCAGGATGATGACCGGAATACTGGCGCCCCACTCGGTAGCACGTAGTCTACCAAGCATTTCGTCACCATTCATGCCAGGCATACGGATGTCGAGCAGGACAAGATCGGGTGATGTCTTTCTTATGAGTTTCAAGCCATCGCTACCGTTTGCGGCAACGAACACCGTAAATCCTTCGCGTTCGAACTTGTGCTGATATAGCTGTAAAATTGACAACTCATCTTCGATGATAACGAGCTTTTTAGTTTGCATAGTGATGGGTACAGAATACCAGCAGTTGCTTTGATCGACAACTTATGCTATGATTAACTCTGCGAACCTTAGAAGAATAAACACAGTGAAACTATGTACGGGATTAAATGCGTGGCTTCACTGTGTTTTTATAATGGAAACACATTATAGACAGATTTATAATAAAGTGATATAATACACACATTATGACAGAAATAGTCTCTGGACTTACTGATAGTAAATTATTACCACACCTACCACCAACTACACTACCTTATTGGCCTGCAAGTGATGTAGAGGGGCTACGAGGAGAACATCTATACCTTGTTCAGAACGGTTCGGCGGAGTATGAAAATATAACTCCGCGAACACGTGGCGACATAGGACGAGTTAGCGCATGGGGCATTGATGTTGCGGTTGCACAAACATCATCAGGAATCGTTTTACCACCAAAGAAACAAATGATAGTACGTGATGCAATCACTACACTTGAGCTGATTCACCCTGAAGATGGAATGGTAAACTATTTGATGGATCCAGTGGTACACCCTACGGCAGCTAGATGGCATAGCCTTGCTAAGCGCGCGATTGCACTCACACCACTCTATAGTCCGAACAATCCGTATTTAGGTTCAGGTATTGATCCGGGAATTTATCATAGATCAATTTTTAAGGATAACTTGTCAGCTGCAGCCATCCTTCTAACAGAGAAACCTGAAAAAGGCTCGAGTATTATTGAAAAATATGGTCGATTTATAGAGACTCCGATGGATGATGGCGTTCAGGACAGTTTTGGACTAACCAGCGCTGATTATATCCGCGGGGTTCCAGATTCTCACGCTGTACGTTTGCGAGCTGAAACAGCAAGTGAAATGATCTTGAAGCATGCAATAAAACTTATTGCAAATTCTCCTGGCGATAGAGGCTATCAAATTACAAGTCTAGCATGTGGTGCGGCTGGGCCTATGTTTACGATGGTTCCAAAACTTCACAAAAACGGAATAAGAGTCGATAAGGTTAATCTTGTGGATTGGGATGTGATGGCATTAGCGACAGCGAAGTCCCTCGCAGAGACGGCTGGGTTGGAGGATATTGTCGAGATCTCTCGTCGAGACTTACTGCGGCAGGATTTTAGAGATCAACTGAAAAACAGTGATGTCGTGGATCTGCTGGGCCTATTTGAGTATTTTCCCGAAACAATTGGCAAAGGGCGGCTCCGGTACGACCTAGCTTCAAATTTCCTAAAAATCGTAGGCCGCGAGATGAAGCCTGGTTCCGCGATTGTGTTTGGTAATATGCTTGAATCAAGACCAAACCAAGTTATGTTTAACCAAATGTGGCCAAAACTCGAACAGAGATCAATACCAGAGATTTTGCGATTAATTGCAAAAGCAGGATATCCTCCGGAAGCTGTATCCGTACGTGTCGCGCCAGATGGAATTTATGCAGTTTACTCTATTACAATTCCCGAAAAAGGGCTTAAGTTACCTAGAGATCCAGTGATGCAACAAATATCAAAATGGGCACTGCTAAGATTCGTCAAAGAATACTGAGTGCAAATAATGCCTGCAGTGCATTAAGCACTAGCGAATAAAACAGATAGTAATATATACTCGAATATAATGATGTATTACGCCGCACCGCTAATCCTGCTAGGTCTGTTGAATATACTTCTGGGTATTCTTGTCACCTTTAGAGATAGAAGGAGAGTTTCAAACGTATCCTTTTTTGGGCTGGCTTTTTCTACCGGCATCTGGTGCATGGGCATTGGTGCTTTATATGTTACTTATAGTAATGAGTTAGCTTTTGGTTGGGCTCGACTGTATTATCTTGCCCCAATTGTACTTGTTTATTGCTTGGTGTTGCTTGCTTTTACGTTTCCTGACGAAAAGATAAGTAAATTAAAACTCTGGGTTTATTCCATACCTTCTCAGATATTCATAATTGCACTGATATTGTCGCCGAATTTTTTAATACAGACCCTTAACAGGACATCAAGTAACTGGCAGGCACAGTTAAACTATAAGCACTATAATGCGTATGGTGTTTATCTAGCAATATATTTTGCAATCGGACTAATCGTCCTATTTAAAAAAGGGCGAAAGGCCACTCTACAGGCGACACAGGCTTCGCTTCTATTTATTGGGTTGACCATATCAGCAGTATTCGGTGTTTTTTTCAACCTAATATTGCCAGGTTTAGGTAACTACAATTTGATATGGGTAGGCCCGCTAGCGAGTACAATGTTTGTTGCTGTTGTCGCGTATAGTATTGCTCGATACAGGATGTTTGATATCCGTATGTTTGTCTTGCGGAGTATGGCTTATATGGTAACTACGATCGTACTTGCAATATTATATGTTGCGCCAATACTATACGCTACCAAATTTCTTACAGGGGTATCATATGATCTACCGCAACTACTCATTCTTGTCGTTGTAGGAACATTGCTTGCAACAAATTATAATCGACTAAAACAGTGGTTTAATAAAATTTCTAGTAAATATTTTTTCAGGGAGACTTATGAGCCTGCTGAGTTGATTGCCGACCTGAACAAGGCTTTAGTGAATACTATTGATGTAAAGAAATTATTGATCAGTACCTCAAAGATAGTTGAAACGAACCTCAAGCCAGAGTATTGTTACTTCTTAATCAACAACACTGAAAACAGAGATGTTCTAATGGTAGCAGAACCTAAATTAAAGATCCCAAGTGATACTGCGTTTTTACTTTGTAGCATACTTAATAAACGACGCGATAGATCAAATATTTTTGTGCAAGCAATGTCACGTGATGACGCTGATTATAATCTTTTTTCGCTCCACGATATCGCTGCTGTAATAAGATTGTCCCATTCCGGGCTAAAGATAGATGAAAAAATTGGATACATGGTTATTGGAGTTAAAAAAAGCGGGAAAGGGTATGACCTCCAGGACATGCAGGTATTAGACGCTATTGCAAACACTCTTGTCATTGCCATACAAAATGCCATGCATTTTGAGGAAATTCAGCAGTTCAATGCGACGCTGCAGCAGCGGGTCGAGGAGCAGACACGGAAGTATCGGACGGCAAATGAGAAGCTGAAGAAGTTGGACGAAACGAAAGACGAGTTTATTTCTATGGCGAGCCATCAGTTGCGTACGCCTCTGACGAGCGTAAAGGGCTACTTGAGCATGGTACTCGAAGGAGACGCCGGCAAACTCAATAAACAGCAAGAAGAGCTACTAAAACAGTCTTTTATGAGCAGCGAACGTATGGTGAACCTTATAGCTGACTTGCTCAACCTGTCTCGTCTGAACACAGGAAAGTTTGTGATAGAGTCTGCGCCAACCGACCTGAGAGACGTCGTCGACCAGGAGCTGGCACAGCTCCGGGAAAGCGCCGCTGCAAAAAACATTACCTTGCACTACGAACCGCCCAAAACCTTCCCCTTGCTTGAGCTCGACACGGGTAAGATTCACCAGGTCGTTATGAACTTCATCGACAATGCTCTGTACTACACCCCCCCGGGAGGGACAGTCACGGTCAGCCTCTCTGAAACCCCCAGTGCTGTGGAGTTTCGTGTGCAGGACACAGGGATTGGCGTGCCGCGCGCGCTACAACACCGGTTGTTCAGTAAGTTTTACCGGGCGGATAATGCCCGGCGCATGCGGCCGGACGGCACCGGACTTGGGCTGTTTATGGCAAAGAAAGTTATTATCGCTCACGGCGGATCGGTAGTTTTTGATAGCGAAGAGAGCAAAGGCAGTACTTTCGGCTTCCGTTTTGGCAAAAAGCGTCAGTTCCAGCCAGTTGCCGTACAGGCAGATGATTAGCTGCAAGCTATAGCACTATTAAAGATACTTGCCTGTAGTGCAAAAATAGCACAAAAGGTATTGACTTAGCTATTCGTTTATGCTACAATTTGCACATATCCAGAGTATTGGGACTCGTGTGGCGAGCTCACCCTGGGGAGTAATATCTAAAGGGAGTACGAGGGAACAACGATGAACTCAATAGAATCAGCACCACAAGCACCACAATTTGCACCGACAACCCCGGAGGTTCTTCGACCGACGGCTGTTATAGATGGTCCATACATTGGCCATCATCGCGAAAACACCGGAGTGACAGCCATGGACATGGTTGTCTTTGCACTTGAAAACCCAGCCGCTGCTGTCAGTGGTATGGTCGAGCGGGCTACAAGCGGCATAGCAGGTCGCTGGGAACGCGTACGGGCAAAGATGGCCGAAGTGCGTGGCGCTCTGACAAGACGAAAAGTTGCCGCAGCCTTTTTAGCTCCGCTAGCCCTGACGGGATGTGTATCTCTGAACACTACATCTGTGCCTACAGGCGTGGGATCCTCATCTGTCGAAAGTACAACATTCGACTACGTCAGTAACGGTGTAACGTCACGAGCAACTATGGCGCCTTCTGATGTACCAGCATTTCTGAATAATCCTAACCGAACGGCGGTACCGACAGGTACCGGGGAAACAGCTGGCGACACAGATAACGGCGCTGTAGCTGGTAAAGACAAAATAACGGAAGCAATGAAAGCAGTAGGCGCGGCCTGTCTGTCAGGAGACCTCCAACGAGACCGTAACGAAGACAGTGCACTCCAAAACGACACGACCATAGACGACCAGAGCTTCCGGGCTCGCCCAACTGCCGAACAGCTGACAAGCACAGAGTTTGCTAGCGCTAAGCTTAAAGAAATGCTCGACCCCTGCACGGGTGACCCGGTGCAGGCTGCAACATACCTTCTGACATTCAAGCACAAGGGAGACATGTCAAAACTAACAGACAAAGATTTCGCGGACGAAGCTACAAAGCTCAAGGCCGATCCAAAATATTGGGCAGACCAAGTTAGGGCCATAGAGGAACAGCGCGTCCCGGGTTCAATGAAGATAGAGAAAATGAACAGTAGATTTATAACCGTTGGCATACGGCGCGATGACCAAGGCAACCCCGTCGCCTTCAAACATACCTATGAGGGTTTGCGACACGTGGTGTCTCAAGAATTTAGCTCTATCGATCCAGCTACAGGCAAAACAATAACGTTCGTAGTACAAAGTATGGCGGAGTGTGATCAGGTCGCCAACGTTCTACCAGTTGCAACCCCCAAGAAACCAACCCCCATCACGAAGAAACCAACCTCAACTCCCAACAAAACCTGCCCCGTCCTCCCTGGCTATGCCAAGGACAAAGAACACTACATAGTTACTAAGGATGCAAACGGCTGCTGGATAGTAGCGAAAAAGACACAATCTACTGCGGTCAAAAAGGACGGTGGCACGGCAGGCGCAAAACAAGCAGTGAACAACAACACTACGAGCGGAGTCAATACCGGCTCTACCAAGGGAGCCAATGGACTGCCGGTCACTGAGCAGGAAAATAAAGCGCCCGTGCCCCTCGACCCAGCGAATCCGTCAGCTCCAACTGGGACTGGCACCAAGGGTGGAGAGACAAGCCCGATAGGCGGCTCTCCTGTCCCTGTCAGTCCAGGCCTGAGCAATGGTGCTGTAGAGAAATAGCTGAACACATAACGACGAGGGGTTTCCTGGCGAGGAGACCCCTCGTGTTTGTTGCGCCCGCGGATGACAGCGCTATAATGTTTATGCTATGCAATAGTATTGACAATAAATTGCGTTTATGCTACAATGTATAGGAATACGTTATATGGGGTGGAAGTCAGATAACGGACGTTTTTTAACAATCAGAACAACCGAACGAACTAGAGCGCACTGCCACTTAGAACAGATAAGGTTTATAGTATAGCTTTGCTATGAAAACGAACCAGTGCGTTGTAGATGATGAGCAAAAGAACCCTATTAAGATCCCAAACCATAAGGAGGAGAAAGCATGAAACTTTCAACACCGTTTCGAAGTCTCCGCAGCAAGCTCGCAGCACTACTGGTGCTCGGACTTGCGGCTTTGTTCCCTGCAGTGTCATCGATTGCAGCTGGAACCGTGCGACTAGATGGTGCACTTGGCGTCGCCAATGTGTCCACTGGTCAAACGACCTATACTGGCAGTACAAACGCCAGTTTTGACCAAGTGGTCAAGTACCAAGTGTACTACCACAATACCGAACTACCAGACTCTGGAAAGATTGCCCAGAATCTCCGCGTGAAGGTTGCGCTGCCAACAGCGCCCGGCACTACCCAGACAGCCACAGCAACCATTAGCGCCGACAATGCCAACACAGTAACAGATACAGCAGTTGTCAACCTAAACCGTGCCGACGCGTACCTACAGTACATTCCTGGCAGCGCCGTGTGGCGCCACAACACTGGCACCGATGCCGCACCAGTCTGGACAGAAGCGAAAATCGGTGACGAAGTCGTCACGGGTGGCACCGGTCTGGTGCTCGAAAACGAAAAACCTTGTTTTAACTTCTCTGCAACCGTAACGGTGCTGGCACGTGTCATCGTACCAGGCGTAGAGGTAACCAAGGAAGTTCGTGTCAAGGGCACAACCAACTGGTCAACCGCAATTACTGCGAAAGCAGGAGAATCAGTCGAATACCTCATAGGCTACAAAAACGCGGGCAATGCACAGCAGGATAACGTCGTTATCGCCGACAAGCTGCCGACGAACGTGACCTATGTACCTGGAACGACCCAGGTCAAAAACGCCTACTGGAACGGTGTCTATACTACAGTCGCAGATGGCGTTACAGCAGGAGGCATCGATATTGGCAGCTACACACCAGGTAGCAATGCGTACGTGAAGTTTGAGGCAAAATTACCCGCCGAAGACAAGCTAGCCTGTGGCAGTAACTTGCTGCGCAACACCGCCACAGCTCAGCCAAAAGGGATGAGTTACTACTACAACACTGCAGATGTTACGGTAACCAAAGATTGTGCCGCCAAAACCCCTGCAGTCACTATCGACAAAAAAGTAGATGGCGTAGAGACGAAAGAAGTCGCTGTCGGACAGAACTTTACCTACCAACTGGTCGTAAAGAACACGGGTGAAGTAGATCTAACGAATGTCGTTGTAACCGACAAAGCTCCAGCTGGCGTCACCTTGGTGAGCGCTGACAAAGGCTCTGTCAGTGGCAACAACTGGACGTACACCCTCCCAAGTCTGAAAGTTGGCCAGAGTGCAACCGTCAACATTACTGCCAAAGTGGCAGCCTATGTCGAAGGCTCGCTCGTCAACACTGCCTGTGTCAACGCTCCAGAAGTCAACCCAAGTGAACCCACGAAGGATGATGACTGTGACGACGCTACAGTGACGGTGAAGCAGCCAGATACTCCTCCCGCCAAAACCCCTGCAGTCACTATCGACAAAAAAGTAGATGGCGTAGAGACGAAAGAAGTCGCTGTCGGACAGAACTTTACCTACCAACTGGTCGTAAAGAACACGGGTGAAGTAGATCTAACGAATGTCGTTGTAACCGACAAAGCTCCAGCTGGCGTCACCTTGGTGAGCGCTGACAAAGGCTCTGTCAGTGGCAACAACTGGACGTACACCCTCCCAAGTCTGAAAGTTGGCCAGAGTGCAACCGTCAACATTACTGCCAAAGTGGCAGCCTATGTCGAAGGCTCGCTCGTCAACACTGCCTGTGTCAACGCTCCAGAAGTCAACCCAAGTGAACCCACGAAGGATGATGACTGTGACGACGCTACAGTGACGGTGAAGCAGCCAATTGTTCCTGAGTATGCGTGTAAAGCCATCGTTTTGACGGCTGGTACAAACCGCACAGTAACAGCGCGAGTGGAATACCTGGAAAAGAACGCCAAGCTCAAGCTCGTTACCTATAACTGGGGCGATAGCAGCACACCACTTGTCACCGACAAGACCACTGCGAGCTACCAGTACGGTAGAGACGGCACCTTTACGGTAAGTGTAAAGCTACTCTTCAGCGTTGACGGTACTGACAAGTACGCCGCTGAAAACACTGCGTGTGCTCGAACGGTCACATTCACGAGCCCCACACAACCCGGTACAACTACGACAACTCCGATGCCTACCGTGCTTCCAAACACGGGCGCAGGGAGTGTTATTGGTCTCTTTGGACTGGTGACCGTAGTGAGTGCCTTGGTCGCTCGGTTGTTCTTGAGTCGCCGGCTTGCCCGCTAGAACACACTTTTCGGAGACATATCTAGCCGAGCAATGACTGACCGCTCAACCTTCAAAGCCCCGCATGACCCATGCGGGGCTTTTGGCTATATGGTTATAAGATATATATTTTTTACAACAAAACATTGTGCTTTTGTTTGGCGCGTGCGACAATACGCTTGAATAGTCTCAAACAAGGGAAACACCATGAAAATTAAAACAATTAAAAAATCTTCAGTCATCTATACCATCGTCTTAGGCTTTGGTCTGATGGCGATGGCTATAAGTACACTGTTTTTCGCGCCTAAAGTTTTTGCTGGAACGTGTACGACCAATGCTATTCTCCGGTGTGGCTTTACGACCAACCAAGAGTTTATCGACAAAGTACGCGCCAATGCGAGCGGCAACGGTCAAATGGATCTACAGCCTATATATGCACACTTTGGCTTGACGGCCGATAAGTACGATCGCTTCGTCGCAACCGCAAAAGACGGTCGAATTTACAAAGACGGTAGAGTGACGGTAGATGGCGTCAATGTTATTACAAATGCGCAGACGCTCGGACGCAGTGACTCGAACAGATCGGGCTCTGTAAAAATCGGTGGTACGACGTACTACATCGGTCTTCCTCAAGATCGGTTTGCTGTAGATAGCCTAGCCGTAAAAGTACTACTAGACAGCAATGGCAATGCAGAATTTGTTGTCATGAACACGTGCGGAAACCCGGCATGGGGCACTAACGTCGTCTCTGGGGCAGCCTGCAACTTGCTCAACAGTCAGGCGGTAGCAGGACGACTCAATACGTACAAATTTACAACCAATGCTTCCGCTACTGGCAACGCGAAGCTAGTGAAATATGTCTATGATTTTGGTGATGGCTCACCAACGGTCACCACAACAGATCCAAATGCAGCTGTCGAGCACACGTATAGCAGTGCGACGACCAAAACTGTGACGGCAAAAGTGACCGTTTATGCGAGTGCACCTGGGGGCACAACCATTACCAGCACCTCCGCCGCGTGCCAAAAGCCCATCCAGGTACTGGCACCTTTTTACGAGTGTATCAACCTCAAGGGGGCGCTTATAAACGAGACTGACAAGTTTAGCTACGCCTTTACGGCAAATATGAAGTACGGCAATGGTGCAACCTTCGTCGGTGCAGATTTCGACTTTGGTGATGGCACCAAAGACACTGGCGTCAAGGCCAAAACAGGCACAACTGTTGTTTCTAACCACACGTATGCGAAGGCCGGGGACTACACCATAACAGCTGTGCTGAAGTTTTCGGTCGACGGACAAACCGTGAGTGCGCCAGCGTGTAAGACGCCTCAGTCGGTCATAAACCCCTATGGACACTGTGTCGAGCTGGGTGGTTCCATTTTAGACAAAGATCGCTTTAACTACCGGTTTGTAGCGACGATGAACTATGGCAATGGCGCGACCTTCGAGAGTGCAGACTTCGACTTTGGGGACGGTAAAACCGCCACAGGGGTGAAGTCTACTGACGGGCGGACGGTGTCAGTAGATCACACCTATGCTGCGGCAGGAAACTACAGTATAGGCGCGGCGCTCAAATTCAATATCAATGGTAAAACGGTTACAGCCGAAACATGCCGTGCGACGGTAACCCCTACGACGGCTCCAGCACCAGAGTGTAAACCAGGCATACCAGTAGGAGATGTTCGCTGTAATCCCTGTCCCTACAATCCGAGCATACCGGCTGACGACGTGGAGCGCTGTGTTGCGCCTACTACAACACTTCCCAATACTGGGGCGGGCAATGTGATTGCTCTCGGTTCGGCGGTACTCATCGGCGGCTTCCTCTGGTATCGTCACATGCTCTTCAAGCGGCACAAGGCGGCCTACATGGCTGCAGACATGGGAACATCTCCGTTACCGCTGGCCGATCCACTTGCTACGGTTGCGCCTCTGGCGGGTACCCCGTTGCAGCCAGCACCTCCAAAGCGCTCTGTCTTCCGTCGTCAGCGCCGATTCTAGCACAGCATGCACAGGGAACTGTGGACAAGTACTAGCATTTTTATCCAATCTGTGATACGATGCACTAAATACGTTTATAGTACTCATGACTGACCGCTCTAGACTTATGGTGGGAACCCCTGCGAGCTCGTGGGGGTTTTCATTTGGCCTCTGTTATGCTACACTAGTTCGGCAATTGCAAACAGGCGCAACGAACGTCTGAAGGTTTTGCATGGCCCCATCTTCTAATGGTTAGGAAATCGGGTTTTCATCCCGGCAATCGGAGTTCGATTCTCCGTGGGGTCACCATAAGAGATTTTTCAAGCGGCGCAAGCCGAAAGACCGAATTCACCCCCGTAAAAAGGGGTGTTTTTGGTGTTCCATAATCTAAATCATTGTAGGTAGGAAGTTCGTTAAACAATAAGCCAAATAACTTGGCCTTTTTGAGTGGATCCTGCTGCTTTAACAGTAGTGAATCGAGGTGTTCCAGAAAATATCGCACTCTCGAGAGTATGCGGTCGATATCGATAGGTTTTTTGTTCTGCATGGCTTGTTTCTCCTTCTCTAACTTTGTTATCTTGCTGTGGATGCTTTCGATTTCTTTTTCTATGTAGGCGATAGCGGTTGGATTCGACAGAAGCATGATTTTGCTGATTGCAGCCTCCGCCTCGCCCTGAAGTGCCGTAATATGGCTTTCTATAGTTGCCTTATCAGCACCAGACAGTGATTGTCTGCGCTCAAACTCGGCACGGACAGTATCGAGTAGCAAGTCTATCTGGTCTTGGTTAACCTTTATGCGAGCGATAAACTGCGTAATCTTATCGTCCATATCGTCTTTTGGTACTCGGAAATAGTGCCCTCTGTTGCTGCAGTGATACGCCGGGTAGTATTTGCCGGACTTGCCACGGCTAGCGCTGCCGAGGAGCGTATTCTTACATTCGGGACACAATACGACTTTTTTGTAAGGGAAGTCGGGGTTGTTCATAACTTTATTTACTAAGTGTGGCTTCGGAGCTTGTCGGTGGATTTCATACTCACCATCCTTTTCGTTGTAGCCAATATACTTTTTGCTGCGATTTGCTCTATTGAACAAGTCGATGGAGATTAAGCCTTCGAAGGCGCATTTAACTGGCTGGTAATCAGTCCATTTCTCTACATTAATACCCGCATAAATTGTGCTTTGCAGCATTTTCTGCATGCTTTTGACGGTGAGTGAGCGACCGCCTTTTTTACAAATGACTTTACTTAAGTCGTCTTTGTTGCGGATGTAACTCACACGAGTTTGGTAACCGAGATCGTTAAGCTTGTCGACGATTTCAGTGTCAGTCAGCAGCCCTTCAGCCCGTAATTCAAACATCATGCGTATAAACTGCGCCTCTTCTTCGCGCGGTCTTAGCACGGTACGCTTTCCTTGATTAGTGTCTACTTTTTCGCTGTAGTATCCAAAAGGCGGTTTGCGCATCCAATACCCGTTCCGCGTGTAGCGGATCTCTGCGCCAATCATGCGGCTCATAATGTCACGCAGCTCATCTTTTGATCGTTCAGCTTCGAGTATCTCGGATTTCTTGCTTGGGCTATACACGCTCCATTTATATTCGAACCCAAGGTGGTCGAGCGTATTCACTTGCCGGGAGCTTATAACGCCGTATATATCGACAAGCTGAACTTTGCTCGCTTCGAGCTGGTTCTTAAGTATGTCATAGCTGAGAGAACCACCACGGGTAAAGCGGTCAATCGATTTGATGACAAATAGGTCTATGGCGTTCTTCGGATCTTTGCAGTAGTCAACGGCTTCTTGCATGGGCTGCTGTTCTTTACTGGCTGATTCCATGAACACAAAGTACTTTTTGATTGTTATGCCTTTAGTCTCGGCGAACCGTTCGATTTGCTCTTTCTGCGCCTCGGGGGAATCGCCATCGGTGCCTTGCTTGGTCGTGGAGACTCGTATAGCTGCTACGGCATTTTTGCCAGCTAATTCAGAGTGCATAGTGTAGCCTCGCTCTGTGTAAGTTCTTCTTCGGCTATTTCAAGTAGGAGAGTCGCTAAGTAGGCAAGCCTATCCGCTTCGTC
Organism: uncultured Candidatus Saccharibacteria bacterium; assembly: GCA_964541145.1. GTDB lineage: Bacteria > Patescibacteriota > Saccharimonadia > Saccharimonadales > UBA4665 > JAGXIT01. Next base: position 106,402 of record CAZIOX010000003.1, read on the forward strand.
CGCTTGAACGATTTCCGGTGGCGTTTCTTTGTTCTTTGAACCTGTAGGCCTGCTCATATCTACCCTCGTTAAGCTTCCCTTATAGGGATAAGTATACTACACCAATAGGGATAATTACAAGTATTTTAGTTATAATTACGAAATTAGAACTTGTTGTTATTTCCGCCCCTGTAAAAGTGTACTTTTGCGCTTCTCTCTTTTATACTATGTATACCTTATGGACAGACAACTCAATAACAATCAAATCCAAAATCTCAAAACAGTCCTCAAATTCAGATACGTAACTACCGACAATCTCGCTCACTATCAATCAATTACAACTAACTCAGCCTACAGTGCATTAGAAATCCTCAGCAAAGCTGGTTACTTAGAAAAGATATATGAAAAAAGTTACCGACTTTTAAATAAATCTGCACGGTACTTTTTGACCCAGCAAGCGTTAACGTTCCTGCGCAGTCAACCGGACATCCAGCTCGATGAGGCTATATGGAAAAGCCGTAAAACCGATGG
>CAZIOX010000004.1:0-13000 GCA_964541145.1 uncultured Candidatus Saccharibacteria bacterium
AGCTACGGCATCTCCCTCGTCTCCTCCTCCAACAACACCCTCACCGGCAACACCGTCCCGGGGAATAGCAGCCGCGGCATCTCCCTCGGTACCTCCTCCAACACAAACACCCTCACCGGCAACAAGCTCCACGACAATGGTGGCGTCACTGGCAACAACGGTATCTATCTCGCCGGCGCCGACTCCAACACCATCACCGGCAATAGCATTACCGACACCAGCTGCAGTAGCACCTGCTACGCCATACATATTTCTAACGCTACCTCCGACACCAACTACCTCGCAGACAACACTTTTAGCACCAGCTCTGGCACTGCCACCATCCAAGACCTCGGCACCGGCACTATCTACGCCGGTCAGTCTATGACCCAGGGTGGCCTAAACATCCGCTTCCGCCAGGCCAACTCTACCAGTGCCTTCAACATCCAAAACGCCACTGGCACCAGTGTCCTAAACATAGACACCACCAACGGTGAACTAGAACTCGGTAACTACAATGGTGGTACTAACCCAGTAGCCGGGAAGATAGTCATAGCCACCACAGCCAATGCCAACACTGTCACTATTGCCTCTGCTACTCAAACGGGCGCCTACACGTTGACCATACCAGCATTAGCGGGCAATGCTACTATATGTACCGATAATTCAACGACCGCGTGTAACAACTTCATCCAAAATCAGACGGGCACAACCCAGACAGCTGGCTTCAAGATTAACGGGGCAGGTACACTCGGTGGCTTACTGACGGCTACGGCTGGTGCCACCGTTTCTGGAGCGGTCATAAACCTCAATGTGAGCAGTAACTTCGCGGTCAATGTGGGTACGGGTACGACGACTGCAGCGGTTTCTATCGGCAATAGCGCCAATACAACGAACCTAGCATCGCGCACTATAAACATCGGTACTGTAGGCGCCACGAATGTCATCCAGGGTGTGGCACAAACCACGAGTAATACGACTGGCGACCAGCTGACCATAAAGGGCAGCGCTGGTTTGGGTAGCGGCAATGGTGGCACGCTGTTACTTTCCGGTGGTGATGCTGGCGCAAGCGGCAAAATGGGCCTCGTCAGTTTGAACCCAACAGCATTCGCTTCATCGGCCGTCCAGTCATATGGTACGGGGGGTGTCAATAACCTTACCGCAGGATTTGTTGATACGTTTAGCACCATCCCTGCCACGGCAACAATCAGCGGTGTGATCATGTCTATCCCAGACCCAGTACTCAATACAACCGTCGGACGCATCCTATATGTATCCGCTACGACTACATCACAAGACTTCACTCTGCGCCTTAACGCTTCGCGTACGGCCATAGATATCAACCTAAAGAAAAACAACACAGCAACGTTGATCTGGAATGGTACTGATTGGACGGCCGCGGGCGCTTCGAGCGCTACCGACCTCCAGGCTGCCTACAATAACACCCAGACAAATGCCGGTGGTGCTGAGATAGTGCTCAACTCTGCCAACCAGGGTGCGGGCGTCACTATTCGCAACAGTGGTACGCCTATTACTGGTGCGCTGTTTGAAGTACAGAGTTCTATCGCTGCCAATCTCTTCTCGGTCAATAACAATACCACCGAATACGCCTCAAATGGCGGTATCGAGAGCGGTACGACAGATTGGGCGGGTATTAGCACTTCGCCTACACAGAACAGCACACTCGCCAATGTCGCAAGTGGCCTATACTCACTGAGCGTACCCATTACTGCCAATAACCAAGGCGTCAAGAACACGCTCGTATCGACACTTTCTGCAAGTACTACCTACGTCGTTTCGTTTGCGGTCAAGACATCGGCTGCAGGCCCCTACACCTTCAATACCTACTATAGTGTAGACGGCACGGCAAACTCGGTGAACTGTAACAACACGCTTCCTGGCTCGGGCTATACTCTGACGAATAACTTCTCGGTCACGAGTAACTGGACAAAGATATCCTGCTTCATTACGACTCCAGCAAGCGGCATGACAGCATCAAACGCAATTCGAATCTACGAGACAAATATGGGTGGTTCGGGTACGTTTTATGTTGATAACCTGAGCGTCATATCAAATGCTGCTGGCACAACACCTGCAAATGTTCAGATCGGTGGCGGTGCAACCGGTGGACAGCCGACGCTCTTTACTCTCGACCAGTTCGCCGGACCACCGATGACCACTGATAATCCAGCGTACTACGGCTCGATGTACTACGACACGACCAAGAACGCCATCCAGTGCTACCAGCAGTCGAGCGGCGTTGGGACATGGGGTGCTTGTGGTAGTGCACCAGATGATATCATCTCAATGACGCCAGAGTATACGGGGGCAGTGCTGAACGGCACTGGGGTTGGTACGATGACTGCTGACTTCTGTGCAAATCAGACTAGCGTTCTAACTGTCGGCACACTATGCGCGAGTGGCGAAGCGCGCAATTACTACAAGTGGACATCACCACAAGCAACGCCACAAACGTACGGGATATATGTAACGTATCGCCTACCATCTACATTCAAATCGTTCAAGTCGGGTACCATGAGTCTCACCGGGCTTGTAGACAGCACATCCAACGCGGCTGTTAAGTACGCAGTGTTTCGCAAGGCTTCTGCGGGAACGATTTACCAATGTAGCGCCGATACGACCAACATCGGTACGGCAAATACATGGACGTCAATATCACCAACGACCGACATTACCTCGAGTTCATGTGCCGCAGGAGGTGCCAATCCGTTTGCAGCCGGCGACACGATGATCATACGTATAACCGTCTCTGCGCAGAGTAACGCCAACGCATATGTAGAAAACTTAACCTTCCAGTACAGCAACAAGTAGGAATATGAACATGAAATTCACTATATCAATCTCTAGAACAGGTCGTACCACTCGGGCGGGACCTTGTGGTACTGCGTGGGAGCCACCATGGCCTCCAGGTAGACAGAAACAAATACAAATACTTCAAATACACAATCAAACAAACACATACCAAAGGAACGTAAGATGAAAAAGGAACGAAAGCGACAAGATGACCGGGTGCTGAAGCGCCTGCCGCAAAATGAACGGCGAAAGCAAGTTCGTTTGCGCCGTCAAATCATGAGCGACCCGCTCTTTAGCCTAGCGTAGGCAAAAGAGCCAAAACAAACACAAAAACTCGCACTAAAATCCCAGGTGAAACGCCTGGGATTTTACTATGGATTTCAGGGGTCAAGTGCTACACTATAAGCAGTAGCGTAAAGGGAATGGAGTGCGGTAAAACGCACAGAATAGACACGTGGAAGATAGAAAACACCGGTCGGTACCATTATCGAGATCTGCACCGCAGGGAGGGGTAGACTATGCTACTACGCGTACTATTACCCTCAATCTTAGAATATCGATATTTCAGAAATTAAAACGATCGTTGAGCATACTACGGCTACGTCTTCATTCTCTTCTGAAAGGCTTTTGGCGTGGTTTTGATAGGTTTGAGAAAGTTGTTCTCCTGCGCTTGCCAAAACCTATCGCCAAGCGTCTATACCGCTTGCGCCCAAAACGCCGCAACCACCCGGCAATAACTCGTTTTGGCTGGGGTTTTATGGCGCTCCTTATGACTGGAACAATAGCGATGCAGGTATATCAAGCGAGAGGCGATAGTACTGCATATGCATTAAGTGCACGGGCGCAGACACTTTTGAAAGACCCTAGTGAGATTATGGCCCAGGCCCTAAAGTTCAATTCGAAAAACGGTGCGTACGAATATAACAAAGGCTACCAGGCGCCTATCGGGAAAGATGGTGAGTCGGGAAACCCGAAGTTTTCGGCCACATTTGCACAAAATATTAGTAAAGACGGTATGACGGTTACCGATAGTGTAAACAACACCACCATAAAGATTACGCCAGATTTTGCTACACGCGTGCCGCAGCAAAACCAAAACCAGCTCGTGTATCCTCTCACCGGCCGCGATGCGCAAAAAGTGTATACGCTTGGCGCAAGTGGCGTAAAAGAAGACATCATACTCAACAAAGAACAGGGAGACAAAGTGTCATTTAGCTACCGGCTCGGTCTGCCGAGCGGCACAACCGCACGTTTAGAACCAAACGGAACACTGGCGATATATGGAGTTGCAAGCGCTCTTTTAGGCAATGTGACGACGGGCAGTGATGCTGATGCAGCGCTACTCGAAAAGGCTCGCGCAAACAGCGAAAAAAAGAACTTGTTGTTTACGTTTCCGGCGCCGTTTGTTGTGGAATATGGCAAAAAGGTCAGCACAATAAAAACGTGGTATTCCCTAGAGGGAACCGAGCTGACCGTTCATGCTCGTGGGCTAAAAACAGCAACCTATCCGCTCAGTATAGACCCAACAGTGTACATAGAAACAGCGCGTAAACTTATGCGAGGTAACAATGAAACAAACACCGACTTTGACATAGATAACGAGCTTATCCAAAAAAGCCAGACAACCGGTGCACGTATAGATGCCTGGTCGAGTACCAGTAACCTCAGTAGCGCGGTGTGGGGACAAGGAACGGCGGTGGCCGGTGGCTACATATATTCGGCGGGCGGCGTCGGTTCTGGTACAACAACGACCAGTAGCTACACAACTGCCGGAAGCTCAAGTTTTGTTGTACCAGCAGGGGTTAGTTATCTCACGGTAAAAGTATGGGGTGCTGGCGGTGGCGGTGGCGCCGGTTCGGGCAGCAGTGGCGTCGGTGGCTCTGGCGGTGGCGGTGGGTATGCAAAAGGTGTCATAAGCGTAACAGCCGGGGAAACTTTGACGGTCGATGTTGGTACCGGTGGTGCCAAAGCGTCAGCTAATGGTCGAGCCGGTAATGGTGGTGGTGCGTCAGCTGTCAAGCGGAGCAGCACGTTTTTAGTTGAGGGCGGTGGCGGTGGCGGTGGCGCCGGTCGTCGAGGCAACACTAGTGGTACAACTGGCAATGCAGGTGCGGGCGGTGGTACGACGGGACAGCCTGGTCGGTCGGGCAGCGCTGGCGGCCCAGGTGGCGGGGGTACCCAATCAACTGGTGGCGCAGGGGGTATTGGCACCGCATCTGGCGCTACTGGTGCCTCGCAAGCTGGTGGTAATGGTGCTTCAACAGCTGCGTGCGCTACGTCTGTTACGGGTACGGGCGGTGCTGGTGGGACGGGTGGCGGTGGCTCTGGCGGCACATTTACATCATCATGCGCCGCTGGTGGCGGCGGTGGCGGCGGCTATTACGGCGGTGGCGGTGGCGCTTCGACCAGTACAACTAACCGTTCGGGTGGCGGTGGCGGTGGCGGTAGTTCGTATATCAATCCAACCGGACTTGTCGCTGGTACTGACGTGAATACTATCGGGAACTACCAGACCCCTGGTAACAGTGGAGATAGTGACCGGACTAATTTGGCCGATGGCGGGTCAGGCGCGACGACGGCAGCCTCGGCAACGGCAGGAGAAAACGGTGTCGTGACTATATCTTACGTAGCCGCGGGTTCGGTTACGGATGCAGTGTACTGGGCTCAGTTCAATAGCTCAACCCGAGCAATCGATGCGCCAAACCCCGGCAATGGAGCCTGTGCGGGTTGGTGCACCAACAGCGCTTATAATCTGCCGGCTGCTCGTACCGGACTATCGCTGGTGTCATACAATGGATTTCTCTACGCAATCGGCGGCTCAAACAGCAGCGGCACGCCGCAAACAACAGTATATATTGCAAAACTCGGCGCCAACGGCGAGCCGCAGTTATGGCACCCAACAGACACCAATAAAAACAACTGGGTATACTGGTATGCCGATACGGCGCTTTCAAATGCCCGGAGCAATTTTGCGGCGGTTGCTTACAATAACCGGATGTATATTCTTGGCGGACTTACAGCCAGCACCACTGTTCTGAGTACAAACACCGTGCAGGTTGCCGACGTTAACCCAACAGGCACGCTTGGCACATGGACAACGACGGGCATGTCACCGCTGGGGGCGGCTCGCTATGGCCTGACAGCGCATGTTTATAACGATACGCTGTATACGCTTGGTGGCAACACAACGTTTACCGGTACGCCAGTGACCACAGTGGAATATGTAAAACTAAAGAGTGACGGTACCATGAACTCATGGGTGACGAACCCCACGAGCATCATAACTTCTGGCAGAATGACGGGTGGTGGCAGCTTTAGTACTATATACGGCGGATACGTCTACATAGCCGGAGGGTGTACCGCGGTGAATGCCAGTGGATACTGTACCGGTATAGCCACTGATGTGCAGCTGGCCAGCATAAATGCAAACGGCAGTCTATCAGAGTTCAATACTGTTCTAAACCTAGCCAACGACCGTTTTGCGCACACACTTATTGGTTGGCAGGGTGGGTTGTATCGACTGGGTGGTTGTCGCGCTCAAGATAGCATAACTGGGGCATGTACAAATACGGCGCTTGACGTGGACTATGGGGTTATCAACCCTCCTGGTGAGGCGAGTACAGTCGCAACCTCTACTGACAATACGCAAGCGCCGTGCAATGCAGCAACGCCGACCAACTGTAATATGCCAAGTGCCTCGGTGGGTAACATGCTGAACGTCACGGCGGTGGTCAATGGCTATTTATATATCATGGGTGGTTGCACGAACAATGCTTGTACGAGCTACTCAACAGGGGTTACCTACCAGGCAATAGCAAGCGACGGTTCGCTCCAGCGGCCGGCTGCATGCACCGGTTCGTACACCGATTCTTACTGTGTCAGTAGCGCTAGTTTACCGACGGCAATTAGCGCCGCTGGTGTTACGGTTTTTAACGGTCGAATATATGTGGTCGGCGGGTTTCCGACTGTCAGTAACATATACTACGTCTCAGTTAATGCCGATGGCAGTCTTGGTACCTGGCAAAATAACGATACCAACACCGGTACATCGACAGCTGCAGACGCCGTTTCCTATACATTTGCCTACGCGCGGGCAAACCCGGCCTCGGCCGGCTCTAACCCGGGCAATTTATTCATCCTCGGTGGCTGTAGTGGCACCATTAGTGGTATCGGGTGTAGTGGGTATAGCCAGAATGTCTATAAGTGCAACATTACCTCCACTGGCACGGTAACTAGCTGTAGTACGAGTGGCCAGCTACTCATCGGTACGGTTACGGGTAATGACGGAAATCCCGCTGGAGGGACTGGTCTCGGTGCATTTGCTGGAGCGGTGTATGCCAACTACATCTATCTTATGGGTGGTTTGGCGCCGGGTGCAAATGGTACCGACCTAAAAGATGTTCGGTATGCTAAGTTTGATGATAGCAATAACATTATTGCGGTGAGTGGTGGCGCCTGGATTGAGGGGCCAAGCCAAATGAATACTGGCCGTAGGCGCGGCGCTGGCTTTGGTTACAATGGTTACTTATATATTCTCGGCGGCTATGACGGCGCAGATGCTATTGCCGATATCGAGTTTGCAAAGATAAATGTCAGTGATGGTAGCTGGGGTGCGTTTGAAACGTCTAGCGTGACCATACAAAAGCGATGGGCGCTGGCGACCGTTGTGTCGAATTCCTATGCCTATGTGATCGGCGGTTGCATAGCCGGACAGGCGCCGTCAAGCTGTTCTTCGCGCACAAACACGATTCAGACATTCCAAATATATAACAACGATAGCGGTGTAGTCCGGTCCTACTCAAACGCTATCGACGATACGTTTGCTGCGAACACAGACCGGTGGGGGGCGAGTGCTGCTGTCCTGAATGGTTACATCTACGTTGCAGGAGGGTGTATCAGTGCAACCGACTGCACTGATGCGACAAATAACGTGCAGTATGCGCCTATTAGCTCTTCAGACGGCTCCGTTGGCACCTGGGCAAGCGCCACAAATGCGCTCACGGCTGATAGGGCCTGGGGGCAGCTCGAAACGGCCGGCGGGTTTTTATACTATTTGGGTGGTCAAGACGATGCTGGAACGGCGCAATCCACCGTCTACTATGTGGGGTCATTCTCGAGCGGAGATATCAACGCAGCGTGGTCGACTGCCACAAAGCCGCTGGGTGACACCGGCGGCGGTGGTCAAGCCAGGCGTAAATTTGGTGCAACGGTGTGGAACAATCGAATATACGTAGTCGCTGGCTACAACGCATCAAATACCGTTCAGAACACAGTTTTCATTAGCCCGCAGCTCGCTAGCGGTGGTAACATTACGGCAAACTGGACCTCCGATGCAGACGCGCCAGATGTTGCTCGTTACGGTGGTGCTGTGACGGCGTATGCCAATAACCTATATTTGTTCGGCGGCAATGACGGCACGAACTATTTAAGCGATGCCCAGTTTTCCAAAATTGATAGCAGTAACGGCACAATCGGCGCATGGACATTCACGACCGCGCTCCCGAGCTACCTCAGCGAAGCAGACGCTTTTGCCGCCAATGGCTACATGTACATCGTCGGTGGTCGTAGTGCGGCCAGTTCGTGTCGTCCGAGCACGCTCATTGCACCTATTAGCGCCAATACCACCATAGCGAGCGGCAATAACCCAACCGGTGTTGGTGAATGGTCTTCGACAAATGTTCGATATGCGGGTGGGCGCTATGGTGTCGCGCTTGCGTACAGTCAGGGCACAGTGTTTGTTATGGGGGGTGGTTGTACATCTCCGCAAAACGGTTCGTATACCACCGGAACAATCACTCAAAGCAGCACGACAGTAACAGGTGTTGGTACAAACTGGACAGACAACTACATCGGCAACACAATCACTTATGCAGATGCGTCGACGGCGACAGTTGTGGCAGTAACGAGCACTACGACACTGGTGGTTTCGGCTACAAAAACAATCGCTTCGGCACAGTCGTATACGCTTTCTGCGGCTCGGCACCAATATGGGGCGCTAAAGTCACAGCCACAGGTTGCGAAGTATTCTCGCATGATAGACACTGACACGGACGTTTTTGCCAATAGTTGGCTTCTCAACGGTCTGGATAATTCGACTGGCGCACGGTGGTACCTTCGCTACCGGAGCATGACCGATATAGACGGCGTGACGGCCGATTGCGTGGCAGATATGACTACATGGGGACAAGAGTATAACCATGGCGAGGTAACACTCGGCAATGTTGGAACTTTTGTGCCGCGCGATGGTAGTGGTACCAGCACAAACTGCGCGCGGTACTACTATTTCTCGGTCAATATCGATAGCTCGCAGGCCTTTGGTTACCCAGAAGACGTTACGCGTGGACCGACCATTACTGACTTGTCGTTGTTTTACACGGCTGACCCAAGTAAACGCATGTTGCACGGCAAAACATTCACTGGCGGCGAGCAGCAGCCGCTCGACACACCATGTCGTCAGAGTAACAACAGTAGCGACCCCAACTACGCCGCTTGTCCTTTGCCGTAGCAGTACTTTGTACTAACCATCTTGAGGTCAGAAGCAATAAGCATCATCAAAATAGTCAATACCGTAGCCAAACAAACCATTTGGCGTAAGAGCCAAAAACCATACAAAATAACCTATTTCCTCCAAACAATCACGCCAAGCCCTGCTCATCTATTCCCCACCCCTCTTTTGAACGATCGTTCAAAAGAGGGGTGGGGAAGAGGGGGAAGAAAGGGAAGAAAGCAGAGGGGAAGAGGGTATTCAGTATAGATTTTGTGACTATCTACCTTGGTTTGCTCAAGAAGTTCGTGGCTTTGTATTTTGCTTGGAATCTCTTCAGCATAACGTTTTCATTATCAAGATACTGAGCTTCAAAGTAGGTTACGTAGGTGTCTATATCAAAATAAGCTGCAATATTTGCAACTTGATCTCGGCAGGGGAATGGCATAATCCACGCACTTTTTTGTAGCTGGAAGAAACCGAGTTTCCGCAGGGATCCACCGAGAGCTCTGCGAGCGCCTCCCTTCTTTTCGGGGATATCGTACATAACCACTCGCCATGTACCATCCCAAATATTTGGAATATCTATAGAGATATGGTGCATTTCTCTTTTCGCCAGGCGACGTCTAGCTTTATCGGTTAGCTGAAGTCCATGCTCGTATTCACCAGTCAGGTAGCCATGCTCTTTCATGTACCGTAGAATCCTCTTTGCCTCGCGTGTTCTCTCGCGGGCTGACAGTGCACGGTCAATTGAGCGCAAAGGCTTATCGAGCGCCTGAACGGCATTTGGTGCGAGTAACACAGTACCCACGATTGTGCCGAGCATTGCAAATCGGATAAGCTCATCCACCAACATCCCCGTACTTGTTGCTCTATCCCTATAATCTTTAGCTTCGCTATATATACTCATACCCCTATTTTACACGATCGTTTAAAATAGGGGTATGGAACAGGGGTGGGGTAGAAGGAGGTGAGTAGCGATGCGAGGTGTTTCATGAAAAGCACGAGAGGGAAATTTGAGAGAATGTCAGACGATAGAAGACAGGAATTAAAGATGAATGAGTAGACATCGAGCGATGAGAATGGCTAGGAGAAAGGAGAGATAATCTCCACGGCATGGAGATGTGATCGACGAAGTAGGATCTTTGAAGCGAATCGGTAGATGTGCACGATGGCTTAATCTGCTACGCAAGGATAAGCATGGTACCATAGAGCTATGGATATGGAAGGGTCAAGGTGTAAGTGGTTTGATGATAAAAACGCTGCGCGGGCAGGTTTGGTCGCACATGAAGCTACGTTTGCCGGGCGGTTTGGTACAAGAAAAAATAAGGTCATTCTAAAGCAGAAGTGCTGCGTTACGGGAGCGTGCGATGGATCTCAGTAATTTTCGTAGACGGTCTGAGGTTGACGAGACTGCCTGGGCGGAGTGGCTAGAGCCGGAAACAGAAACGAAAAATGTACCAGACAGTCACATTAGACCTTCTCTCGCTCTCCCTAAAAAAAGTCAATCGTCTTCTCTGGACGGCATGGGTTTCCGGCCGAACCGCCCAGGTATTACCAAAAAAAATGTCGAGAACGCCAGTGCTATGAATGAGACTACGCCAGCTGTTTCCATACAGATACATCTGCCAAGTCTCAAGCGACCTCAGTTACCGGCTGTACCGTGGAAGAAGATTCGGCTGGGTCTTTTGATGGTTGGTGTCGTGGCGGCATTGCTTGTTGGGGGTAAATGGATCAACGCCCAGACAACACGACAGACAAAACCTTCCGAAAAGGCACCTGTTATAGTTTCGGCAGAACTAGGGTATCGTCCGCTGCAACCCCCCGTGGACGTTGTGGCTGAGAGTTCTGAGGTACCAAAGCCTTCCTATGACGAGAAGCGAAAATTGTACACATTTAACGATATTCATGGCAATGCGCATATTACCGTAAATCAACAAGCCGTTCCTGAAAAACTGGTTAGCAACGAAGCGGAGATAAAAAAACTCGCCACCAGCATAGGTACAACAGAGACATTTACGACTACTCTGGGTACAGTACATATTGTTACGAGCAAAGAATCGGGTAGCCAGCGACTCTTTTTGGTTAATAATAAAATGCTGATGTTCATACAGAGTACTGCGCCGCTCAGTACTGTCGAGTGGGTTGAATACATACAGGCACTTAAGTGATTTGGGAGCCATGTATAGCATTTTAGGCTCTATGGGAGCGGAATAAGAGCTAGAGCCTGTGGATAACTTTTTATATATTCTTTGTACGATGTTTTTATAACAACTATTTTTAATTCAACTCTCGGAGTTAACATAAGCGCTAACAGATCTATGATGTTATAAACACTACATAATAGTATGCGTTTTATATTATTTTCCGTATATTTCGCCGAACACATTTGTAGCAAATATACCCCTTGTCAGGCCATTTCCTTCGCGCCACAATAGTAGACGTATACCAGTAAACAAAAACGTATACAAAATAAAACTTTAAAACCAAAAAGGCATATTCCTGTGCCAGGACAATCAGAAAAAACACCGTATAGTCGCGTACTCTTCGCACGCACCCTCGCTCACCCCAGAACGAGGGGCTTTGTGTTTGTTCTGTTTGTCTTCCTCGCCTTACCCCTGTTTTTCCTCACGCGCGGGGGCACGGGTGTGCCACGCGCCTACGCTGCCACCAGTGACAACCTGAACTTCCAAGCCCGTCTCGAAACAGCTGCTGGTGCCATTGCCCCTGATGGCTACTACAACGTCCAGTTCAAGCTCTACGATGCAAGTACCAGTGGTACTCTCCTCTGGACTGAGACCTACTACGACAGCAACGGTGGTACTGCTGGCAATGACAACCGTGTCAGGGTGGCCAATGGCTACGTCACCGTCAACCTTGGTTCTCAAACTGCTTTCCCAGGCAACATGCCTTGGGATCAACAGCTCTACCTCACCATGAACGTTGGTGGTACCACCCAGACAGCTACCCCTACCTGGGACGGTGAGATGTCCCCCCGCCTTAAGCTCACTGCAGTACCCTATGCGTTCAATGCGAAGACGGCGAGCGAGCTGGTTACAACATCGGGAGCGCTGAGCTCAACCCTGAGCATTCAGGCTCCAACCGGAGGAAGCCAGATATTTCAAATCCCAGACCAGGGTGCGGCGGGAACGTACACGCTTTTGACGGGCGCAGCGGCGAACGGGAGCTATATTCAAAATCAGAGCTCCACCGACCAGTCGGCGAGTTTTCGTATAAGCGGTTCTGGTCAGGTGAATACGTTCCTCGCAAACACCACTGTGACGGTCGGTAGTGCCAGTACGCAGGGTAACATGGTGCTGCAGGCCGGCAATGGGTTTACGACCACACTCAAGGCGGGCGCTTCTGCCGCAAACCGGACTATTACATTGCCGATTTCGAATGGTAGTAACGGTGACTGTGTTCTTACCGATGGTGCAGGGCAGCTGAGTTTCGGAAGCTGTGCTGGCGGTGGCTCGGGGGTGACAGCTGTTGGCACAATTGATTCCCAGTCAAAGTCAAATGATGGTGCTGTTATAAGTGGGACGTCTATATATATGCAGACAGCCCAGGCCGACAAGCCGGGGCTTGTTGGTATAAGTGCACAAACATTCGCTGGGAACAAAACATTCCAAGACGGCTTAACGCTCGCCTCTGCCAATACGGCGTACGACCGTATCCTCATAGCAGCAGCGAATGCTGGTGCAGCCCGCTTCGACGGCACCA
>CAZIOX010000004.1:13100-18492 GCA_964541145.1 uncultured Candidatus Saccharibacteria bacterium
TCACCGCTGCCCGCACCTACACTCTGCCTGATGCCTCTGGTACCCTCGCCGTCAGCGCCAGTGGTAACATTGCCCTCTCTGCTGCAGGCAACATTACCTTTACCGGCACTCTCCCCATCGCCAATGGTGGTACGAACAACAATGGCGCCATCGGCGGAGCAGGCAGTGTTGTCTACAGCGATGGTAGTAAGTATGTGTACGGTGCCACAACCGTTACTGCTGGTCAGTGTCTCCTAAGCGGTACCAGTGGTACCGGTCAGCCAACTTGGGGCGCCTGCGGTGGTGCACCATCCGGCAGCGCCGGCGGTGACTTGTCTGGAACCTATCCAAACCCAACGGTTGCAAAGATAAATGGTCAGACCATTACCTACACCTCACTCGCCACAAACAATATGCTTGTCTACAACGGCACTGCCTGGGTCAATGCCGCCACCGCTGGTGATGTCACGGGTACTGTCAGCGGCAACACGCTAACCTACGCCATTGGCACTGGTAAGATAACCTCCACCATGATCCTCGATGGGACCATTGCTACCGGAGACATCTCTACGGGTGGCGTTACCAGCACCAACATCCTTGACGGTACTGTCTCTGGTACCGACATTGGCTCTGCAACCGTTACCAATGCCAACCTGGTGAACTCAAGCCTTACTGTCACTGCTGGCACAAACCTCAGTGGTGGTGGCAGTGTTGCGCTGGGTGGCAGCACAACCGTAAATGTCGTAAACAACCCAACCTTTTCTGGCCTTATTACTGCCAATGGTGGTCTCCTGGTTGGTGCCAACCAACTCCTCACCAACAACGGTGCTACGCTCAATGGCACCCTGGCTCTGGGCGACCTCGCTGCTGGTGCCATCGGTACCGCAGCTGCCACGGTCGACATATATACCGCAGCCTCCATCGCTCCAACAGTTGCTGCCCGCACCTACACCATCCCAGACCCAACCTCTACGACCGCTGGCCGTATGTTCTACATTACCAATGCGAGCACAAGCAACAACTTCACAATCTCAATGAACGCCGGTGCTCTCACCAGTGTCGTGAACCCAACCAGTGCCGTTACCCTCGTCTGGAACGGCGCTGACTGGACAATTGCAGGCTCTGGGACCCTGAGCGGTGCCAACACCAGCTTAAGCAACCTCTCATCCGTCAACCTTGGCACGACCGCCCTCAACAGCACCAGCAACAACCTGAACATTACCACTACCACCAGTGGCAACATTGTCTTGAACAGTGCTGGCACCATAGAGCTGCAGGATAACACTAATGTCACGGGCAACATTTCTGCTACAGGCACAGTTAGTGGCACCAACCTTACCGGTACCAACACCGGAGACATCACCCTCAGCGGTCAGAACTACCTCAGCCTCACTGGGCAGGCTGTTACCGCTAACCAGATTAACTTGACCACACATGTTACCGGCACTCTCCCCATCGCCAATGGTGGTACGAATGCCACCACTGCTCAAGCTGCCATAAACAACCTCTCCGGCCTTACCACAAACGGTGATCTGCTCTACCACAATGGTACAAACAGTACCCGCCTTGCCCGCGGTACCAATGGCCAATGTCTCACTAGTAACCTGACAACCATTCAATGGGGTTCCTGCGGTATTACGAGTGAGGCAGACACTCTCGCTACCGTCACTGGCCGTGGCGCTACCACGAGCACGGCTTCATCCTTCCAGGGTGGAGCTACTATCCGAACCGCTACCGTAGACACCGCTACCGCTACTGACGACCTCATAGCCATAGCCGTCACAACCGGCGGCGCAAGCCGCTTCACCGGCACCATTACCAACGCTGACCTCACCGCAAACCGTACCTGGACACTTCCAAATGCCAGCGGTACCGTTGTGACAACAGGTAACCTGACCGACATCACCGCGACCGGCACAGTTGCATCTGGTACATGGCAGGGAACTGCCGTTGGTGCAGCCTACGGCGGCACCGGCATCACCAGCTACACCACCGGTGATCTTATCTACGCATCTGCTGCAACTACCTTAAGTAAGCTTGCAGCCGTTGCTTCTGGCTCCTGCCTCGTATCTAATGGTGTTGGTGTTGCCCCAAGCTGGGGTAGCTGCGGTATTGCTTCCGAGGCAGACACTCTCGCTACAGTCACTGGCCGTGGCGCTACCACGAGCACAGCTTCTTCCTTCACCGGTGGTGCTACCATCCGGGGTATTACGGTAGATACCGCTACTGCTACCCAAGACCGTATCCTCATAGCAGCAGCGAATGCTGGTGCAGCCCGCTTCGACGGCACCATCACCAATGCTGACCTCACCGCTGCCCGCACCTACACTCTGCCTGATGCCTCTGGTACCCTCGCCGTCAGTGCCAGTGGTAACATCGCCCTCAGTGCCACCGGTAACATTACCTTCACAGGTAGCTTAACTGACGCCCAAGTCTCCGACACCCTCACTAGCTCACTCTTCGTCGGTTCCGGTAGCACTACCACTGCGGTTGACCTTGGCACTGCTGAAGTGGCAGGCACACTCAATGTCGCTAAGGGCGGTACTGGCGCCACGACGTTGACGGCCAACGGTGTACTTTATGGCAATGGCACCGGTGCCATTGGTGCTACCGCTGCTGGGACAACTGGCCAATGTCTAATTGCTAATACTGGCGCCGCTCCAACTTGGGGTGATTGTAGTGCGGCTGCTGGTGGTGCTAACACGAGTTTAAGTAATCTCGCCAGTGTCAATATCAACACTGCATTGAATGCTACGAGCGCTAATCTTACGCTTCAGACTACCACCAGTGGTAACATAATCCTAAACTCAGCCGGTACCATCGAACTCCAAGACAACACGAACGTTACGGGTACTTTTACGACTACAAGCACTATCACTTCAGGAAATACGCTTAATGTTGGTGGAACGGCGAATCAGAGAATTTCATTCTCCTCTGGCGCGGGTAGCCATGGTATAGAAATAGGTAGAACAGACGCAACGTCGAGCACACCATTTATAGATTTTCATTCTGGTGCCACGGCAACAGACTACGATGCTCGTATAATCGCAAGTGGTGGCACGGGTGTAAATGGTGGTGGTACGCTCACATTCACTGCCGCAGCAACAAACGTGTCAGGAAATCTTCAAACAAATGGGACGACCCGTATCACTTCAGCAGGGGTATTGAATAGCATTACTGGCTATAGCCAAACTAGCGGCAACTTTACGCAAGCTGGATCTGGCACGTTTAGCACTGGAACGGGAGCTATAAGCTTGAATGGAGCAACTTCCATAACTGCATCTACTGGCACTGGTCTAAATTTCACAAACACGGGACTTACTTCCGATATAAATCTTCAGAATGGGGAATTAATAGATAACGACACGGACGGCACGGTAAAAATCACTGCAACATATTTGCAAGGAACTGGTGACTTAGTGACGGCCAGCACACGCACATATAATGCTAATTATAGTGCAGGCGAAATTAACCAGTGGAAACGAATTGCGGTGGCGAATAACAATAACGGCCTCGTTCGAATTATCGGTAATATTGCAGGTCATGATTATAACACTGCAGGACAAGGCCAAAGTTGGTTTGACCTAAGCTTTTCATACAGGAATGGCTTTAAGGTGTTTGGTAATGCGTATGGCCGTCTACCTTCGGATACTGGTGCTCGTTCAAACATCTATGCTGTATCTGATGGTACGAACTTGGAGATCTACATTGAAAAGACCGCCTACACACAATATGCGCTTTCGGGTTCAAAGAGTGGGTCGGCTACATTAGTTGACGATGCGTGGACATCGACAGATCCACGCATTCGAGTTGGCTGGACCACTGATTTTACATTAAGCGCAAACCTCACCGCCGCCAATTGGAACACTAATTCGTATAACGGTATCGCGACACCTTCTTCTTCTATAACTGGAAATAACTTTAATATAGTGGCCGGTGACTTACAACTCGGGGCGACGAGTGTTATTAACTCAGCACGGGCAATTCAAAATGTAACCGGCATCACCAGCTCTGGCACGATTACCTTCAGCGGTCTCTCAACCAATGGTATTGTGACTGTAACCGGCGGCGTGCTTGGAAGTACCGCCAGCCTCACTGACGCCCAAGTCTCAGACACCCTCACTAGCTCACTCTTCGTCGGTTCCGGTAGCACTACCACTGCGGTTGACCTTGGCACTGCTGAAGTGGCAGGCACACTCAATGTCGCTAAGGGCGGTACTGGCGCCACGACGTTGACGGCCAACGGTGTACTTTATGGCAATGGCACCGGTGCCATTGGTGCTACCGCTGCTGGGACAACTGGCCAATGTCTAATTGCTAATACTGGCGCCGCTCCAACTTGGGGTGATTGTAGTGCGGCTGCTGGTGGTGCTAACACCTCCCTCAGTAACCTCACCGCCACCAACATCAACCAAGCTCTCAACACCACTGCAGGTAACTTAA
The DNA here is from genome assembly GCA_964541145.1 of uncultured Candidatus Saccharibacteria bacterium. GTDB lineage: Bacteria > Patescibacteriota > Saccharimonadia > Saccharimonadales > UBA4665 > JAGXIT01. The sequence continues at coordinate 17,523 of CAZIOX010000004.1, forward strand.
GTCTCACCACTACCACCAGTGGTAACATTGTCCTCAACAGTGCTGGCACCATTGAACTGCAAGACAACACCAATGTCACGGGCACCATTGTCGGTACGAGCACCATCCAGGGTACTCAGCTTATCTCGACTGTGGCCACTGGTACCGCCCCGCTGACAGTTGCCAGCATTACCAAGGTTACAAACCTGAACGCAGACCTGCTCGATGGCCTCGACAGCACCGCCTTTGCCGCCGCTACGGGCAGCGCAGGATACATCCAGAACGGTACGATCCTGCAGACTGCAGCAAACTTTAGTGTACAAAGTGCGGCGACAGGTAGCGTAACAGGAGTCATACGTCAGCTGGGCTCACAAACAGCTGACTTACTGCAATTCCAAAACAGTGGCGGCATCGCGCTCCTGAAGGTCAATAGCGAGGCCAATCTACTCGCAAATAATGTTGCCAGCGCCACTACTGGCACTACTGAGGCTATTGCCCGCACCAATGTGACGAATGTTACACTGATAGCAGATAGCTTCAGTGTAAATGACGTCATATTTTTCAACAACGCTGGCCAGGACTACTACACGCGCATTACAGTAGATAACTCAAATGGCACATACGTAGTTTCGCCGGCTGTTTCGTATGACGCAAGTGTAACAGTTACAAAGTACACTGTGCAAAACATAGGCTCAACACCCAGCGACTATACGCAGGGCTACAAGTTCTTCCAGGGTTATTTCACTGGTGGCGTGGTAGCAGGAGCCGGTAGCACAGTTTACTCAGACGGCGTTATTTCTGCCAGTCCAGGCCTAACCATTAAAAACCCATCTAACAGTACCACTGCCTTCGCTGTACAAAACACCAGCGGTATCAGCCTCATAAATGCGGACACAACAACCAGCATGATTACCATTACTGGCGCTATGGATATATCTGGCTCATTTGCCACCAAAAAAGGCACAGACTACAGCACAGTCGGCACTACAAA
>CAZIOX010000004.1:18592-99293 GCA_964541145.1 uncultured Candidatus Saccharibacteria bacterium
GTGCTAGTGTCTGGCGTATCGTCGGTGCGGTGACGAGTGGTGGGGTGCCTATGGCTCAGGTTGTACAAGGTACTTCACAATCAATCCCGAATGGAGCGGTATGGACTACTATTACAAACTTAACGAGCGAATATATCGACAATAATAATATCCATGACAACGTTACAAATAACTCACGTCTGACGGCACAAACGGCCGGGACGTACAGAGTCAAGGGTACAATCTCCTACTCTGCTCCACCTTCTGGGTCAGCTCTGTATGCTATTCTTTACCGAAATGGGGGGCAGTCGGCTTTCGTAGGCTCTGTTGGAGCTTCGAGTTCGGCAAACCAGTACGTTAGTGTTACGGGAATACTAACACTCAATGTGGGTGACTATGTTGAACTCTATGGCGCGGTTGCTGGCCCAAGTGCAGTCAACACTAACCCCAGTACCACTACATTTGAAATGTTCCGCATAGACGGCGGCTTCACGAACTCTGTCGCTGGTGGTTCTGGCGTAACCACTGTTGGCGGCCTCGATGGCGGTACGGCAAATGCCGCCGGTGCCACTATCTCTGGCACCACTATGTTCCTCCAAAGTGCCTCTGCTACCATGCCTGGACTCATCAACACCACTACCCAAACCTTCGCTGGCGCAAAGACGTTCAGCAACCTCATCACCGGTAATGCCGGTATATCTGTGTCCGGAGCGACCATAGATTTCAATGTCGCGAGCAACAACGCGACCAACATAAACACCGGCACCAGCACCGGTCTCGTCACCATTGGTGGTGGCAGTGGTACCTTTAGCCTCCAGACGACAAACATAGATATCTCTAGTGCAGGTGCTATCTCTGGTGTCACTGGCTACGCTCAAACTTCTGGCAACTTCCTCCAGAGTGGTGCAGGTACCTTCGGTACCGGTACAGGTGCTGTGAGTCTCAATGGTGCCGTCTCTGCCTCCAGTACCATCGACGTCACTGGCTCATTTGCCACCAAAAAAGGCACAGACTACAGCACAGTCGGCACTACAAACAATGTCAACTTTGGTGACACCTCTCTCGTCCGTCTCACCGGTGCCAGCGCCCAGACCATCACGGGTATAGCTGGTGGTCGTGATGGTGAACGTCTCACCATCATCAACGCTGCTGCTCAGATGGCTACGCTCTCAAACGGCTCAGCTAGCTCACTCGCTGCCAACCGTATTACTACTGGCACTGGTGCCGATGTCTCTCTCGTACCAAACGGCTCAGCCGAGCTTGTCTACGACTCAGGTGCTAGTGTCTGGCGTATCGTCGGTGCGGTGACGAGTGGTGGGGTGCCTATGGCGAAGGCGTATAACTTAGCAGACTCAAGTATAGCAAACGGCATATGGTCACTCGTGGCTCTCGACTCCGAAGAATACGACAACAACGCTATCCATGACACCGTCACGAACAATACTCGTTTGACTGCAAAGACAGCTGGATACTACAAGATTACTGGGAAGGCAGCATGGACGACAAACACAACTGGCTCAAGACACGTAGCATTATGGGTAAATGCCAACCCCGTCTCCCAGAGTAATACCAACACATTATCTAGCACAATGACCTATATCGGTGATACGGCAGTAGTAAAATACCTAAACGTAAATGATTATGTTGAACTGGTAGTCTATCAATCATCAGGTGCAAACTTAAACTTGATGGGCGGAAGTAACAATACTTTCATAGACATGTACCGCATAGACGGCGGCTTCACGAACTCTGCTGCAGGGGGCATAACCACTGTGGGCGCCCTCGATGGTGGTACCGCCAACAGTACCGGCGCAACCATAAACGGCAGCAGCATATTCCTCCAAAGCGCCAGCTTTACCCAGCCAGGCCTGGTCAACACCACTACCCAAACCTTCGCTGGCAACAAAATGTTCAGGAGCACCATAAATTCTTCTGCAGCATTTGCGGTTCAAAACAGTAGTGGCAATTCAATCTTGCTTGTCGACACAACTAATACCGATGCCAGGATAGAAATAGCAAATAATGCTTTAGCAAACGACACATCTAAAGCTCAGCTTGTTATCCAGGGTGGCAGTGATCCAACATTGGGCCCGCTACTAATGTTGATAGGTACACGACCATCTGCAACAGGCGCCAACAGGTATGGCTACATTTCAACGGGCGACTTGGCGGCAATGCGGAACCTTGTTATTAATACCAATGGGGCAGGTGCATATGGAACTGTGAGTATTGGCACGACAACCCCAATTGGCTCTGCATTGACTGTGGTTGGGCCAAACTCAGATGCAGGGGTTCTGTCAGTCTCAAATAACTCTATGACTCTCTATGTTTCACCGGGAAGGTACTGGAACGGGACTAGTATGGTTGACGACAACCTTGTGACAGGGCTTGATATGGCAGGACTCAGAACATTAAATGTATCTGACAACCTCCGCATTGTCGGTAGTGGCGGAACATGTACAATTAATGGCTCAGGATCATGTACATCTGACGCTCGTCTCAAGGATGTACATGGGGTGCTTACAAATAGTTTAGCAAAGATATCTCAGCTGCAGCCTGTCTACTACACCTGGAAAGATCATAGTCTCGATCAAAATATGAATCTAGGACTTTTGGCTCAAGATGTTCAGGCTCAGTTCCCAGAATTAGTTACGACCGATTTTGCAACGGGTAACTTAATGCTAAATTATGCAGGTTTGGTAACTCCGCTGATTGGGGCTGTGCAGGAGCAGCAGGGGCAGATCGGGTCTATAGCGAGTGCGGTTTCTGGTGCTCAGGCTCAGCTAGCTAATCTTACGAGTTCTGTGGCGGCGCTGCAGAGCATAGACCTTACTCATGGCGGGACGGTACATGGCAATATTGTGGTCAATGGCAACTTGGCAGTTAGCGGGGAAGTGACCATTTCGGGCAAGGTAAGTACGGGTGACATATATGTCAACGGCCACATTGCCACACGTGGTGCTGCGCCGAGCGTGGCAGCCGGTGTAGCACTGGGGCAGGGCGTCTTGGGTATATCCACGACCAACCCAGTCGCTGGGGTAGATGGCACCGACACCGCCGGTACGGTTACGGTGACGGCTGGTGCACAAAATGTTGCGAATGGTGTGCTAGCGCACATTGGCTTTGCCAAGGCCTTTGACACCAGCTACAAAGTTGTCGTCAGCGCCAGCAATGACCATGCCGCCGACCTCAGACTATATGTGGTAAAGACCGCTACCGGCTTCGACGTTGTCAGCCGTGACCCCGTCACCGCCGGCACCCAATACACCATAGACTACATCGTCCTCGGCGCCACCAACTAAACTAGCAACAATCACCCAAACCACCCCCCATCCAGGGAACCTATCGGGTACGACCCAATAGGTTGGGCTGTTCAAGCTTAGGGCCTGTCCTATGACCTATCGGGTCGTACCCGATAGGTTGACAGGGTAGTGTATTATTGTTTTATGCCATCACGCAATATCTACAAACAATATATCGAGCAGTCGTATTACCATGTCTACAACCGAGGAGTAAACAAAGAGCCCATATTTCACGATGAGCAAGACTACCGAACATTCATCGGCCTCATAGAGCGCTATATGGGTGTTGGTCCTGCCCACCGACGGGGTAATGGTACTTTATATGAAGATTTCAGCGTTCGGCTAGAGATTTTGGCGTATTGTCTCATGCCAAACCATTTCCATTTTTTTGTCTTTCAGCAAGACGAAGCGGCAATGCGTGAGTTTTTCAAGGCACTGACAGTATCGTATAGTATGTACTTCAACAGTCGCTACAAACGCGTCGGCCCGGTTTTTCAGCAGCGCTATAAAGCTTCGCATATTTATTCCGATGCCTATTTTCTCCATATCTCAAGGTATATCCACCTTAACCCTCGTGACTGGAGGGCGTACAAATGGTCAAGTCTGCAAGACTACAGCGGTCAAGCGGCGACACCATGGGTTCATGCCAACAGAGTGCTCGAACATTTCACAAAAGGATCAAGCGAGTACTTTGACTTTGTCGCCGACTACGAGAGCGCTCACCGTGAACTCGAGAGTATAAAACATATCTTAGCCGATCGCTAGAACGACCTATCGGGTCGTACCCGATAGGTCCGATAGGCCGGCGGAGTAGGGCTGTTGAGGGGTTGCGCGATGAAGCTGTGGATAACTGGGGTAAAATGTGCACATTGAGTAAAAAATGTGCACAAAAGGTATTGCAATCTGCAGGACGATGGTAGATACTTATGGTTAGATTTTGTCACGCAAAAAGACGAAATCAAAAAACCCTTAAACCAAACAAAAACAAAAACGATCTAAATGAAAAGCAGGCACTCTCGCAAGGCCTGCTTTTTCTTTTGTCGGGTTTTGCAGTCAGTAAGCGTCTCCTTTCAGGGCCAGGGCGCGCAATCCTTGAGTGTGTTCTTTCCGAAGTGATCACCCAACCAGCTCGCGTAGTCTAGGGATGTGTGTGCTTCATGGCGTAGAAAGTGCGGCTATTTGATAAAGCGGAGTTGGAGTGTCTGGTGTTTCGATTCGTACAGCTGAAAAGGTTAGAGGGGGGCAAAGAGGATGGTTAATCTGTACCAGTTGCCAAAAAAAACTGATGTCGCACAATTTTTACCGCAAGCGTACGTATAAACCTCTGTAGTGCAGCCCAAGCTCTCGGTCGGTTGCGTCTTCTCATCGAGGATGTTTCTGACTGTATAGGTAGTGCATGGGTGAATGACAGGCAATATTCGGGTGTAAAGAGTGTACGGGCTCTTTCGTGCTATAGGATACAGAGAGGTAAGAGTACTGGTACTATAGTGCTAGTATAAAAAAGTCATATGTATGCCGCGCCCGTGTGGTAGTTTGCGCGCGGCAGCATATCTGTTACGCTTAAGGCATAGGAAGCGAGGTAGTATGGCGTTTGTCATAGCAGTAACAAATCAAAAGGGTGGCGTAGGGAAAACGACCACTGCAGTGAATCTTGCCGCCCAGCTTGCAACCGCTCGCAGACGGGTCATGCTAGTTGATCTCGACCCTCAGGGCAACGCGACCAGTAGTCTTGGCGTGGATAAACAGCACCTCAGCAAAACCGTATACGATGTGCTCCTCGGCCACACAAGTATTGACGAAATAGTGCTTGAAACCAAAGTCTCAAACCTGTTTTTGCTCCCGGCTAGTGCTCAGCTTGCGCAAGCTGAGGTAGACTTGGTGCGGGTACAGGACAGGGAGTTGCAGCTGAAGCGTGTACTTTCAACCATCGATGCCGAAGTGATACTGATAGATTGTCCGCCAGCGCTTGGTTTGCTGACGGTCAACGCACTGGCTGCGGCAAACGGCGTGCTTATACCCGTTCAGGCAGAGTATTTTGCACTTGAGGGCTTGAGCCAACTCATTCAAACGATTCAACTTGTCCGAAAAGGCCTCAATACCCGTCTCCATATCTTCGGTGTACTACTGACTATGTTTACCAAGCGGACTGTGTTGAGCGAGCAAGTGCAGCGTGAAGTGGTGCAACATTTCGGTGACAGAGTATTCAAGACAGTTATCCCGCGCAATATCCGTCTCGCCGAGGCGCCCAGCTACGGAAAAACCATCTTCGAACATGACAAATGGAGTAAAGGCGCCCGTGCTTACAAGGCAGCCGCGAGTGAAGTGGTGCGACGCGCAGGGCTATAGAGGAAAGTCGTAAGATTCAAGGTATACCACCGTTACCTTTTCTTGCACCTCGCCTCACACCTAGCTCTCGCTAAGTGCCAGGGGTAGTCGAATGTGACCGCAGAGCCAAACCTCAGGGTACATTATAGGGTGTAAACCAACTATAGAGAGATGGTATGATATATCTATGAAACAGACAGAAGGAGGAGAGGCTTTATTTAGGGGCATAAACGAGAGGAAGTGGGTTCTACGTACCCTCCTCCAGAGAGAGCGCGAACGATGAGCGCAAAGAGCGGTCTGGGACGCGGTCTAGACTCCCTTATACCGACAGACTTCGACACGACTCTACTCCAGGACGAAGCCGATCGAGTAGAGCAATTGGGGGTAGAGATGATAGTGGCCAACCCCTCCCAACCCCGTACGGTGTTTGATGAAACAGCGCTAGGGGAGCTAGCGGAAAGTATTCGACGCTACGGCATTGTACAGCCTCTGGTTGTGAGCCCCCAGGGCAAAAAATACGTTATTGTCGCTGGTGAGCGCCGATGGCGGGCAGCCAAGCTCGCTGGACTCTCGAAGGTGCCGGCACTGGTTCGCACGACCAAAGAGCTTGAGCAGCTAGAAATTGCTCTAGTGGAAAATGTCCAGCGCGTAGACCTCGGACCGCTCGAGCAGGCTGTCTCGGTCGAACGTCTCCATCAGCAGTTCAACTTGACCTACGCAGACATTGCCAGTCGACTTGGCAAGGCGCAGACAACAGTTATCAACATCGTCAGGCTACTGCAATTACCCGAACCGGCTCGCAAAGCACTACAGGAGCGGCAGATTAGCGAAGGGCACGCTCGTCAGGTACTAGCCCTCAAACATATGGAGGAAAAGCAGCAGGAGCTACTAGCGCTTATTATTCGGCACGGCTGGTCGGTTCGACAGGCGGAACAGTACGTTACTTCGCTCAAGGCCGGCTTCAAAGAAGCCAAAGAGACTAAAGCGCGAATGGCGACCGAGACTCCTGAGACAAAGCAGCTCGCCAAGCGCTACGGCGCACCCGTAACTATACGTCGTACCGCTCGCGGGGGTCGTCTCGAAATTGGCTTCAAGACAGATGAAGAGCTTACAAAACTACTAAAAGAACTCAATTCTTAAGCATACCTTAAAGCCGTGACGGCGCCTGAGCCATGAAACTTTCCTGAAATCCTACTAAAACCGCTTTACATTTGAAAGCGGCAAAATACGCACGACTAGCTTGCCGACGACCTGTTTTGTTTCTATCGCACCGAAGGTACGGGAGTCGAGTGAGTTAAGTCGGTTGTCGCCACACACAAACAGCTGTGTACTCGAAAGCGTCACATCGAGATTGTTTGGTGTCGGTGGGATGGCTCCATCTTCGCCGTAGGAGAGGGTATTGTCTGGTTCAAAACCATCGGGGTAGCTGGAGTTATATATAGTAATGACATTATTTTTTATCACCACTCGGTCTCCGGGTAGACCAATAACTCGCTTTACGAGCTGCTTTGTGTCGTTTCCGCCACTGTAGTCAGATAGGCCTGACTCGTTTAGGATAATTATATCGCCTCTGCCAGGCACGTACTGGTGTCCAGTAAGCTTCGCCCAGGTGCGGGGGAGTTTCCAGACGATCAGACGGTCATTGTGTTGGAGTGTCTGCTGCATGCTTGGGCCATCGACTTGGTACGACTGAAACACAAACATAGTTACGCCAACAGCAATAACGAGAGGCAATAGTAATATGCCGATGGTATCAAGTGCTGCGCGAGTTTTTTGTCGCTTCTCGCTGGATACACGGGGAGTATCATCTTCAGGCGAAGGTCTGTCGAGAAGGCTACCATTTTGGTTATCCATAGTATTCCACTATACGGCATACTCCTGAAACCACAAAGAATAAAGGAGAGTTCTGCCTCTCTCTGGCATGCGGAATAAATCTGCAAACTATCTTCTTGTTCCAAAACTTGCCTACCGCCAGGTCGCTCCACCTGACGACTCGTGCTGTTGCTCATGTTGAGGAATTTTGGTGGCAAAAAAGGTTTACCTACACTATTTCATAGCGTATACTGGGCGTAAACCAACGCGCTTATGCAAACAGACAATCAACAAAAAGCGAGCCGAGTTCAGCGACGCGACGTCAGCGATTTTGTCGCACCGCGCCGCGAGTGGGCAGGCGTCCAGGTTGCTGCGAGAGAAAAAATCCGTGCGACGGTGTCGGCTGAAACTGCCCAGGAACGGTCTCTCGCCACACACCATCCTGTCGCTACAAAGACACGCACCCCATCGCCTACTCTGGAACAAAAACCGGTGGTGCAACCGCAAGAACCTCTCTCTCAATTTGATCTTCCACAGTACATCCCACACGAGCGGCCTACCCGAATTGTCCCCAAAAAAAAGCGTTGGTTTAAGGTAGCTGGTCAGGGTCTGGCGTTTGCACTGGTGCTGGGCGTGTTTACGGGTGGTTTTTTGTTTTGGCGTGGTTACGCCAACTTTCACAAGATTTTTCGCGGCGACAGTGTAGTCGCGGCTCTGAGTGACAAAAAGGTTGCACCAGAGCATCTCAAAGGTGAAGGCGATGGTCGGGTCAACATACTCATGTTGGGTATTGGCGGGCAAGGTCATGCCGGCGGTGATCTGACAGACACGATCATGGTTCTCAGCGTAGACCCTGTCAATTACACTGCTTCTATGCTCAGCGTGCCGCGAGATATGTGGGTAAAAATGCCCGTGAACTATTTTGGTGCCTATCAAAAAATCAATGCTGCCTACAGCAGTGGAAAATACAAAACACTCGGAAGAGTAGATCTAAGTAGTACCAGCCAACAGGCAATTGACGCTGGCTTTACCTCTGTCGACGAAGCCGTCAGCCAGGTGCTCGGTGTGCGCATAAGCTATCATATGCTCGTCGACTTCAAGGCCTTCGAAAAAGCCGTCGATACCGTACAGGGCGTCACGGTAAAAGTAGATGAACAGCTCTATGATCCGACGATGGCATGGGCGAACTACAACAACCCCGTGCTTGCTCCGGTTGGTGTTCAGAGTATGGATGGTCGCAAAGCACTTATGTATGCTCGCTCGCGAGAAACGACGTCGGACTTTTCCCGGAGTGAGCGCCAGCGACAGTTGCTCGTCGCTCTTAAACAAAAAGTTCTGACTATGGGAACGCTGAGCAACCCCGCCAAAATCAATGGCCTTATGACAGCATTTGGTAACAATATCCATACCGACATCAGTCCAGACGCTGCCACGCGGCTCTTTAGTATTATGAAAAAGGTTGACGATGCCAATATTCGCTCGCTCAGCCTGACCACTCCAACAAGCCTTGTTACCACCGATCGAGTAGGCAATGCTTCGGTGGTGCGCCCTCGAGCTGGCTTTGACAACTACAGCGATATTCAGGCGTATGTACGTTCGCAGCTCCAGGATGGCTATATCCTGAAAGAACATGCCCCGGTGGCTGTGATCGGCGCAAACGAGACGCTACGCGCGAACACGGTCTTGACCTTAAAAGACTACGGCTATAACCTCGTAAACTCTACAGTAGCCGCAAGCCTTCCATCGGGGATTACCATCGTTGATCTTTCCAAAGGCCAGGCACCATACACGCTCCATTACCTGCAGGATCGGTATGGGCTTGCGGCTGTCACCACGGTGCCAGCGGGTGTCCAGGTGTCTTCTGATACACAGTTTGCTATAATTACAGGCACATGAGACCTTTGGTAGCAAAAATCAAACCCTCACGTGGCTTTGCCCATGGCTTTTATCTAATTTATAATGTCATGCTGCCCGTGCTTATATATGTATTAGTGCGGGCTGAATTTATCCCCGTGGCATTTATCGTCATCTTGCTGAGTAAATGGCGCATGTTTGCGGTACGACCACGGTTCTGGTTGGCAAACATTCGAACCAATGCTGTCGACATCATCGTAGGGCTTTCCGCACTGGCGCTCATTGCTGGGACTGAAACGCTCTGGCTACAACTGAGCTATGTGGGCGCTTGGGCGCTGTGGCTCGTCTTTGTAAAGCCGCAAACCGATGCATTTTGGGTTTCCCTCCAAGCGCTATTTGCCCAAGCAGTTGGCCTGACAGCTGTTTTTTCTGTCTGGGATCGTGCCTCACTGGCTTCGCTTGTTTTGGCTGTTGGATTTATCTGCTTCTTTGCAGCGCACCATTTTTTCTACAGTTTCGACGAAGAGCACATTCGTCTCCTGTCTTACATCTGGGCATATTTTGGGGCGGCTCTCAGCTGGATCTTAGTCCATTGGCTGATTGTATATTATGGGGTAATTGCGCAACCCACGTTGATATTAGTGACTGTCGCATTTGGGCTCGGCACTCTCTATTACCTCGATCATTTTGACAAACTTTCCGCTGCGATCAGGCGACAGATTGTGTTTATACTGATGACCATCATGCTGGTAATAGTTGTTTTCTCCGACTGGGGTGACAAAATTGTATAGAGACAGACCGTTTTCGAGAGAGTAGTAGGACAAAAGGGAGGGATAATGACAGACCATCACACAGATACCACTAGAGATACGCCCAGCGAGGCCGTTTCACCAAAGCGCCATGTACGCTTTTTTAACTACGCACTGGTGGGGGTGATTATATGTGCGCTCAGCTTTGGCGGTGGATGGCTGGGAGCTAGCAGCCGATCGACGACTGCAGGCGGAACAACCCAGCAGAAAACCATTGTCGCGAGTCAAGCCAACCTCGTCAGTACGATTGCACAGTCAGTGGGGGAGAGTGTCGTTTCGGTGAATGTGACGAGCGAGACGGCTAGTGCGACCAACCCCTACGCTGACTTTTTTGGCTACAATTTTGGTAACCGAACACAAGAGAGTGCTGGCACGGGCATAATCCTAACCACAGATGGCCTTATCCTGACAAACCGTCATGTAGTCCCCGCAGGAACAACCGATGTCAGTATAACTCTCAGCGACGGCACAGTGCTCGATGCCGTACGAGTACTTGGGCGTACTCGCTCGAGCGACAGTCTCGATATCGCCTTTTTAAAAGTCGAAGACACAAAAGGTCACCGTCTGAAAGCGGCACAGATTGGTGATTCTAGTAAAATGAAGGTTGGAGAAAGCGTTGTTGCTATAGGAAATACGCTCGGTCAGTTCCAGAACACAGTCACGACGGGGATTATTTCTGGCTATGGGCGCAGTCTTCAGGCTGGAGGGAGCGGTTCTGGTTCCGAGAACCTTGACGACATGTTCCAGACAGACGCTGCTATCAACGAGGGTAATTCGGGCGGGCCGCTGGTAAATATGAATGGTGAGGTTATCGGGGTAAATACAGCTATTGCGAGCGGTGCCCAGACTGTCGGCTTTGCCATACCGATCAACAATGTCAAAGGATTGATAGAGAGCGTCAAAGCTACCGGTAAGCTCGAGCGCCCATATTTGGGGGTAATGTACGTTATGCTCACTGATGACATCGCAAAACAGTACAGTTTGAGTGTCAAACGGGGTGCCTACATACCTATGGCCGTTGACATGGGAGCAGAAACTATTATGGCCGACGGACCAGCCGGAAAGGCTGGCGTGGCAGAGGGTGATGTTATTACCAAAATCGATGGAGTCGCCATAAATGAAAAAACCAGTTTACTCTCAATTTTGGGTAAACATCGAGTAGGAGATCGTGTTACCCTGACAGTACTTCGTGGTGATCAGACGAAACAACTCATTGTTACGCTTGCAGCCGCACCGAGCAGCTAAGCTTGCCGCCGAAAGCACTGGGCGAGACCGTCCTTGTCATGTAGCTGGTAGCTAGCATCTCGAGCTATTTGTTCAAGATCTGCTTGTTGAACAGCAAGAGATTCGGTAACGACATAGGCGGGTTTTTTGGCTAAGGCATGTGTTTGCGCAAACAATTTTCGGTAGAGGTCGAGCCCATCCTCGCCCCCATACAGAGCTAGAGCTGGTTCATGAGTCGCAGCTCGGTTTACCGAATAGTGCGTAGGAACGTAGGGTAGGTTCGCTAGGATTATATCTGGCTGAATCTTTGGCGTACTGTCTAGCAAGGGTTGTAGAACAGTACCCTGCAGTAGGGTAAGTGTCGCGCTATGCGTGGCAGCATTTGTCTTTGCAACTGCCAGGCAAGATCGATCAATGTCGGTGGCATAGACACGTGCGTGGGGGAACTCGAGTTTTACTGTAACTGCCAGCGCGCCGGATCCGGTTCCAATGTCTGCCAGTATGAGGTCTTCATAGTTCATGTTCTGTATAACTTTTTTTACAATTTCGATCAGTGCCTCGCTTTCAGGACGGGGCACAAGGACCTGTTCGTTTACCGTAAACTCACGACCGTAAAACTCTACCTTCCTGCGGAGGTAAGCCAGTGGGATGTGTTGTGCACGTTGAGTAATTTTTGTGTTCAAATCTTTTAGCTCTGACCCCTGGATCTCATATTCAGGGTGCGCCAAAACCCAGGATTTATCCTTTTCGAGCGAATCGCATAATAATATGAGTGCATCCAACCGGGATGATTTGATGTCGCACGCACGAAGCTGTGATATGGCATATCGTAGCCAATCTTTAATAGTTTTTGACACGTTGCTACTATAGCAGTTTATGTATTGCCTTAGAACTACTTTCGGTGATTATTGTGACGAATTTTAAGCCGATCCATTGAATGTGTAATATGAACCGCGGAGAGTAAGACGAACTGGCTCATTCGTAAAAGCCACAAGACTCGGGAAAGAGCTAGACGTATATAGGGGTAGCTTGGCGGCACTACGGCTCTCAAATTTACCCAACGAACAATTGATCTGCCAGACCTGTTCGATACAGTATCTGCAACAACGAACAATTACGCTACAGTAGGGTACATCGTCAGCATCGCCCTTTCGGCTACTACTATCCTTTCCAGCGGATATTATCTTAACAGGGAAGAGCGTAAAGCGAAGAAAGCTGAAAAACTAGAAACACCGTCAATACTACGGTGGCGGGAAGCCCATTAGTCCGTACATACGGTACTGGCGCCCTCATCCCCGAGTATGCATGCATCTGTTTGGAGTAATTCCATGAATTTCTCTTACGGAAGGCTGCTCTCGAAATACGCTATTTTGAAGAAGTTGGTTTACTGGCCGTTGTTGAGGAGGCTGCGGTCATAGTCAGCGAGCTTTTCTATAAGGTCATCTATTTGGCCACTAAGGGCGCCTGGGATGTTGCTACGACTGTACCCGATACGGTGGTCGGTTATGCGGTCTTGAGGGAAGTTGTAGGTACGGATTTTTTCGCTGCGGTCGCCGCTACCGATCAGTTTTTTGCGGGCATCACTGAGCTGCTTCGTTTCTTCGTCTATTTTCATTTGTAACAGGCGAGAACGGAGTACGCCCAAAGCCTTGGCCTTATTTTTTATCTGCGACTTTTCGTCTTGGTTAGCCACGACCAGGCCGGTAGGGAGATGGGTGATTCGCACGGCAGAGTCGGTGGTGTTTACGCTCTGGCCGCCATGGCCACCACTGCGATATACGTCTATTCGGAGGTCGTTTGGGTTTATTTCGATATCTGTTTCCTCGGCCTCGGGCAGCACGGCCACAGTGACAGTGGAGGTGTGTATACGCCCCTGACTTTCGGTCGCAGGTACGCGTTGCACACGGTGTACGCCAGCTTCAAACTTGAGATGTTTATACATATCCTCGCCGCGCATGGCAAAGATGATTTCCTTAAACCCGCCGACTTCACTTGGACTCTCGCTGACCAGCTCTGTTTTAAAGCCTTGTATTTCACCCCATCGCACGTACATGCGGTACAGTTCGGCTGCAAATAGGGAAGATTCGTCGCCACCCGCACCGGCTCGAATCTCGATAATGATATCCTTTTCGTCATTCGGATCTTTTGGTGTCAAGGCAAGCTCTAGCGCTTGTTGATTTGCGAGCTGCTGCACACCAAGTTCTTGGAGTTCTAGCTCAGCCAGCTCACCAAGCTCACCACCCTCTGCAGCTATACTCTTCGCCTGGTCTATTGTGTCGACCAAATGATGTTTTTCGTCGAATAACGCTATGATACCTTCGAGGTAAGATTGTCGCTTGGCTAGTTTTGGATAGGTAGGGTCAGAGTAAATAGAAGGGTTCTGCAGCTTCTCCTGCAGTTCATTTCGTTCATCTCGTAAGGCTTTTTCTTTCGCTTCCATGGGTATCTCTTTAGTATAAACAAAAACCGCCTGTTTTCATCATGAAATCAGGCGGCTATGCGTGAAGTCGCTACTGAACGTCTGTTTTATCTTCAGCGTCAGCGGCCTTTTTCTCGGCGCGGACGCTTGCTTTTTTCGCGGCAGCCATACGAGCATCACGTGCTTTTGCAGCAGCTTCGGCACGGGCCTTGAACTTGTCTACACGACCCTCGATGTCGAGGACGCGCTCTTCACCAGTGAAGAAGGGGTGGCTACTGCCTGTTATGTGCACCTTCACGAGGGGATACTCAACGCCGTCGAGCGTGATGGTTTCCTCGGTTTTGACGGTCGAACGTGTCAGGTACGTTTGGTTGTTGTTCAGGTCTTGAAACACCACCAAACGGTAATCTTTCGGATGCAAATCCTTCTTCATGCTTCTGATTCCTCTGCCCATAAATAGTGTATGAGTATGTTTGGCGGCGAGTTAGCAGCGGGCGTCCTGCAGTCCGGCCTATCCCAAACAGTTAATGCCTAGTATACCACCCCTGTTGATTGTATGTCAATGAGTATGTTGTGTGTTCATTGACAACATAAACATAACGAGTATAACTATAAAACAACAATAATAGGAGACGAGTATGAAAAAACTGACCTACGGTAGAGCAGTACGGTTTGTTATGGCAGCTGTATTTAGTGTGGCGAGTGTGACGAGCGGATTTTTGTATGCTGGCGTAGCACATGCAACGTGGGGTGGCCCGACATGCGAAGCAGGGCAGACGACACCTATTGCATACGTAGGATACAGTGACAATACGGTACTGACTCCGGGACAGATCACCTTTAACACACTATGGTCACGGGCATGCGGCGACGAGGCAATCGTAAGCTATGTCTGGGATTTTGGCGATGGCAGTGTGGGGGAAGGCTCTCGTCCAGTCCATGAGTACCATGAAGCGGGTGCGTACACGGTAGAGCTGACAGTTACAGACACGTCCGGAGACACCGACACGGCAAGCGCCGCCATACGTGTCAAAGACACAAACATCGCTCCTTTTGCCAATGATTTCTCACTTGTTATGAGCCGGAATCTCAGCTGGCAAACCTTCAGTCTTGCGGGAAATTACGGTGATTCGGAAGGCGACGAGGTGTATACACTCACTCCAGTAGTCACTTCTGGTAACGCACAGGTGAGTGGGCTGGGTGGTGATACGTATCGACTTTCAGATCTACATATTACAGCTCCGGGACAGGTTGTGACGATGAGCTACACAGTCAAAGATGTCTACGGCGGAACGGGAGTAGGTCACATTACGGTAGAGTTCACCAATGAAGCTCCCGTGGCAAATAATTTCGAACTAACAACACATGAGGATTCTGCACAATCGTTTTCGCTCGGAACATACACCAGCGACGCTGATGGGGATCGGCTTGAGCACAATATCATGACGCAACCGTCTCATGGTACGGTCACATTTTCAGATGTTGAGAAGACGTACAAGTATGTGCCGTACTCCAACTATGTGGGTCAGGATAGTTTTGTGTACAGCGTAACCGATGGAGATAAAGTTTCGCAGGGTTTAGTGAATGTGAGTGTCTTGCCGGTCAATGACAAGCCTCAAACTTCGCTGGCGACACTGGTTACGACAGAGGATACGGCTCTAGTGCTTAACCCCCTGGACGGGACGAGCGACGTAGATGGAGATGTCATTTCACTCGTCTCAATGGGCGCGCCGAGTGGTGGCGTGGTTACGAGCAATCAAGACGGCACCTATACGTTTACGCCGCCAGCCAACCAAGCAGGGGTATACACAATCTGGTATACGATTACTGACGGGACAGAACAGGTAGTGACGAGTACTAACGTGCAAGTTCTGGCACAAAACGATGCTCCAGTGATCAGCACCCTGACCGTTACGAAGGCAACAAAAGGCAGCAAGGTTGTAACTGTTACGGCCTCAGCAAGCGATGTCGACGACGCTAACCTCTCATTTGCCTGGGATTTTGGAGATGGCACTAAAAGAGTCACAACAACTCCTTCCTATAGGTACGAATACCAACGCAAAGGTACATTTACCATAACTCTGATTGTGACAGACGCTCAAGGAGCAACTGCAACCAAAACAGTTACGGTAACTATCTAGGCTCCCGTATAGGGCGTATAGGGTCGACCTGAGTTTCCGAATTCACGATCTGCGCTTTTTGTAAGCCTCGCAAGGCTATCTAGGCAACAACACCATTCTAGCCCGGCGAAGTTGACAGTGAAGGGGTAAGTAGAATCCACCGTTGACAGGCATAAGCATAACGAGCATAAGTACGGTTAGTAACCTGTAAAGGAGATAGATCTATGGCAGTTAAGAAGAAAAGCCCTTTTTTCAAAAAAAGACTTAGTCTATCCATGATACAAGCGATAGTCTTCGTACTTGTCTTTGGTTCTGTAGGCGCGTATGCGGTCTATCGTTCGTTTGCCGCATCCCCAAATGCTCAGGTCAAAAAAACTCCGCAACACTTATTATCACCCCTCAGCCAGTAAAACTCGGCACTAGTTATATAGCATCAGGGTGTGGGTATAATCGAAGTGGAGCTGCTATGGTAAAAGTTGGCTTATCAGATTGGAGTTCCTTTGATAATTTCGGAGTACATATCGATGATAATGGGTGCCTCAAAAGCACATTTTCAACTCCAGATGTAAATGCATTTATTGTTCCTCAAGATCCTGCTCAGTATGTTGGAAAATGGACGATGATCGTGCGACAGCTTGCTCCAAATGGCCATTCGGTTCAAATGTCGAGTGCAGATTTCTACGTAGTGGAGTAAGTGGTACTGACTATTGACTGCTATCTAGGTTTGTTCCCAGCATTTGACGGCGCTGCCGTGGATGCCATTTCTTCGTGTGACGACCAGCGAAGGCAGCAGATCTTCGACGAGCAACGCATACCAACGACTCGACATTGGTAGGTGAGGCTTGGTAGGCCAGACCAGACCAGGGTAGGCTTCTTTCGTGATTATTGGTAATAATTACCGTGTAGAACCCCTACCTTTTTAGCCCCAGGATGTCGCAAAGGGGGCGATTCAGGGTAGAAAATTGACAAATATGTTGTTTTTTGCTATAATATATCATATATAGAAAAGATACATCAACACTATGCACACAAGTACAGCCCCAACATCACAATTCCCAGAAAAACCCTTGCCTAACGTCCACGAGCCTATTAGGATCGAAGGAATCTTGGCTGCATTGGGTGAAACAGATAGGCGGGCGGGTGTACGTGCGGTCGAAGCAGTGCAGGGTTGTGAATTTGTGCCAACGCCGGAGCTAGAACAAAGTGTGGGCGAATACTACCGAGATCATTATCGTCTGAGTGCTTTGCTGGGCATGGCAGTCGAAGGCCAGCTCGCTGTCGAAGAGCTGGCTGCGGCTATTTCATCGGAAGGGATATTGACGAATTATGCTATGTCTCATGCGGCAGACCAAATACAGGAAGGTTGTCCTCGGCAGGAGCTTCTCATGTGGGCGGATAGGGCTGCCACTGAGGTATTATTTCGGGAGCCATCTGTGGGAGCATTGACACTATCCCAAAAAGAAATTAACATCGTCGTTGCCCTACGGAAAAGCATCTATGAAAAAGGAGTCGCAGAGGGGTGGATAGAAGAGCGGCAGGGTGCGGAACGTAACTATAAAGCATGGAAAAACAATGATTATAGGTGGAAGCCAGGCATGGCTAGAGAGGGTCAGCCAGTCGCAGAAGAATCAGCTACTACCGAAAGTGTCCAAGAGAGCTTTTCGCATCTTCAGAACGTTGTCGTAGGTGAAACGCGTCACGCTGGTCAGCTCATGTTTCATGCTACTGGAAATGCACGGCCAATTATACAGACTGGTGAGCTACAATCTCGAAGCCGTCAGGCCGCTCGACTTGGGTATTTTTACGCCGGAACGCAGGTTTATTTTCCTGACGGTAGTTTACACTCCAACGTACCGCATTTTTGTGGAGGATATGATCCAACACCGCTTTATAAATCAGACGGAGCTGGTTCTCTTGGAAAGATGCCGTTGACCTTAGCTGTGCCAATGGCAATGATCATTGAGCGAGCACCGTATGGTCGAGACTGCCAGTATGGGGTCGTGACTGTACGGGAAGGGAGTAGCTTTAGCCCGTATGTGGGTGAAGTGCTTGGCGATATATCTGTAGGTTGTCCAGATATGTTTGGCGCAGATATGGATCGAATATTTGTAGCAGATCCAGATAGTCCCCACAAAGGGGTGGAATATGGTATAGATTTCATGGGCATGACGACAGACACTGAACCCCGACCATCGGTGGCTTTTTGGATTCTCTCTACTGGACAAATAAAACAGATAGATCCTTCATATGAAGGACGTCCAGCCAGTTCGTTTTGGGGTTATTCGATACCACGGGGAACGAATTATGCGCTTCTCCGTGTTGTCGATGCACCGCTCCATCCTGCAGAAGGAGATATGCCGCAAATAGAAGCGGAGATACGTGAGCTACAGGACCTAAGCCGTAATCGTTCCAACTTCAGGGATAGGGTGGTCGTGCCGCTGCGGGCTGGGGTTGTTTCGTGGGAGACGGAAGGGTTAAGTCGTGGAGAGGGTTGTTTTCTAACATACCCCAAGACCAACGGGAGCAATCATAACGTACGCCTTCCGGCAATGGCTATTGCCGCCTCAGAGGGTAGAATAGATGGTCTTCGTGTCGAAGGCCGCGGAACAGGCGAATAATTTGTCATGATGCTCCAGCCGCCTCTGACTTTGCCCTTGCGATACACGTGTATTTCTGGTAGGATACATAGGCAATTAACTAAGCAGGTATGGGTGAAAATCCTCTGCGGCGTCGTTTTGTACACGCGCTCGCGGTGACCCAACCGGTGTAGAAGGATTAGTTTATAGTTTTAGTCGGTAGTTTTCAGGAAAAGCAGTAGCTGCAAACCCTACAAACTACACGCAACCACACTATAAACTCTCTCCTTTCAGAGAAAGGAGTCTGCATGGCAGACGTAGATATCAAACAATTACTAGAGGCCGGAGCGCACTTTGGGCACAAAACCGAACGCTGGCACCCCAAAATGGGTCAGTATATCCACAGCAAACGCGGTGGCAGTCACATCATAGACCTCACGAAAACCGTCGCGAAACTCGAAGAAGCGCTGGCAGTTGTCGAGGAAGTGGCGAGCAAAAACAAGCAAGTTTTGTTCGTTGGCACCAAAAAACAGGCGCAAGACATCGTGAAAAACTTGGCCGTTGCGACGGGACAGCCCTATGTCACCGAGCGGTGGTTGGGTGGTATGCTCACCAACTGGAACACCATTGGCGCACAGATCAAACACCTCGTGTCGCAAGAAGCAAAAATGGCTAGTGGCGAGCTCGCAGGCAAGTTTAACAAGCTCGAGGTTCAACGTTTTCAGGAAGAAATCGACGCCATGAACGTCCTCTACGGCGGGATCAAGGAGCTCAATGCTCGTCCTGGGGTAGTAGTGATTTTCGACGTTGTCCACGACGCAAATGCCGTCAAAGAAGCTCTGAAGCTCAAGCTCCCTATCGTCGGCGTGTGCGACACGAATGCCAACCCCACCCCCATTACCCATCCCATCCCATGCAACGACGACGCTATCAAGACGCTCCAACTGCTGGCAGACTATTTCCAGGCTGCCGTCGAAGCAGGCAGGGCAAAAAGCAAAGCGCCCGAAAAAGAATAATGCAATTTTAACAGATAGCAGTTACCAGGGAGCAGAAATTTAGCAGGCAGCATTTGGCAGACAATTGCGACCTGACACCTGAAAAATTTCTGAGCAATGACACCTGAAACCTGTAAAATGGAGGAACGACAAATGGCAATAAGTATTGAAGACATTAAACGCTTGCGCGAGCTGACGGGCGTGGGGATGACTGACGCAAAACAAGCGCTCGACGCGGCCAATGGCGACTTTGACGCAGCCCTCAAGGAAATGCGCAAAAAAGGTCTAACCAAGGCCGAAAAACGCGGTGAACGCGAAGCTCGCCAGGGGCTCGTCGGCACCTACAACCATGACGGTCGCATAGGCGTTCTTGTCGAGGTAAACTGCGAAACCGACTTTGTGGCGCGCAACGACATTTTCAAAGACCTCGTAAAAGATGTGGCTATGCACGTGGCTGCGAGTAACCCACAGTACGTCAGTAGTACGGATATTCCAGCCGAAGACCGTGAAACCAAAAAGCAGGAGCTTCTTGCGAGCGATGCGCTCAAAGGCAAGCCAGCCGACATGGCGGAAAAAATCGTCGAAGGACAACTGAACAAATACTTTGCAGAACTGTGCTTGCTCGATCAGCCGTTCATCAAAAATCCCGACCAAACAGTGGGTCAGTACGTCACCGACCACAATGCTCGCTTAGGCGAAAACATTGTCGTCCGCCGTTTCTCCCGTCTCGCCCTCGGTGAGAAGTAGCAGGTGGTATGTCAGAGCCAGAGCAGTACACTCTCACGCAGCGTCAGGTAGCGGTTCGCGACGGGATTGCCGACCGAATAGTGGTGCTAGCTGGTAGCGGAAAGCTTAAGTTTCGTGCCATCCGATGGCTGCCGAGCATATTTTTGCAGTTTCAACCGGTTGAAGTCGAGCAAACTATTCGAACAACAGCGTACGCAAAAGCGATGACTACACTTGGTGCGATGGGTGTCAGTGCTACTGTGTATGGTCGTCGAGTAGATACTTTTGGTGAGGCTGGTGGTGAAGATCCTGACGTCGTTGTGCGAGGCACTGGCACTGCTATGCCGCCTGTACCTGGTTCGAATGAGGTGTTCATAACGCTCGTCAGAGCCCACACGCCCGATCTAACTATCCAGAATGGCACACTAGCCCAAATCTAGTCTCCACGACCAGAAGGAACTTTCCCTAAACCCACCATCATATCGTATGGTGGGTTTAGCTTTATAACAGATACGCAGTCGTTACCAGCACGGAGGCTCAACGCCACCTCGCGATATACTAAATCTTCTTCAACTAAATCTTTTGTTTTGAGCAAAGTTTCCAGATACGAACGGACAAGTTCAGCGAACTGTTGCTCGGTCGGCAACGCACGGCTTACTCGTTCTAGCTCACTTTCGGCTTGAGCAAGCGTCGCTTCTTTGGCAGTTACTATCTGTTACTGTTCTTCCAGCTTGCCGTTGTGGTGCTTCTTGTAGGCTGCAGGGTCGTCTCTTTGGAGTATATGCTACTTTGAGTAGTTGTTTTGTTCTTTCTTGAGTTCAAGTCTGGCTTCGGCTACCTTACGCTGGGCGATGGCTTTATCTAATTTGAGGGCTTAATAGCCAAAATTCGTGTAAAAATCCCATAATCTATACCTGTTAAAGCACTACCAATTATGGGAGATAGCCCATAGCTGGTGTTATGAATACAACCAATAAACATGGGTTTACCATCTCGGATTGCTCCGGTTATACTACTTGAAACGTCAACAGACAGCTTGTCGGAGTACTGTTTTGAGGTCGCAAACAAGATGCCGAGAAGCATTTTGCCGTTCGGATTATTCTCGAACTGGTACGTTTTGAAATGCAAGTCTTGTATCTGTTCGAGGTCAATCATCTCGATAATTTCGCCAGCTTCTTTCATATTGCGAGACAGGCGGCCGGGCGACCACGCCAGCAAGCCGTGGTACTTGCTAGTTTTGAAGCCATAAGCATAGCGTCAAACAGGGGGCGATTGCCTGATTTCTTAGCAGAAGCACTCTCAATAATTATGTCCTCGTCTCTAACTTTTACCCCTATCTGTTCTGCTAAAGCTCGGCACTCTGTCTCTTGGTCTTCTAGTGAGCGGACTTGCTTGGCTTCATCGTCGGTGGATTTACGGAGATACATCACATAACGACGCTTTTCTTTGGGCAAGATACGCCGACTACCCTCGGTTGCTTTGGCGTAGTAGTCGGTGAGCTTGGCTACATCGTAGCTACTTTTTGGTAGGGCGAAGATGTCATCTTTGTGTTTTACTTCGGTCATATGCGTATTATAGCACAAAAAGTATTGACAAATACGCTCGATAATGCTATTATGTTGCGTATGGAACAATCACGATCAACCCCACCAGAAATATTAGCTCCTCTTGCTGAAATATTAGCTCGTGCTGCTGCAAGCCAGCTAGGTGGAACTGCTTTACTGTAAATAGCTTCCACGATAATTACTAAATAACCCTGTCGTATGATGGGGTTATTTTTTGGTTCAATGGTTTTTACGTATATGCAATTTGCTAACAACGTACAGCATACTTACGTGGGTGGAGTATAGCTTATCATGTCGTATGCCCCGGGCCAGAGGGGCGTACAAGAAAAAAGCAATAGAATGGCTTGAACGGTGGTTCGGTAGTCGTCGTGAGACTCTGGGGCGTAGGACGGTGAGGGAGCGTATCTGTATTATAAAAATATTGTTGCATATTTATCATTATTATACTATTATGTAGGTTAACACACACAAAGACTCTTACTCCAAACTTGAAAATTACCTGGAAGGAAAAGCATGAAATATAATGTTTACCCACGCACACATAGGGGCAGAACTATGGCTGCTTTTGGGTCATTGGTTGCAGCCACATTGATAGGTGTTGGTACCACCACGCCAGAGAACGATGTGGTGAGTCTACGACCCAGCGCCACTGTAGCCCCGGCACTAGCACGAGGTATGACAAACATAGTGCCAATACTATCTCCTAACGTGCCAGGGTCGCCAACATGGCAAAAAGTCCAAGAGGCTCAAAACACAGTGTACATAGCCAGCCCAGAAAGAAACCAGAACATTACGAACAGTGTGATGAGTCTAGCTACCCGTATCGTGAAAGCGGGTGATAAAAGCAAGCTAGGTTACTTTGATTTTCGAAATGCAGAGAACAATACCTTAAAATCTAAAGTGTCCCCACGGAAAAATGCTGGTTGGGGCATACTGGAGCACCGCCCTGAATATCCAGGTGCAAAAAACCTTCTAGTAAGTTTGACTGTCTACCGGAAGTCAGATGGTACGTATGACCTAACGAAGGGTGTCTATGATATGGTGACGATGGATACCAAAACAGGTACAGCAACCATGTTTAGTCTCGGTAATACGCCTATTGTCTGGGGTAAACCGGCAAACCAGACTCCTCAGTCTTCGTCGTGGAAGGTTGCAGCGGGGCATGTCAGTGGCGTGGGATTTGTGCCAGACTTCGAAAGTGGTTCAACGGCAGGTATATCTAATATCGGTACAAACCCCACTACGCTCGCAGCTGGCGAAAAAGCCGCATTATCTCAAGCGGCGGATGCACTAAACGCTGCAGGTCTCCCGAAATAACCCAAAGTACCCCTGTCGTCAGGCAGGCTTTAGGGAGGGGTGGAGAGTGAGTTTCGGATTCATTCCGAAACCACCAGGAGGGGCGCTAGCCCCTCCTAATAACCCAACTCTGGTATACTGGGTTACATACAGAAGGAGTATCTATGAACCCACAGAATGTTGTTGAAGAGGTGAAAAAAAAGTTTGGCGCTGCTGCCGAGCATTACCGTGAGCAGCTCAAGACACTGCGGACAGGGCGCGCCAGTGCGGCTATGCTCGACGGAGTGATGGTGGAGGCGTACGGCGTCTTGACGCCGCTGAACCAAGTCGCAAATGTCATTGCGCCAGAGGCGCAGCTGCTGCAAATCACTCCATTTGACCCAAGCAATCTACAAAAAATCGCAGCGGCTATTCGAGACAATCAAAGCCTCGGCATGAACCCGAGTGACGATGGGCGTGTCGTACGTGTCCCCGTACCGCCTCTTACCGAAGAGCGTCGCCGTGAAATCGTGAAGCAGCTGAGTGCTAAGCAGGAAGACGCTATGATCGCCGTACGCAATGTGCGCCACGAAGCCATGGACGTTATAGATCAGGCCAAAAAGGAAAAAACCATTGGTGAGGACGACGCGAAGCGTTTAAGCACCCAGGTTGAAGACGCTATGCAGAAGTGTCGTACAGAGATAGAAGCGACCAGCAAGGCAAAGGAAGTCGAAATCTTGAAGGTGTAGTGGGCGTCGTCATAGCCAAGGTTGCATGTACCCGCCCCGACTCACATGCAGGCTGAGACAAATATCTGCTAAAATGTAAAAAGCCAGTACAGATTTGGAGGGTAAATGGTGCTACTTATTATTGGTCTTATCTTATTCATCGGCTTGGTGATCCTGCACGAAATGGGTCATTTTTGGGTCGCGCGACGAAACGGAGTGGAAGTAGAGGAATTTGGCATATTTTTCCCGCCCAAACTCTGGGGTAAAAAAATGAAAGCTGGCTGGGATTTTACCATCAACCTCTTGCCACTTGGTGGTTTTGTCAAGCTCAAAGGCGAGCACGACTCAGACACACACAAGGGTAGCTTTGGTGCCGCGAGCGATTGGGCAAAAACTAAAATCATGCTCGCTGGAGTGGCCGTGAACTTTGTGACTGCCGTTGTTCTTTTTATGATTCTGTCGTGGATTGGTATGCCGCAGCTCGTTGAAAAACAGTACAATATTCCCTCTGACGCACAGTACGTCAGCAGAGCGACATACCAGCTCAAAATTGGCTCGGTCGTACAAGACTCTCCAGCTAGCCAGGCAGGTTTGCGCGCGGGCGATACCATTGTCAGTATTGCACCGAAGGGCGACACACGGCCCAACAAAGTCTGGCGAGCGTCTGACTTTCAGAAATACACCAAGCAGTACAATGGCCGCGAGGTGTCGATAGCATATACTCGAGACGGCTCAACACAGACAGTCTTGGCTCGTCTCCATAGTGAGGCAGAGGTAGCAGCGGCTCAGAAATGGGGTGAAACGATTGGCAGGGCAGGGGTTAGCTTGGCAGAAGAGCGCAAAGGGCTCGATGTGGTGCGTTCAACTTGGTCTGCGCCCGTCGTAGCACTGGGTACTACCGCCCAGTTTACTGCACTGAGCTTCCAGGGTTTGGGAACCGCGCTCTCCGGGTTAGGGGGCATACTAGCAGGCACTGTTACCGGCAACACAACAGCTCGTCAACAGGCACAAACAGAGGCAAGTAGTCAGGTAGGTGGCCCGCTTGCAATATTTTTCACCCTAAAGGAGGGTGCCAAGCTCGGATTTGTGTTTATCCTCATGATCATCGCTCTCATTTCACTGACGCTTGCTATCATGAATGTCCTACCTATCCCAGCTCTCGACGGTGGTCGGTTGTACATGATGCTTTTGAGCCGGCTTACCAAGAAAAAACGTCTTACCGCCAAGATGGAGGAAAATATTGTGGCCGGAAGTTTTCTGTTTTTGATTGGCCTTATCATCTTAATCACCATTGTCGATGTCAAGCGATTTTTCTAAACATACCTCAGACGCGCTTGCTAAGCCGACCGAAGAATTGCCCTTGCACGCCACACAGCACAAACCTGGTGCTCGCGAACAGGTAAAACGAGGCTGGGGGCCATTCGCCGCAATTTTCTACGTCCTTTTTCTATATATTGTGTCGCAGGTTCTAGCGCTCATGCTCGTAGCGGCCTTTTTGATTGGTCGTGGCAACGAGCTCAGTAGCCTAGAAGCCATTATGACCGATTCGGTTCTGACGCAGTTTTTCTATATTTTATTGACCGAAGTTGTAACCATTTTTGGAGTTTTTTGGTTTGTCCGTCGGCGACGCAAGCCACTTCGTGCGATCGGGTGGGGTAGTCCGCGCTGGGCGTATCTGTGGAAGGCATTAGGCGGGTTTTTGGTGTACTTCCTGGCTTATCTGGTGGCAGCGAAACTCATCAAGTATCTGGTGCCATCGCTTGACCTCGAGCAGAAGCAAGAAATTGGGTTTGAAACTGTCCGAACGCATTTTGATCTGGTACTAACGTTTGTCAGTCTGGCTGTACTACCTCCGCTGGCAGAGGAAATTGTATTTCGTGGGTTCATGTTTACCGGCTTGCGGCAAAAACTCTCTTTTGTCCCAGCTACCATAGTTACGAGTGTATTGTTCGGCATTGCCCATCTACAGTTTGGCGGTAGTGCGCCCCTTCTTTGGGTGGCAGCAATCGACACGTTTATACTCTCTAGCATACTGTGTTATGTGCGCGAACGGACACAGAGCCTCTGGCCAGCCATATATATCCATGCGCTTAAAAACTCCATCGCTTTCCTGGCGCTGTTTATTTTTCAATAGGTTTTACAAAATTCAAAACTACCTTTGCCTCACATGGGCATAGGTAGTACAATGATGGCCATGAAACGTTACCTAGCGAAGCTCCTTCAGTGTCCTATGCCATCACTGCGGTAACACCTCTCTTAATCCTTAACCGACATCAACCAACACTTACAAGGGAACCAAGTATGAAAACCAGCCAACTGTTTACCAAAACACTCAAACAAGCACCTGCCGACGAAGTTTCTCGTAACGCGCAGCTACTCATACGGGCAGGGTACGTCTACAAAGTCATGGCAGGCGTCTACGCTTACACACCACTTGGTCTTCGGGTGCTCGAGAACATCAAGCAGATCGTCCGCGAAGAAATGGCGAGTGTCGGCGGACAGGAACTCATTATGAGCACGTTGCAGCAGAAGGCGACATGGGAGCAGACCGGACGCTGGGACGAAAAGGTCGTGGACATTTGGTTCAAGACACATCTGCAGGATGGTACTCAGATAGGGTTGGCCTGGAGCCACGAAGAGCCGATTATAGAAATGCTAAAACAGTACATCAGCAGCTACAAAGATTTACCGGTGTACGTACACCAGTTCCAGAACAAGTTGCGCAATGAGGTTCGTGCCAAAAGCGGCGTTATGCGGGGGCGTGAGTTCGTGATGAATGACATGTACAGTTGCTGCGCCACTAGTGACCAGCACGACACGTTCTACCAAGCGACCATGGATGCGTACATGCGAGTGTTCCAGCGGGTTGGTTTGGGGGATGACACCTACGTGACGTTTGCTAGTGGTGGAGCTTTTACGCAGTTTAGTCATGAGTTCCAGACTATTTGCCCCGCGGGCGAAGACACAATATACCTTGTGCCCAGCACCAAACAGGCATTCAATGCAGAGATCGCCCCGGTGCAATCCGCCCCTGTCAAAACTGACTCCGAAGCAAAAGAACTTGCGTTCCTCGACGCCGCCGATGTGACGGGAGCCGCTGCCATCGTTGCTCGGCTCGATATCCCCCTGACTCAGAGCACCAAAACTATGCTGTACGAAACCGACAAGGGCCTGGTGGCGGCAGTCGTGAGGAGCGACTACACGCTGAACGAAGACAAGCTCAAAACAGTTCTGGAAGCCGACTGGATTCGGCTGGCGAGTGCTGAAGTCGTCCAAAAGCAAACTGGCGCAGAACCTGGTTTTGCAGGAGCGTATCAACTACCAGACGGTATTCGTTTGGTCGTCGATGAGTCGTGCGAACATTTGGTCAACTTTGAAACCGGTGCAAACCAAACAGGCAGACATGCGTACAACGTCAACTGGGACAGAGACGTACCAAAGCCAGACAAATTTTACGACATAAAGCTTGCCCGCCAAGGAGATCTATTTCCAGAGACAGGTGAGGCTTATGAAGTGCATGTCTCTGCTGAGGTTGGCAATATTTTTAACTTTGGTACCAAAAAGAGCCAAGAAATGGACTTCGCTTTTACCGACGAAACAGGTGCGCGACATTGGGTTCATTTGGGCTCGTACGGCATTGGGATTACCCGACTGGTGGGCGTCATTGCCGAAAAATTCGCTGACGACCGCGGTCTAGTGTGGCCGGAAGCGGTTGCGCCGTACCGCGTTGCTCTTGTGACGGTAGGAGCTGACACGGCCGTGAGTGAAGCTGCCGAGGCGTTATACCAGCAACTCCGTACATGGGGTGTATCGGTGCTGTATGATGACCGAGACACCCGACCAGGCGAAAAGTTCGCCGATGCCGATCTCCTCGGTCTTCCACACCGGATTGTCATTAGCCAAAAAACGCTAGCAGAACAAAAATACGAGTACAAAAACCGCACTACATCTGAAAGTTCACTTGAAACGATAGAATCTTTACAAATTAAGTTGACCACATAAACCAAGCACGGTACTATAGCCATCACTACTGAACCCCAAGATTTGCTGCAGTACCAACAAGCACAGAAGGAGCATGACCATGAAAAAATTATTTTACTTAACACAAGACGGTATCAACGAGCTCGAGGCCGAGAAAGCGGAGTTGCTTGTAAAGCGCGTTGAAACTGCCGAGGCTATCAAGACTGCTCGCGAGCTGGGCGACCTTGCCGAAAATGCGGAGTACCAGTCTGCGCGAGCCGAGCAGGAGCGCAACGACAGTCGTCTCGACGAAATCGAACACATTTTGGCAAATGCCGAACTCATCAAAGCCAAAAAAAGTAAGCAAATTGAACTTGGTACTACCGTAACACTCAGGCACCCAGAGGGGAGAGAAGTCACGGTACAGATCGTCGGAACCATTGAGGCTGACCCCGCAAATGACAAAATATCCGACGAATCACCAATCGGCAAAGCTCTCTTGGGTAAAAAAGAAGGTGAAACTGTCGACATCGTAAAGCCTGCTGAAACCATTACCTACACGGTGCTTTCTATTCGCTAACGATCTTTACTTTTTCTCCCGAACATCGGACAATGGGGCTATAACGAGGAGGGGGATGAAATGGGTACAACAGAGCATACTTCGCCAGACGAAGTGAAATCTACGAGTACAAAAGCAGTGACACTACGCCTAAACCCGTGGTGGCTCAGCGCAGTACTCGCGCTCGCGCTTTTGATGGTAGTGGTGCTGTGGAAGCCATGGAGTCGTACGCATTTGGCTACCGACCGTACCGTAAGTGTTAGTGGCAGTGCGACTCTGAAGGCCGAGCCAGACGAATACGTGTTTTACCCCAGTTATGAGTTTAAAAACGCGGACAAAGCTGCTGGACTGAAAGACTTGACCGAGAAAAGCGACGCAGTGGTCGCAGGACTCAAAAAAGCTGGCGTCGCCGACAAAGACATAAAAACCAATGCTAGTGGCTACCGTGATTATTATTTCTACAACGAAGAAGACCGTACACATACCTATTCTCTACAGGTGACCGTAACGACTCGGACACGTGACGCTGCACAGAAGGCGCAGGATTACATACTGACGACAAGTCCAAGTGGTTCAGTGACGCCACAGCCTACCTTCAGTGCGGCCAAGCAGAAAGAGTTGGAGACGAAGGGTCGTGATCAAGCATCGAAAGACGCACGAGGGAAGGCCGAACAGCAAGCAATCAATCTTGGGTTTAGACTCGGTGCGGTGAAAACCGTTCAAGATAGCAACGGTGGATACGGATACCCTATGCCTCTCGCGGCAACAATGGACGCCTCAAGGTCTTCTGTTGCAAGTGCTCCAAGTATGGCTATTCAACCTGGCGAAAACGAACTCACTTACACCGTCCAGGTGACATACTATATTCGGTAGCTAGGCTGCTTGGCGGTGCTTTTGTGGCGCTCCGGTTGCAGCTTTCACATAAGGCACAACAGCTGGAATCGTTAGTGCCACCGAGCTAGCAAACGCCGTGAGGGCCAGCCAGTGGGCGTACTCGGCAAACTTCTCATGACGACCTTTCCTGTGGATATTTTGTATTTCTTCGTGTGCAAGCTGCTCAAACATGGCAGATAGTAGGTAGAAGCCTCCAGTAGACCTTTGAACGGCAGTTATCGCTTTTCCGGCCGAAGTAATGACAGGCTCGTTGCCGCGAATGTTTGCGATGAGACTTGGAACGATTGTTGCCGTTTTTTCGAGGCCGAGTGCGAGAGCAACTTCACCTGGCATAACACCACTCTGCCAGAGGGCATGGAAAGAATTGAGTGTTCTGAACGCATCCGTTCCGGCATCTAAACGCCTCCCAAGCGGCGAACGAGTTTTGGTTGCTCGTGCGACAGTTCCGTCAAGATTGTCTGAAAATCCATCGATAGCTAGAAGAGCACAGGCGCGTACAAGATCGTGTCCGGACAGGGTACCTTCGCGCACGTTACCACTACGTAGTATTCGACAGGCTTCAATATTTGCTGCAAGACCGACAGCTGTCAAGGCGTTCCCGGGCGTTGCTATGCCTGCAGTAAGCTCGGCTATTTCTTGGAACATGTTGAGCTGTGTGGTGGTGTTAGCCCATTCGGGTATATTGCCCGCACTGTGTGACTGCATAGTTTCAAAAAATCTCATACGTCCAGCATAACGGATTGAATATTCAATCCAAAGCGCCAGCATTTTCATCTCAAAGAAATCTTCGGTACAATAGAGGTCATGCAGTGGCTCAATACTATCGTCGAAGACCTGATGGCGCGACAGCCTGAAGGCGAAATACTGTTGGAGTCTGGGGCTTCACCAAGCGGTACTTATCATCTTGGGCACATGCGCGAGCTCTTAACGCCAGACGCGGTGCTTCTAGAACTGAGGCGGCGCGGGCGGGAGGCGCGACACATCCATTTTGTCGATGACCTAGACGCACTCAGAAAAATCCCTGTCAATATTCCGCCCGAGTTTGAACAGTACTTGGGCATGCCTTTGTGTGATATACCGTCGCCTGACGGGAGTGATCGCTCGTATGGAGATTATTTCCTGGATGGTTTTAAAGATGCAGGTGAAAAGCTTGGGATAGAAGTGGAATACGTCTATGCGCACGAAAAATACCGTGCAGGGGAAATGGTACCAGCAATAGAACGAAGTCTCAGCCGAATACCCGAAGCGCGCTGTGCGCTTGAGACGGTTTCGGGAAGGCGGTTGGATGAACACTGGTCACCTATACAAGTTATGGAACATGGTCGGCTAAAGAACCGACGTTTTCTGCGGATCGACACTACGCAAAAAACGCTGGTATACGCAGACGCGCAGGGAGCAGAGCAGACGGTTCGCTACGATGATGGACAGGTAAAGCTTGACTGGCGTCTCGACTGGCCGGGGCGTTGGTGGTTGCTCAGTGTTACGGCAGAGCCATTTGGGCGTGACCATGCCAGCGCAGGAGGGTCATACGTAACCGGCGTCGCTATGATGCATGATGTTTATGAAGCGCCCGCACCGTACCCCATCCCCTACGATTTTATAAACATGGCAGGCGATACGAAGAAAATGAGCGCCAGCAAAGGCACAGGACTCGACGCCGTAGAGGGTGCGACCATTATGCCAGCTGAGGTTGTGCGGTACTTTATACTCGGCGCTGCGCCGAGCAAGCGGCTGTACTTCGACCCAGTCGGTGGGGTAGTGAAGCTCATGGACGAGTACGCCGCACTGGCGGCCAAGCCAGAGCGGATCGCGGACGAAGAACAGCTGCTCTTCATTTGTACGCGGGGCGGAGAAGCGCGCACGGTCAGCCGAGTGCCGTTTAGCCACCTTGTAGCAAGCTACCAAGCGAGTTTGCGTGACCCGGCTCGGACGCTCGAGGTCATAAAGCGCACCGAACATTCGCAGGCGGCAGAGGAAGACGCGGAAATCATTACCCGCGAGCTTCAGTTTATAGATGCCTGGCTGGACAAACGAGCGCCAGACGAGGTGAAATTCAGCCTGCGCAAACAGATAGAAAAAAGTGAATTTTCTGAAAATGAAGTAAAACTGTTTACCGGTTTGGCGGAAAAAGTAGCGGCGGCTCCGGCTGACGCAGGCGGCGAATATTTTCACCTGGCGCTGTATAGTTTTAAGGACGAACTTGGCATGCAGCCAAAGGAAATCTTTAGTGCGCTCTATCGACTACTGATAGGTAAAACCAGCGGTCCACGCGCTGGCTATTTTCTCAGCCTCTTGCCTCGCGATTGGCTGCTGGATCGTTTAAGATTCCATGTATGATAAGAACAAGTATAGAAGCCGCACCCCTACAAGCCGTTGTTCAGGAGCTATGTAGCATAGAAGATTTTTATGCTGGCGTACGCCTATCAGCTTCTACGACATCTGTGATTGCAGAAAATGTATATGATTCCGGCATAATGGGCTATGTGGGGCGTCATGTCCGTTTTTGGGCTCCGACAACAGCGCCAGAAGGGCGTACTAAGCCACGTATTCGGATTGCTAAGATACTCGGAACGTTTTTAGAACCCGTTATCACCATGCCTGACATCGATCACTTTTATATTGGTTTGCGAGTAGGTGATTTGACTGAAGTTTCGTTTGAACCGAGGCAGCTTCGTGCCGTGGGAAGTCATGATCCAGCAGCTATGAGCGCTTCGGACTTGCAGAGGATCCGCCTGAAGGTGCCAGTGAAAGCTATTCGCAGTAGCGCATTGGTACAGGACGCATTCGATGGAAATATCTGACGCAACATTTCATGAGCTTATAGATAGAGCGTTTGAGAGTTTACCGCAGAGGCACCGAGATAGAGTGAAAAACCTCGCTATTGTGACGGCCGATAAGCCGAGCGAGCAGCAAAGACGTGAGTTAAAACTACGCTGTAACGAAACCCTACTGGGGCTATATAGCGGCGTGCCACTGACGCAGCGGCAGGGGAGGGAGCCTATGGTACCGGACGTGATAACATTGTTCAAATACCCCATACTCGAACAAAGTAGCGACGAAGCCAGTTTGTACGAAACCATTCGCCACACTCTTTGGCATGAGGTGGCGCACTATTTTGGTCTCAATCATGCAGACATCCACGCCCGCGAAAAATGAGCTTCGCCTGGTACAATGAATAGATGAAGGCGGTAATTTTTGATTTTGATGGGACAATTGCCGATAGTTTGCTCGGCGTCTTGGCGGTGTATGAGCGTTCTAGCCGGCGCAGTGTGCCAAAAACAACACAGGAAGTAGACGGATTTCGGCGCAAGAGTTTGCTACGGATTGCGCTCGACCTTCATATACCGCTGTATAAAATTGTGTGGCTTGCGCTTTTTGGGCGACGCGATTTTCGCAAACATGTCGACAAAGTTAGCGTGTACAAAGGCATGGGAAAGGTACTGAAAGATCTACATGCGGCTGAAGTGCCAGTGCATATTGTGAGTGTGAACACTGCCGAAAGTATTTACGATTTTTTGCGAGTGCACGGGCTTGAGCAGTATGTGCGTTCTGTGTACGGCAAAGCATTTTTCCTTAACAAGGCGCCGCGTCTGCGTTCGTTGATTCGTCAGGAAGGGTACAAGCGCGACGAAATATACTACGTGGGCGACGAAGTGCTAGACATAAAGTCGGCTCGCCGGGCAGGTGTGCGGTGTGCGGCGGTGTCTTGGGGGTACAATTCTCGGAATGCACTAGAACGCCACGAGCCAGCCTGGCTCATCGATACCTCCGCCCAGCTTGCAGAGGTTCTTCGGTAATGGAGCACGTGCATATACAAAAACTGGTGCATGGCGGGCAGGGGTTGGGAGAATTGGCCGATGGCCGAAAGGTGTTTGTGTGGAATGCGCTGCCTGGGGAAGTAGTGCGCGCTCGAATCATCAAGAAAAAACGTTCCTATGCCGAGGCTGTTGCCGAGGAGGTGCTTGCTGCTTCGCCAGACCGCGTGGAGCCGCTCGAGCACAACTATCTTGCGACGAGCCCCTGGCAAATAATGACCTTTGCCGCCGAAAATAGATACAAAGGTGAGATCGTCCACGAACTTTTTACTCAGGCGGGTATCGGTGCTTTTTGGAAAAAGACAGCCAGTAACAGCGGATCCATTTTGCTACCTAGTGCGACGAGAAACTTGGAAACCAGTGTCTCATATGGCTACCGAAACAAAATGGAATACAGCTTCTGGGGCGATGACGACGGTTTGCACCTGGCACTTCACCAACGCGGCAGTCGTGGCAAACATATTGTACAGGGTAGCGCACTAGCGTTGCCAGCCGTAGATGCGGCCGCTCAGGCAATTTTGGCAGAGCTGCGAAGGCTGGAGGTGCGAGCGGGTGACTTAAAAACCGTTGTCGTTCGGTGCAATCAA
This sequence comes from uncultured Candidatus Saccharibacteria bacterium, assembly GCA_964541145.1. Classification (GTDB taxonomy): domain Bacteria; phylum Patescibacteriota; class Saccharimonadia; order Saccharimonadales; family UBA4665; genus JAGXIT01. The sequence continues at coordinate 52,117 of CAZIOX010000004.1, forward strand.
AATGGCCACGCTGTAGCAGCACTTTTCGTAAAACCAAGTAAATTCCCCAGAGTAAAACTGCCATCCCAGGTAAAACAACCCCTTTGGGAGGACAGTCCTCCCAAAGCTCCCAAAGCTAGTCCTCCCAAAACTCCCAACGGGGTTCTGCAGGGGGTGCGGGTGTACCACAGTAACCCGCGATCGCCAGCGTCGGTGCCGACAAAGCTTTTGTACGAGCTGGGGGACTGCGAGCTGAGCGACCAACTGCTCGGACAGACATTTCACTACGACGTCGATAGTTTTTTTCAGGTCAATGTGCCGGTGTATGAACAGGCTTTGTCTAGGATTCGTGACTACTGCCAAGACGACCCGATAGATATGTACGCTGGCGTGGGTACCATAGGGCTGAGTGTGGCAAAGCGCCGCGTCACGCTGGTCGAGCTCGACCCAGCTACGGCAGTTATGGCAAGGGTGAACGCGGCGGCTTCTGGACTGCGGGCGGACGTGGTTGAGGCTTCAAGCGAAAAAGCTCTCGAAACTATCAGCGGTACCCGCTCCTTAATACTCGATCCGCCTCGCGCGGGACTCCACGAGCGTGTGGTGCAACGGTGCCTGGAGGTACGTCCACCACAGATAGTGTACCTCAGCTGCAACCCGGCAACGCAAGCACGTGACCTTGCGCTTCTCCAGCAGGTCTACCAGGTCAAACATCTTGAGATATTCAATTTTTTCCCTCGAACACCCCATATCGAGGTGCTTGTGGTGCTACAATATGAACATGCAGACCAGAAAGACACCAAACCAGACACAACTGAGCAATAATGGACCGGTCGAGGTCATCGACACCAGGGCACGGCGTAGGCATTTCAACATAATTTTTTTAATTTTTTTGGCGCCTTTTGTGGCTACGCTATGTATAGCAATCGTAAAAATACACCAAGCAGATCGTAAGTTTCGGGCAGCAACTACCTCGACGCAGAATATTTCTCAAAAAATCGCCGACTCCGACCGGCAGTTCGAGCTTTCTATGCTACGCTTCAAGTTAGTGCGCCATGCTAAGGAAACCAATACGTACCCGACCTTGGCACAACTAAACGACCGTACGTGGCGCCAGGAATTTCTCGCTGGACTGGACGACGAGGCACTCCGGGATGAATCTGCCAAAAGCAGTCAATTCATCGCAAATGTAACGCCTGGTCGATATGCATACAGCTCAACAGGAGTAAATGGCGAAACTTGCAATGCCGATACTGTGCAGTGTGCTCACTTTTCTCTGACAGCAGTCCTGAGTGACGGCAAGCGCTATACGCTGACCGAAACAAGTCCTGAATAGTAAGTAGCAACATACTCCGGTATACTAAGGAACATGAGGTATATGCGGGAGCGCTCGCGGCCATACGAACCGGGGCAAGTGGAGGTGTTTAAGGTTTCGCGCTCAAAAATTGAGCTGTACATGCAGTGTCCGCGCTGTTTTTGGCTGGATGTACGCCACAAGATTACTCGACCGAGCAGCCCGCCGTTCAACATTAACAAAACCATCGACGAACTGTTTAAAAAAGAGTTCGACAGCTACCGCGCCGAAGGCAAGCCTCACCCACTCATGCAGCAGTTCAAGGTGAATGCCGTGCCGTATATGCACCCTGACCTCGACACTTGGCGACACAACTTTACGGGGGTCACGACCCTGCACGCGCCGACAAATCTCCACGTCTTTGGTGCAGTCGACGACGTGTGGGTGAACCCGAGCAGTGAACTTATGGTGGTGGACTACAAAGCCACCGCAAAAGACAAGCCTGTTACTGCACTCGGTCCCGAGGGCGGCTGGCAAGACATGTACCGCCGACAGATGGAAGTGTACCAATGGCTGCTTAGACAAAATGGCTTTACAGTGAGTAACACTGGGTATTTTGTGTATGCCACCGGTAACCCGGGGAAAGACGCTTTCGACGGCGTCGTAGAGTTTGAGACACACGTGTTCCCGCACACCGGCACAAGCGATTGGGTCGAGCAAACTCTGTTGAACATGAAAGCGTGCATGGAGAGCGAGACAATGCCGCCGGTAGGGAAAGCGGCCATGGGCGGCGACTGTGAATACTGCACCTACGCCCGCGCCCGCACCGAACTAACGCTCCAGGCTATTCAACAGAAGTCCTCTTAACTCTTAACTCTTAACTCTGTATACTAGACGCATGATAGACATCCAATACATTCGGGATAACGCTGAGCTAGTGCAGCGAAAAGCCTTTGAAAAAGGCTATAAAAACGTTGATATTGCAGCGTTGCTCCAGGTTGACGAACGGCGACGGATGCAGCTAACGGCCGTGGAAGAGCTGCGAGCTCAGCGCAACGCATTGACCGAATCAATGAAAGGGCAGAAGCCATCGCCCGAGCAGGTCGAAAAGGGTAAAAAACTAAAACAAGAAATAGTCAAGCTCGAAAACGAGCTGAAAGTCACAGAGGAGAAGTGGCAATCCCAAATGCAAATGGTGCCAAATCCGAGTTTCGACGATGTTCCGCTGGGAGGCGAAGAAGATAGTGTGGAAATAAAGCGCTGGGGCGAACAGACTCGCGGCGCAAAAGATCATCTTGACTTTTCTGTCGAACGAGACTGGGTCGACTTCGAGCGCGGCGCAAAGGTGGCAGGCGCTAAGTTTTACTACCTAAAGGGCGACATGGCACTGCTCGAAAATGCGATCACGCAGTTTGCCCTCGATTTTATACTGAAAAAAGGATTTACGTATCTCACAGTCCCGCACATGGTCAGTTCGCGGGTGGCGGCAGGTGCCGGTTTTGCTCCAAGAGGAGATGAAAGCAGCAACGAGTATTTTGTGGAAGGGGAAGACCTGACGCTTATCGGTACAGCCGAAGCACCGCTCACTGGCTACCATGCCGACGAAATCATCGACGAAGACAAACTCCCGCTCAAGTATGTGGGCTACAGTCCATGCTACCGCAAAGAAGCGGGGACGTATGGGAAGCATACGCGCGGACTCTTCCGAGTTCACCAGTTTAACAAGCTCGAGATGTACATCTTCTGCACGCCAGAGCAGAGCCGCGAAATGCACGAGTGTATCCTCCAAACAGAGGAGGAGCTGTGGCAGGCGCTGGGTGTGCCGTATCACGTAGTGAACATCGCAGCAGGTGACCTTGGTGCGCCCGCAGCCAAAAAGTACGATGTCGAATACTGGTCTCCGGTAGATGAAAAATACCGCGAGCTGACGAGTTGTAGTAATTGCACCGACTTCCAGGCGCGCAACTTAAACATTCGTGTGCGGCGCAAAAGCGGACAGGTAGAAGTCCTACATACATTAAATGGTACGGCTGTGTCGCTGGCACGATCGTTGGTCGCTATCTTGGAGCACTATCAGACAGCGCATGGTACACTAGAAGTGCCAGAAGTGCTTCGTCCATACATGGGAAATCGAACAGAAATATAAATCAAAGGAGTAGCATGATTCACACGCTGAGTGCTGAGGGATTTGACTTGACGCCAAAACTACAAAAATATGCCGATGGAAAAATGCGTGATATCCAAAAGTATATTCCCCGCCAGGCACGTCCATCGGCGGTTATGGCCGTGCATTTTAAGCAGACTAAAAAAGGGCAGGAAAAAACCTGTACGCTCACTTTGCAGCTCCCACACGACACCATGTCAGTACGTGAGACAACTAGCCACATGTATGCTGCACTCGATATTGCAGTAGTAGAAATGCGACGACAGATTGCTGAATATAAAGGAAAACATAGCAAATATGGCATGAGGCACCGGCTTGTTCGCCGTCTGAAGCGTGAAAAACCTGAGAACGCTTGATATATCTACTCGCGTCATGTGTCTAAACGGGGTACAATAGGAGCAAAATAAAACAGTCGGTGGCTGTTAATGGAGGAGTAACAAGCAGCATGAATAGAGTGTTACAGCGAATACTGGGTGACCCGCAAGCCAAGACTATCAAGCGCCTTCGTAAGCGAGTGCACCTGATAAACCTGCTCGGGCCAAAGTACAAAGCGATGACTGACAAGGAGCTACAAGCGCAGACTGATATTTTGCGCAGTCGTCTCGAGAAAGAATCACTCGACGGCATTTTGCCCGATGCCTTTGCTGTGGTACGCGAGGCCGCAACTCGCACGCTCAAACAGCGTCACTACGATGTTCAGCTCATTGGTGGGATTGTGCTGCACGAAGGTAATGTCAGCGAAATGAAAACTGGTGAGGGTAAAACATTGGTAGCGACGGCGCCAATGTACCTGAACGCCCTGAGCGGAAAGGGTGCGCACCTGATCACAGTCAACGATTACTTGGCTCAGCGCGATGCTGGCTGGATGGCGCAAATTTATCATTTTCTCGGTCTTTCGACAGCGGTAATCAAAGCTGACCACTCGTATATGTATGACCCTTCTTACACTGACACCGAACAAGAAGAAGAGCGTTTTCGGCACCTTCGCCCTTGTACTCGCCAGGAGGCATATGCGGCAGATATTACGTATGGCACCAACAACGAGTTTGGTTTCGACTACCTCCGCGACAACATGGTGCGCGAAACAGACCAACTGCGTCAGCGCGATCTGAATTATGCCATTGTGGATGAAGTCGACTCTATCTTGATCGATGAAGCTCGGACGCCACTGATTATCAGCGCTCCTAGCGTGACACCAGGGAACGCGTACGAGCAGTTTGCTCGCACTGTACGACAGCTGAAGCCGAAGCACTATGAGGTCGACGAGAAGCGAAAGACAGTCGTTCTCAACGATCTCGGTGTCGATGCAATCGAGAAAATTCTAGGAATCGAAAATATTTACGGTACGGATAATATTCGCACCCTTTATCACTTGGAACAGGCTCTACGTGCGCAGACACTTTTCAAACGGGACAAAGACTATGTAGTAACAAATGAGGGTGAGATCGTCATAGTCGACGAGTTTACGGGTCGTTTGCTGGCTGGTCGGCGGTACAACGAAGGCTTGCACCAGGCTATCGAAGCCAAGGAAGGTGTCGAAGTGCAGGAAGAATCGATGACACTAGCGACTATTTCGTTCCAAAACTACTTCCGTCTCTACGATAAGCTAGCCGGCATGACCGGTACGGCAATGACTGAAAGTGAAGAGTTTCATCAGATTTATAAACTTGATGTTGTCGAGATTCCGTCTAACCGTAAAATAGCTCGCGAAGACCGTAGCGACCGAATCTATCGGAGTGAAGCTGCCAAATTTAAGGCCATTGTGAGCGAAGTAAAGGCTCTGCACGAAAAAGGTCAGCCAGTGTTGATCGGAACTGTTTCCATCGAGAAAAACGAAAAGCTTGCAGGCTTGCTTAAAAAGGCTGGTGTCCCGCACCAAGTTTTAAATGCGAAAAACAACGAGCGCGAGGCCAAAATCGTGGCGCAGGCTGGGCAGCCAGGGGCGGTAACGCTTGCTACAAACATTGCTGGACGCGGGACTGACATTGTACTCGGCGAAGGGGTTAAGAAGCTCGGCGGACTTTTCGTTTTGGGTTCAGAGCGCCATGAATCTCGTCGAATCGACAATCAGCTCCGTGGTCGTGCTGGGCGCCAGGGTGACCCGGGCGTGACGCAGTTTTATGTGAGTACTGAAGATGACCTCATGAGAATTTTTGGCGGTGATCGTATTAGCAAGGTTATGGATAGGCTCAAGGTCGATGAAGATATTCCCATAGAAAACCGGATGATTTCTCGTAGCCTTGAGTCGGCGCAACGCAAAGTGGAAGGGTTTCACTTCGATCAGCGTAAAAATGTCGTGCAGTATGACGACGTTATGAACCGACATCGCAAAGCGACCTATGCCATGCGAAAGGAAATTTTACGAGCCGACGACATTAGTAAGCGGGTTAAGGCATATATTACTGAAGAAGTGACGCTCTTGGCTGATTCGCCGCTGCGCCTGACAGAAGACTTTGAGCCTACTGTCAAAGAGCTCTTGCCGTTTGACGAAGCCGCGCTGGATCGTATTTTTGCAACATCTGCTGACAAAATAAAGCCGGTGCTGATAGCCGAAGCCAAGGAACTGTACGAGGGTCGGGAGGTTGCATTTACACCGGAGATTATGCGGAAAGTTGAGCGAGATATTTACCTACAAATTCTCGATAACTTATGGATGCAACATCTCGAAAACATGGATCATTTACGCGAAGGTATTGGTTGGATGAGTGTTGGTCAGCGTGATCCGCTCGTCGAATATCGCCGGCGTGGGCAACTGATTTTTGAAGATATGCAGCATACATTGCGACACGAGGTAGTTCGGGCAGTTTTCCATGCTGAACCAGTTGACCCGAGCGAGCTTGAAGAACCGGTAGAAACAGAACTTACCCTCGCGGCGCGGGGCTCTATAAGTAATGCTGGGGAAATTTTGCAAGGTGACTCTGAGTTTGAGGCGGCAGATTTTGAGCGAAAACAGGCAGCCAAATCGCATTCTAGCTCCAAGCAACGAGCCCGTGCAAACAAAGCGGAACGTCAGCGAAAGGCGAAAGCGAGAAAACGTAAATAGTTCCTAGTTCTGAGGGTACAAGCTACAGGCGACAAACTACAAACTTTATGAAACACACTGTTGAAGAAGTATTACTGAGCAACGGCGCCAAGGGACTACTCGTACATGTTCCTGATGCGACGGTCATGGATGTGTATATCAATTTCCGTGCAGGGGAATATCTGGTCGAGCATGCCAAATGGGAAACTCCGCATCTTATGGAGCATATCTTACTCGGTGCAAACGACGAATACCCTCGGGCACGTGATTTTCAGGCAGAAGTCGAAAAAAATGGTGCCTACAGCAATGCCTCGACCGATGTCTACGATATTGTTTACGAAACCGAGTGTGCAGATTTTGAGTGGAAGCGAGTGTACGGATTGCTGCTTACTGCTATCGAACGCCCCCTTTTTTTACAGGAAGAATTTGATGCCGAGTTTGGGAATGTGCGCGAGGAACTCGCGGCACGGGCAAACAACCACTATCGCCAGTTGGGGGCGGCAAGCCGCAAAGCCTACGGGCTTGTCTCGGAAACAGATAAAACACGCCTGGAGCTCATGGAGCATGTGACGCTCGATGACGTACGCGATCACTACCGCAGGACGCACACGACCGATAACATGCGGTTTGTAATTGCCGGCAATGTCAGCAGACGTAAAGCGATGATTATCCAAATGCTCGAAGATATTCGGTTGCCCCGAGGTGAACGTTTTGGTATGCCTGATGAGGTTGTACAATCACCAAAAAAACCAGTCTGTATACCAAATGAAACTGTCGACACTCTGTACTTTTACATAGACACCTTCATGAATCGACGGCTCGAAGAGAGTGAACTCGATGCGCTCCATATGGTGAACGCTTTACTGACCGAAACGCTGTATTCAAAAATTCTTGGAACCGCGCGGGAGAGAGGGCTGGTGTACGGGATGAACAGTGGTTTTCAGCAGATCAAGCTGAGTAGTAATCTCTGGTTTGGGAGCCAGGTATCAGTGGCGAATGCGCCAGCTCTGTTCGACATCATTACCGAGCAGCTGGGCAATTTGTTCCGTGGCGAACTTGCCGAGGCAGACATTTCGGCTGCACAGGCGTATTTGACAGGGCGCTATCAACGCAGTGCTCAGACGGTAGCAAGTACAGCGGGCGGGTATACGAGTCGCTATTTCTTCGACGAATATATCGATGATTATTACGCTTTCCCAGAACGGATTCAGGCGGTTACAAAGAGCGACATTGTCGATGTCACAAGGGCGATGTTTGGCGATAATATAGGTGGGCTTGGTATATATGGGAGCGCCACTCCCCAGCTGGCCAGTGAGCTTAGTAAGCAAATTGCTGGACTATGGCAGCAACAAACTTCCCAGAGAGAGTAATGGAAGACGTACGACAGCAAGCTGAAAAGTTACAACATGAGCTAACAAACGCCCTTGAGCGTATACATTTTTTGGAGCTCAGTGCCAAGAAGGATGCGCTCGACCGGCACATAGCCGCGCCCGATCTCTGGGATGACCCTGAGCTGGCACAACACATGCTCCGTGACCATGCTGCACTACAGCGGCGACTTACCCCTTGGCAGTCACTCAAGGCTATGGTCGACGATGTCCTTGAGCTTGCAAGCTTAGGGGATGGCTCGCTCAAAGACGAGCTTAGTAGTCAGTTGGCTCAGGCTGAGGCACGGTTCGCGGAACTGCGTGAAGAACTCAAATTTTCTGGACCGTATGATGACCATGCCGCCATATTGAGCCTGCATGCTGGTGCAGGTGGGGCAGATGCACAAGACTGGACGGGCATGCTGCTCCGCATGTATGTACGTTGGGCAGAGCAAGGCGACATGGGTGTACATATGATAGAAGAATCGCCAGCAGATGAAGGTGGGTTCAAAAGTGCGACTCTCGAAATCGCAGGGGATTTTGCGTACGGTAAACTCAAAGGCGAACATGGTGTGCACCGCCTCGTGCGTTTGAGCCCGTTCAACGCCGAAAGCCGTGAAACCAGCTTTGCAAAAGTCGAAATATTGCCCAAGATCGAAACACCTGAGGATGTTGAAGTAGACGAAAAAGACCTAAAGATTGATGTCTACCGCAGTGGCGGTCACGGTGGTCAGAGCGTCAACACCACCGATTCGGCCGTGCGGATCACGCACGTACCCACAGGCATAGTGGTGGCAATCCAGAATGAACGCAGCCAACTACAAAACCGTGAAACAGCTATGACAATTTTGCGATCACGCTTGGCCGCCTTGCAGCTCGAGCAGCACGCCGAACGGGTGAGTGAACTAAAAGGGCCAAACGAACAAGCCGCCTGGGGTAACCAAATCCGCTCGTACGTGCTTCACCCGTACAAACAAGTCAAAGACCTTCGAACTGAATACACCAGCTCCGATCCAGACAAAGTCCTAGGCGGTGATCTTGACCCGTTTATCAACACCTACCTCGAACACACACTCGGAACAACTTCTCTCACTGCAAGCGCATGAAGGTTAAAGTATCTATAGAGGTCAGGATGGGCGCTGGTGATACGTCGTCCGTGCTATAATAGTGCTAATGATTTTGTTGGATCGGGTAACGAAGACGTACAATAAAAACCTTGGTGCAGCGCTCGACCGGGTGAGTTTGCACGTGGAACCAAAAGAGTTTGTTATTGTCATTGGACAAAGTGGCGCAGGCAAGTCAACACTCCTGAAGCTCCTGACCAGAGAAGAGCGACCGACGAGTGGCAAGATTATCGTCGGTGGGATTGACTACGATAAACTCCCCGACAGAGATATCCCGCTGTTGCGACGTAAAATCGGTACCGTTTTTCAAGATTTTAAGCTCTTGCCCAATCGAACGGTGTTCGAAAATGTTGCTTTTGCTCTCGAGGTGGTTGGGGCTAGTACAAAAGAGATAAACTCGACCGTGCCTAGAGTACTGGAGATCGTCAATCTCAAAGATAAGGCAAAGCGCATGCCTATAGAACTCAGCGGTGGTGAACGGCAGCGGGTAGCGATTGCTCGCGCCATTGTGCGTCAACCGAAGATACTTATAGCCGACGAACCGACAGGTAATCTCGATCCAAAACACGCGTGGGACGTTATACATGTACTCGAAAAAATCAATCGATACGGCACAACCGTGCTTTTGACTACACACAACCAAGAAATCGTGAATAAACTGCAGCGCCGTGTCATTACTATCCAAAATGGCGAAATCGCAAGCGATAGAGCTGGGTCGACATACGCCCCTGCTAAACCAGCAAAGAAGGTTGGCTGATGGCTCGGCGGCTGACAACAACTCGCCGTATTATCCGAACGGGGTTGGTGTATTTTGTGCGCAATGCATGGCTCGCAGTGGCAGCGATGGCTACTATGATTATTACACTCAGTATCATCCTATTCTCCATTATAGTAAATGCGACATTTAGCAACCAGGTTGAACAAATCACCAATAAAATCGACATTTCAGTCTACCTAAAAGACGACACCACTCCAGAGCAAGCGAAAGCATTTGTCTCGAACCTACAAAACTTGCCAAATGTCGAAAATGTTCTGTATCTGGATAAGGCGGCTGCTCTACGGGCATTTATACAGCAAAACGCCAACAACGAACAGCTACTCGCAGCGGCAAACGAGACGGATAATCCCATACCGGCCACTGTCAAGATTAAACCAAAAGATCTCAACCACATGGATCAAATTCGGAACTATGTGCTGCAACCCGAATGGCAGAAAATACAGTCAGACCCCATCTCTGACAACGGTGAACGCCGTACCACCATCGACAAGATCACTCACGCCACAAACATTTTACGTCGAGCAGGGGTGATTGCCGTGGCAGTGTTTGCGCTCATCTCTGTGTTAATCATATTTAATACCATACAAATGGCAATCTTCAACCGTAGGGACGAGCTACAAATTATGCGCCTGCTCGGCGCGACCACTTGGTATATCCGTGGTCCGTTCGTAGTTGAGACGGTTGTCTATGGTTTTATCTCAGCAATCGTCTCTATCCTGCTTATCAACGGGCTGTTCATAACGGCTTCGAACTCGCTTCAGGCGACGAGTTTGGGACTGCTCGACATTAGTTATAGCCAGCTTTTCATCCAACAATATTACTGGCAGCTGTTGCTCATGCAGCTTACGCTTGGTATACTAATAGGAGCCGCTTCTTCTGTCATTGCCACACAGCGGTATCTCAAATTCAAAGCACCAAAGAAATAAATCAGTACCATGTATAACCGCCACCTTCGGGCGGGGAAAGTATAGGTTGAAAAAGCTTGCACATATGTGATATCATAAGCGTGTTCTCTAAAAAACACACAACTATGAAAAAAACAGTCTCTCAAACTCGTTCTGCGCGTTACCGTTTCTTGGCTCCGTCGAAGAGTACAACGCTACTGGTTCTAAGTGGTTTTATACTTATGACTGGCAGCCTTGCACCTGTCTGGCAGCGACATGCCTATGCCGACCAGTACCAAGACCAGATTAACGCCCTTCAGGCTCAAAACAATTCAACTCAGGCCGCAGTTAATGACCTTCAGGCTCAGGCAGCAAGTTACGCCGATGCTATAGCCAAGTTGCAAGTGCAAATTGATGGGTTGCAAGCCTCTATCAACGCGAACCTTGCCTTGCAGACCAGTCTCCAGCAACAGATCGCGGCGGCGCAGGCAGAGATCGTACGCCAGCGAGATATTTTGGCGAGCGATATCAAGGCAATGTATGTCGATGGCACACCCAGCTCGCTCGAGGTTTTAGCGGGGAGCTCGGACTTAAGCGACTTTGTTGACAAACAGGAGTATCGTACCCGTGTACAAAGCAAGCTGCAAAACACGCTCAAAAAAATTGCAGAGCTAGAAAAACAACTTCAGGTTCAGAAAGCCAAAGTCGAACAGCTTATCCGAGACATGCAGGTTCAGCAATCTCAGTTGAATGCTGATCGCGCCAAGCAGTGGGAAATGCTCAACTACAATGAAGAACAGCAGGGTGCTTTCAATGCCCAAATTGCTGCAAACAACAGTAAAGTTGCAGAGCTCAAAGCAGCGCAGGCCGCAGCAAACCGACGACTTACCAGCAGTAGCAGTGGGGTCATTGCCGGGGATCCCAGCAAGGGAGGTTATCCAGCCAAATGGGCAAATGCGCCGCAAGACTCAATGCTTGATGACTGGGGTATGTACAACCGCGAGTGCGTAAGCTATACGGCCTGGAAAGTGTTCCAAACATACGGGTACATGCCATACTGGGGTGGGGTAGGTAACGCCAACCAATGGCCGGGCAATGCGGCGCGAGCCCGCATACCCACAAGCAATCAGCCCCGTGAAAAAACAGTAGCAGTGTCAATGGCCGGCTACTACGGACATGTCATGTGGGTCGAATCGGTCAATGCTGACGGATCTATCTGGGTCAGCCAGTACAACTATGGTGTAGCAGGGACATACAGCGAAATGCGGATAGATGCCCGCGTCGCTTCTACCCTCATCTACATATATTTTAACTAGGACAGGAGCATACAAGCAGTAGGCTCGGCTACGTTCACCTGTTTTTGAGGCTGCGCTGCAAAAATTTGTATAGACTGAACAGTCTATACCGAATCGGCGCATAGACTATATCGACTGGCCTTGGATGATGTACGGCAACCCCTCCAAAACGTTTTTTGAAACTTGTGACATTCTCAAGGTGCAAACCCTTTACATCGTCCTGAATGCCACCAAAGTTAAACAGACTGCACTCACGACGCCTGGCCTCTACCATAGCTTCCCACAACAGGAGGTAGCTTGGCGCAATCTTGCGGTGCTCTGTTGTGGACCCGGAAAAGGCGTAGTGAGCTTGACCGTCAAAAAGCACAAATAGGGAAGCGGCTGCTGCGACATCACCGACATAACATATGGCCACAAAGCCTTCTTGGTCGCTCAATGACTCAAGTGCTGCCCGGTAGTATTCCTTTGAAAAAATGCTGAAGCCATCACGCGCTCCGGTTTCAACCATAATCTCATAAAAGGTATCGATGGGCGCCTCTCGGGGTGTACAAATGCTAACCCTACAGCCTTTGCGTAGGGCATTTCGTATACCATATCGAGTGTGTTTATGCATACCAGCGAGTATGATGTCTTCGTCTGGGCTAATGTCTAAAACCCATTCTGCACGGGGCTGTAGGCTGGCCGTCGCAGCTACTGCAAGCGGAGCTGGGCGCACGTTGGTCAGGCTATGTAGGGAGGGGCTATCAAGTCGGACAAACATGCTGTTGTGCTGCCGTGCAATGGTAGAAAAAAAAGACACGAGACAGGTATAGAGCTCGTCCGACCAGGTTTCCACGAGGGGCCCGTAGGGACAGTAGAAGTAGTTTTGACCGGCATTTGTGTCGTAGCGAATCGCGAGGCCGCAGCAAATCATACTTTTTTTCTTGGTTACGGCAAAATACAGCACAGTTCTCCCAGCGGCTTCCTGCCAAGCTCCAAAAAAAGGTGCGTGCAAGAACGACTTTTTTTCAGACCCTGTCAGTGTAAGCTGCAAAAGCGCGTCAGCATATTCCTCTTGTGTCAGAGTTTTTGCCTGCAATAGTTCGGACATATATGCAGTGTAGCGTATGTCGGTGGCAAAAACTATATTTCTCAACACAAGTCTGTATACTAGAAAGCATATGCATAAAAAAACTATTCAATTTTTTTCATCAAACATTTTTGGATGGGTCGCAGGCGCGGCACTGGTGGTATCGATTTTCCTCCTTGGCTTGTTTGTAGGCCAGGGCAAAATCGGTTTACAGCGCCAAGCCTTTACTCCTCGCACTGACTTGCCGAGCAGTTTTGACTATAGCCAGGTCGACACGGTATACCGGGCGCTGCGAGAAAATTACGACGGTACACTGAGCAAACAGCAAGTGCTCGACGGTCTGAAGCATGGTCTTGCGCAAAGCACCAAAGACCCATACACACAGTTTTTTACCGCCAAAGAGGCCAATGAGTTCAACAATGACCTCCAGGGTACTATTACCGGCATAGGTGCGCAGCTTGAGCTCGACCAAGAGAACAACGTTGTCGTGGTTGCTCCCATCACTGGTTCTCCTGCTGAAGCAGCGGGTATACGCGCCAAAGACATTATTCTCGCCGTCGACGGTAAGACTACCAGCGGCATGACGGCGACAGAAGCTGTACTGAAGATCCGTGGCGAAAAGGGCACCAAAGTAAACCTTACGATTATACGAGACAAGAAAGAGCGTCTGGACCTCACTATTACACGTGACACTATCCACGTGCCCTCAGTTACTTCAAAAATACTCGAAGGCAACATAGGTTATATGCAGGTAAGTCAGTTCAGCGATGACACCGATGAGCTGGCGGCCAAAGCCGCACAGAGTTTTAAGGATGCGGGCGTTTCTAGCATTGTGCTAGATTTGCGTGATAACCCCGGTGGAGAAGTTACTTCCGCGGTGGGCTTGTGTAGTCTATGGCTAAAGCAAGGTGATGTCGTCGTGCAGCAAAAGCGCGGTACAACGGTTACAGACATTAGTCGTGCCTCAGGTAACCCAATACTGAAGGACATGAAAACTACGGTGCTTATCAACGCTGGATCAGCCTCTGCCTCTGAAATAACGGCTCTCGCACTCCGAGATCAAAAAGGCGCGAAACTCGTTGGCGAAAAAAGTTATGGTAAAGGTGTAGTGCAGCAGCTCGTACCGTTCAAAGATGGTAGTTCCCTCAAGGTTACTATTGGTAAATGGTACTCTCCCAAGGGTACCAACATCGACAAAACAGGCATAACACCAGATGTTGTTGCCGCGCTCAGCCCAGAAGATTCAAAAGCTCAGAACGACACTCAGCTCAAAGCAGCCACCGACAGCCTCAAATAACGGCGTCCCTGCCATCGTAGGGTTGCGTCGACACGGCTGACAGAGTATCATAAATGGGATAAACGAGGGGAGTTGAGAAGCGTGGCAGAAAAGCAAACGAAGTTTGTATTTGTAACAGGTGGGGTGCTTTCGGGGCTTGGAAAGGGCATTACCGCCGCCTCCATCGGTAACCTCCTCAAAGCTCGCGGACTTACCGTCAACATCCAAAAGTGCGATCCATACCTAAACGTCGACGCCGGTATGCTCAACCCGCGGGAGCATGGCGAGTGCTTTGTTACCAAAGATGGTGCAGAAACCGACCTTGATCTCGGTCATTACGAACGTTTCATCGACCAGGAACTGACGCGGGAAAGTTCGCTCATGAGCGGACGCGTTCTACTGGGTGTCATCGAAGCAGAGCGAAAGGGCACATACGGGGGCAATACCGTTCAGATTATTCCACACGTAACTCGTGCAATTCAAGAGCATATTCTTGCTGCTGCCGAAGGCTTTGATGTCCATATTGTAGAGATCGGTGGCACCGTTGGAGACTACGAAAGCCTCTCGTTTCTTGAGGCGATCCGTGAACTTGGCATGCGTGTCGGTAAAGACAACGGCATTTTTGTGCACGTAGTTTACATGCCGTATCTTGGGGCGAGCCATGAGTTCAAAAGCAAGCCGGCGCAGAATTCTGTACGCGACTTGCGCGGTCTCGGCATTGCGCCAAATATTTTGGTATGTCGCAGCGAAGCCCAAGCTCCCAATTCTGTAAAGGAAAAGCTCAGCCTTTTTACGGGCGTACAGCCTGAGGCTATAGCACTCCTGCCAAACGCTGAGACTATTTATCAGGTGCCGTTGACTCTCGAAGACACTGGTATAGCAGATGTTATCTGTACGCAACTTGGCTTTACTGTACAAAAACCTACACTTACAGAGTGGCGAACGGTGGTCGAAAAGGCTCTGGCTAAACCGCACGAAACGGTGCGAGTCGGTGTGGTAGCAAAGTACCTCGACAACACAGACACGTACATGTCGGTGTTTGAGGCACTGCGAGCAGCCGCCTGGGCAAACGATGTCGGTATAGAGATTGACTGGATCGATGCCGAAAAACTTGGTGATAGCTCTCTTGCGGAGGTTGCCGAACAGCTGTCTGCAGTCGATGGTGTGGTGGTGCCAGGGGGCTTCGGTACACGAGGAGTTGAGGGCAAAATCCGAGCGGCTGAACACGCGCTCACCAAAAAACTACCGTATCTTGGACTGTGCTACGGCCTCCATATGATGGTAATCGCGGCCGCACGACTACATGGGTACGAAGATGCTCATACTACCGAAGTTGACCCAGACACCACTCACCCCGTAATCGCCACCATGGAAAGCCAAAAGGGCAAAGAAAACACCGGCGGCACCATGCGCCTCGGCAACTACGCATGTCACTTCGAGGCGGATAGTTTGGCGGCACGACTCTACGGCACACAAGATATCCAGGAGCGCCACCGACATCGCTACGAGGCGATGGCACAGTATGTCCCAGAGTACGAAAGCTGGGGAATCCGCGCGAGTGGCATAAACCCAGACAATGGACTGGTAGAAGTGATCGAAGGTGCCGATCATCCGTTTTTGATGGCAAGCCAATATCATCCAGAGTTCAAGTCTCGTCCCAACCACCCGCATCCTATGTTCCAGGGCTTCATTGCCGCCTTGAAGAAGTAGCAGAACTGACTGTTTTTGTGCCTGGAACACTGTTTTTAGCTGTGAGTAGCGTCCAAGCACACTCTATACTTGACTCTCATCTCTTATCGAAGTACCATGAGCAGTATGGATGAAACAACCGACCTTCACAGCAAAAAAATTCTACTTGTCGAGGACGATGAAGCCCTAGCAAACACGTATATTATGCGCCTTCAGGCCGAAGGTTTTGTCATACGACGTGTCGCAAATGGCGAAGAAGCCCTGGCTGCCGCCAAAGACTTCAAACCAAACCTCGTAGTACTCGACGCTATGATGCCCAAAATCAGCGGTTTCGACGTACTCGACATTTTACGCAACACTCCCGAAACGGCCAACCTCAAGATTATTATGCTCACCGCACTCAGCCAGGACAGTGACAAGCAGCGCGCCCAAGGCCTGGGCGTCGACGACTACATGGTAAAAAGCCAGGTTGTTATGAGCGACGTAGTCGACCGCATAAAGTTCCACCTCGGTCTATAGATCTTCTTTCGCCAGATTTGACATTCTATAGCACTTATGCTATCATATATACATGAGTTCAAACACACAAAACATAATCGGTACCAGTGGTGACAGGGGTCGTATACTTGGTCCCGGTGAAGCGGTGACGGGTAATCCGGTTGTTATCCGCATAGGGCATGCTGCTCTCGAGGCTGCGGTAGCGTACCCACTAGGCACCCCGGGAGGTGCAGGGTCGCGCGATAGCATGGATGTCGCAGCCCAAATGCCTACCGGCAAAATACCAAAACCTAAAAACGCACCCTCCATCGTAGCGAAAAACACCGAGCAGTCTCGGTGTTTTTCACAATAAGCTTGACTTAACAAACAACTTATGCTAAACTTATTCTACTGTTAAAACATAATAATCTATAAATAGAAAGTTATCAAATGGCAAACAATGTTCCCCCCAGTCAAGAAAATCCAATATCTCCTTTTAGACTTATAGGGGCGGCGCAAGCTGTGGGACAAATGGTCGGCCGTGCTGAAGTTTCCGTAGCATCACCAACTGTCCGCGAGCTGCTTGAAAGTGGCTGTATGACAGAACTGAGGGGAGGAAGCAGCGTTTCGGTAACGTCACCTATTATGCCCGGAGAGCAGAGAGGTGATGTGTTACCAGGTCTGCTCGCGGTTGTCGGTACGGGTGAAGAAAAAGGCGGTTCGCTCGTAGCGATTGTTGGGCGCTACGACGTGTCGAATCCTACCGGCATAGGTAGCCAATTAATGGACGTATCAGTTATAAGACTGCCGTTAGCCGGACATGATGTAGGCGACGGTCAGTCTAGAACGGGCCGTATGCTGGGGAGCATAGATGTAGCAGGGCTGAATAAACCAGGGTCAGATGGAGTAATCCCAGGACTAGGCACTGTTGTTATTGGTAGGGAAGATCTAGGCGGTGACCCGTTCATATCAGGAAAACAATTCTCTGTTTTGGTGGATAGATATGGCGGTGTATGCATAGCTGACGGTGACACAGCTAATAATGGTAAAGTAGGCAAACAGTCCACGAACGGTACAGCAGTCTTAACTAGCGAGCATACGAGAAATCCACAAAGCAAAATTACAGATCTATACAATGTACTCGCTGATAATAAACATATGTGGGATACGGGACTTGCAATAGATTACCCAAATGCGCTCTATGTTGATCCTCAAGCGAAGCCTCAGTAAATCAAGCCTGCGAAATAGTGACAAATATCACACGTTTGGTATAATAGCAGTCTATGAGTGAAACTATTGCTTTTGAAAGTAGTGTCGATACGCATGGTGGGTTTGTCAGGAGAGTCTTTGCTGGTCTACGTGCTGGGCGTAAGGCTCGGCGTCTAGATCGTGCCGACGGTCGCAACAGCGAGCGCTTCGAACGAGCTCGGCAACACCCCCAAGCAACCCCAGAAATTGTAGCCGTAGCGGGGTTGATTGCAGCTGTCGGGGAGAGATACAAGGCGGCCAACCCTACGGTGCCCATGTACAAAACCGTAACTACCTGCCCCCATACCGTAGTACCCCGGTGTGACGTATATGGCGGTGGTTCAGCCTGGCAGGTTCTGCTGCAACCACCGAATACGGAAGGTCGGCGGAGACGAGGTTCTTTCCCCCTATCTGGGATACTGCTCCCGAGCAACGCAACACTAGGAGATATCAGGGTAAAAGCTGGTGGCTTAGAAACTACTCAGACTGTAGTTGCTATGACGGCAGGGCTTATACAAGTTGGGGATCGCGACGGGTATCCTTGTGCGCCTCAGGCGGCTGTACAGTTTGTGACGACTCAGGGGGAACCGCTCCGCGTAGTGTATACAGCAGATGGGGCAGAGCTACCAGCCGGAGTCAATGCTATCCAGGGCATCACTGAGCTGCTAGAACAAGCGACAAACGTAGCTCATAGAGGTGAGTTGGTCTAAGGCGCAGTGGAAGCAGCCCACTCGTTCTGGCTCAGGGTTTCCTCTATACCATCTGCCTTCTGACGAGACACCCGCCGCTAGCCTCACCCATATTTCAAGCCCCACATCTCACCCCTCGCACCTCGCAAAACTCACTATTCCGTCCCAGCTGGGACAAATATGTGAGTTCAAAAAAGCTATGTAAAAAGAGCAATGTATTGAAGAGGGGTTTATATCTCGAGACGGATACTTTCAAACAGCTCGACGCAGCCGGCTATGTCGAGTTCCTTCACGGCATTTCGAATGGTCTCGCGATGGTCGAAATCTGTTGCCCAGACACTTTGCTGTACCATTTCAAAACCCAAACAGTGGAGTAGCCGCTTGAGCGCTCGTCGTTCGGTTTCCATGTACTCCGGAATGTCATATATCAACAACAGGCGAGCGTCTTTACCGAGTTTCTCTGCGATAAACGGGTGAAGTACGCGTTGGCCTTCAGCGGTGAGGCGAGGTATTGTTTCCCGAGAAACAAGCCCTTTGCGACAAGCGCGATAATACGACTGTTCGAGGGTATGCTTTTTGTATCCGGAAACTTTTGACAACTCTGCAAAAAATAGACTTGGTTTGAACGATAGCAAGATGTTTTCACGGGTAGGAGGGAATAAACCCCGTAAAACGTAGATGAGGGCGGGGTGTTTCATCTCGCGATATTTATGTAGATGACTCCAGTCATAGTTCTGCTGCATAATTCCAATATACTACACTTTTGTCCAAGCTGGGACAGAAGTGTGAGTAAAAGAATACGTTGCTTGGTTATATTCCGTTTCGACTGGCAAACAGGGGTTTGCTGTAGGGAACTCTACCGAGTCAACACATAGATTCTTGTGTTCATGGGAGTTTCTGGTGTACTCAATGCTAACTTCGGTGTCGTGAAATGTGTAGCTCACAAAAAGTCAAGACAGTGGCTTTTTGTGAGCATGCGTGAAGGGTCTATTCTACCGTTACTTCGGTGCGGCGGACGGAGCGCCCGGAGAAGGTGCGGACTTTGCGGCTGGCCATTTTGACCGTACCGTCTTTGGCGGCGTGGATGGTGAAGTTGCGGCTCATGGTCGTGCCGGTGCCGGCACGCTTTGTGGCGCCGACTTGGCGGACGATAACTTCGCCATTTTTGACGACTTGGCCGCCAAAGCGCTTGACACCGAGGCGCTGGCCTTGGCTATCGCGAGTGTTTTTACTTGTACCACCGGCTTTGACATGTGACATAATTATTCTCCCAGATGTGCGGTCGACCACAGACGGCACATTGCTGCGTTGCCGGGTGGTAGTGCTCGCTCATCGTACGTTAGAACGACTCGCTACGCGCTTCACCACGGCGCCTTGCACTGCACTCGTCTGTGGCCAGACCTTAGCAGTGGAAAGTAGTTGCGCATTAGATTTGTTAAAAATGAGGCTGGAGGGGTACTCCGAGCCTCAATCTGAGGTCATTATATGTCAAACTACCTCTGAAAGTCAATGTTTACCGAGATTTGTCCTGGCGGAGGAAGCGGACGCCGGCGTACACGAGAGGGGTGGCGAGGGCAGACATGAGGCATTTGAGGAGCCAGTAGGGAATGAGTAGGCTGAAGATAAAGGATATGTTGCTAGATACACTGTGGTTTAGGGCGTAAAAAGCCACGGTGAGAAACACCAGCGAGTCGACGAACATCGAGATGATGTTCGAGACATTGTTTCGCACCCACAGTGCACGTTTATGCATACGCTCGCGAAGTTTGGCGAAGATGGCGATATCGAGAAAAGCAGAAGACGCAAACGCTATGAGGCTGGCGACAGACATGCGGATGGAATTGTGAAAAACGCTATCGTAAGCCGCTTCATTCCCAACGGAGCGAGCCGAGGGTGGTAGGGCGGTCGCGAGCATAGCATAAAAGACAAGCAGCGTAATAACGGCGAGGCCAGAGAGCACTAGGCTGCGGGCACGTTCGCGACCACGGACTTCAGTGACGACATCGGTAAGGGTAAATAGTAGTGGCATGAGAAAAATGGCTACGCTGGCGCGGAGGGTGTACTCTCCGAATTGGCCAATGACAAAAGTTTTTGCACCCATGAGCTCGGCAGCCATAATGCCAAATATGTAGAGAGCGACGACTAGGTCACCTGGTCGAATCAGTTTTTTCACCCCTGTTATTTGCTTCATAAGTTCTATAGTGTAGCTTATTTTCTTACTAATGTCACGAGTTCACGGCCGACAATCTGACCTTCGCGGTGGTACACGAGGTCTTGGGCTGCGGCATGTTGGAAGGCAAGGCGCTCAAGCCCCATGTCTGCAAGATGGTCGAGCAGGGGCAGGTGTTTTTGTTCGCGCTCATCAAACCAGCAGGGTAGCGCGAGACACAGGCGAGTGTCACTCTGGAGTTGCGGGGTGATGTTTTGCAAAAAACGCTTCAGGATCAGGTTTACTTCACTGATGGTTTGGGCAAGGATGGCAGGACTTGGTCTCTCCGTGAAGGGACGTCCGAGATAGGTTTCGCAGGCAATAATGTGCGGGGTTGGCTGCCACTGGTGGGTTGTGGCGTCACCGTGTTCGATTCTCAGACCCCGGCTCTCTAATCCCGAAAACCTTTCTTTCAGCCACGCGAGATTTTGCTGCGAGTACTCAATCATGCGCGGGTCAAGATCGGTTCCATACGCGGCATAACCCATGAGGAGGGCTTCTTGGAGCAACACCCCAGTGCCGCAAAACGGATCCAACACAACGCACTCATCTTGACGCTTGACGCTTGACGCTTGACTCTGGAGCTTGCCAGCAGCAAGGTTCAGGATGATCTGTGCGAGTTTGGGTGGCAACATACCGACGCGGGCGTCACGCCTGGGGCGTTCGCGGTCACGCGTAGTGTAGCTGGCAATGTCCTGGATATGAATGGTTTTGGCGATGTACGTTTTATCGCCGCCGGCGACCAGCAAGAGTTCGGTGCCTTGGGGTGTGACGAGTCGGTTGTGAATGACTTGTGCTGCGCCGAGCTCGGTATCGTTGTTTGGGGCGAGTCGCACAGAGCCGTCGTGCCGCGAGCGGAGGATTTTTTTGAGCGTTAAACCAAGCGCGTTGATTTTGCTAGGCGATGCATTAAACCCGTATACGGATAATCCCAGGTGAAACTTCCCTTCGGCGGGGAGAGCAAATGCGGTGGACTTGACGAAACCCCCTAAAGCTTTTTCCACGCGAGTCCAGACGGTGCTGTCGACTTCGCCCAGGACGACCGCTAGACGTGTGCTGCCGCCAAGACGCTTAAAGTCGACGTCCTCAGCACTGAGCGTCAGTCCGGCCGCGTGGCCACCCAAGGGCGTGATGACATTGGTACCGTATAAACTCTCCAGCTCTGCCAGGCCTAGCGCCGGTTGTCGTCCCAAAATACAGATCGCTTGAATCATACCTGTATAATACCATTTATGGCAGAAGGGTCATTTTTTCGACGAAACTGGAAGGTGCTCGTAAATATTCTTACGGTTGTAGCGCTTATCATTTTGGTGATTGCCATTCGAGACCAGTTCAAAGAAACCTTTGAGAATTTGTTTCGAGTCAATGCGTGGGCGCTACTACTTATGCCTGTTATGCAAGTCTTGAACTATGATGCACAAACGAGGCTGTATAAAAATTTGTTTCAAATGGTAGGGCACACGCTCCCGTACAAAAAACTCTATCGAGCAAGTTTAGAGCTCAATTTTGTCAACAATGTGTTCCCGAGCGGCGGAGTAACAGGAATATCGTATTTTGGCCTACGAAACAGGCAAGAGGGGATAGAAGCTCCAAAGTCTGCAGTGGTGCAAATGTTGAAACTGATTTTGATGTTCCTGTCGTTTGAAGTCTTGATTGCCGTTGGGATATTTGCGCTGGCGCTTCAAGGTCATATGAGCAGTATAATCTTGCTCATCGCTTCAGTCATTGTGACGACGCTGGTGATGGTTACAGGTGGATTTGCATTTATTATCGGTAGCAAGCGGCGTATAGCAGGCTTCTTTACCTACATGAGCAAGGCTATAAATACACTCATACGACTTGTCCGCCCAAACCGACCAGATACTATCAATGTCGACAAAGTACGCACGCTTTTTGAAGGCCTGCACGACAATTACATGATTGTCCGCAAAGACTGGCGACAGCTGAAAATGCCACTGATCTGGTCTGCGCTGGCAACGTGGTGGGAGATTATGACTATTTATGTCGTTTATATTGCGTTTGGAGAATGGGTAAATATAGGGGCAGTGATATTGGCGTATGCTGTTGCGAACTTTGCTGGCCTTGTCTCGGTGCTACCAGGGGGTGTGGGGATTTATGAGGGCCTGATGACACTAACGCTATCAGCTACGGGCGTACCGAGCCGTTTGAGCCTACCGGTCACGATCATGTACCGCATACTGAACACTCTCATTCAATTACCGGTGGGGTATTACTTTTACCACAAGCACATCAATGATCCCAAAAATATAGAGAGTGAAACGTAAGTGCGACGAGAGGATTTTGCGGACGAGGTTGCTCTGAGCGTCAGTGACTTTGTGGCGTACGTCAATCAAACGCTCGAGATGGCGTATCAGTTTGTAGCCGTAGAGGGAGAGTTGAGTAATTTTCGAATGAGTAAGGGTAAATGGGTATACTTTGACCTGAAAGATGAAGCGGCAACCATCCGGTGCTTTGGCATGACGTATATGTTGCCCGGGCCACTTGAGGATGGTATGGTAGTTCGGGTTTTTGGTACCCCGAGACTTCATCCACAGTACAACTTTAGTCTTACGGTCCAGCAAATCGTACCCGTCGGCGAAGGTGCGCTGAGACGTGTCGCCGAACTTCTTGTCCAGAAGCTTAGCCGTGAGGGGTTGTTTGACGACGACCGTAAGCGCCCCTTGCCGTATCCTCCGCAGCACATCGCCCTTATTACTTCGGGAGAATCGGCCGCCTATGCCGATTTTGTTACTATTGCCGCAGCACGATGGGCGGCGCTCACAGTAGATCATTACAATGTCTTAGTGCAGGGTGAACAGGCGCCGGAACAAATTGTGACTTCTCTCAAACAAGCAAATGAAGCCTCTGAGCCGCCAGAGGTAATTGTGCTTATTCGTGGTGGGGGGAGTGCAGAAGACCTTGCGGCATGGAATGATGAACGCGTCGTACGAGCGGTGGCGGGGAGTCGAGCGCCAACTGTAGTGGCGATCGGACACGAAGTAGATGTGAGCTTGGCAGAGCGGGCTGCCGACAAACGGGCGAGCACACCCAGTAACGCAGCCGAGGTGCTTTTGCCAGACAAACGAGAGGTTTTACGCAGTCTGCACCGTAGTGCCCAAGAAATTAGCTATGCCGTACGCGCATGTCTTCAGACAAATACAACAGCGCTCGAGCATAGGCGGCAGAGCCTCGACCAGTTGATGACTGAAGTGTTTGAGCGGGTGCGGGGAGGCATAGCGTCGTACCAAAACCTACTGAGCGCCTATGATCCACTGCGGCCGCTCATGCAAGGTTTTGCGCTGATAACGCGAGATGGTATGACCATACGGAGCTCCCAACAGGTCAAAACAGGAGATATGCTACAGATCCGACTGAGTGATGGAACAGTGCAGTCCCAGGTAAAACAAGTACAAGGAGTCCCCGATGATGAACAGTAACACGAACTTCCACTATGGAGATGCTATGGCCGAGCTTGAACGCATTTTGACACAGCTTAAACAGGCCGAAACAGATTTAGACAAGGCAATAGAGCTGCACACAAAAGGGAAACAACTTGTTGCTGAGCTCGAGCGCTACATACAGAATGCCGAGTTAGATATACGGAAAAAGGGTCTCGGAGCGTAGCTCGTGACGTGGGTTATTCTGCTGGGCGTGGTAATGGGGGGACTTTTTACGGGAGTGCTGCTGTATGGTGCGCCGTATGTTCCGACGCTACGTCCACAGGTAGAGACGGCGCTGGATCTCCTTGCTCTCAAGCCCGGCCAAACACTACTTGAACTTGGCTGTGGAGACGGTAAAGTGCTGCGCGCGGCTGCTGAGCGGGGTCTACAGGCAGTTGGTGTCGAACTGAACCCTGTGCTCGCACTGGTTGCATGGGTACGGACGAGACGGTATGGTGGCGCTGTGCGCGTCGTATACGGGAATTTTTGGCAGGTGAATTGGCCGCCATCAGATGGCGTTTTTGTGTTTTTACTCGATCGGTATATGGGTAAACTTGATGTTCGTATGCAGGAGTACAGGAGGCCACTGGTAAGTGTTGCGTTCAAAATCCCGGACAAGCTAGTAGCGAGCGAAAAAAACGGGGTTTTTCTCTACCGGTACTAAAGATTTCTACAGGAACTCGTCTGTACACACTGAACACTGGTCAATAACCTCTTGCGCCAGAGGGCTCCTATGCGTTACCATGAGCAGTATGAAATACCTCGAGGATGAATCTGGTAGCGTCGCACTGGTTGTGGCACTGGTAGTGAGCCTACTGCTGTTTTTTGGCGCCACGGGGTTTGGTGCTTGGGCTTTCCTGAGTCGCCAAGACTATAAACAAAATGTGGACGAAAAAATCAAAGCTGCACTGGTAGTGAACACGAAAGAAGTTCAGGCAAAAGACGCGCTCGAATATGCGGAAGCGGCAAAACAACCGCTCAAAACCTACATTGGCCCCGAGGCATTTGGGAGCATTCACGTGCAGTACCCTAGAACATGGAGTTCATATGTGGTGACTACGACGGGTCAACCGCTTGATTTTTATGCACAGCCAGACTTTGTTCCCTCTGTCACTGATAAAAATTCCAGTTTTGCGCTGCGTGTTCAAGTGACAGCTGTATCGTATAACCAGGTTGTGCAACAGTTCCAGGGGCTCCTCAAACAGGGAAAAGTTAGTGCTTCTCCCTATGCACTTCCCAAAAACCCCACCATCGTAGGGTTGCGGATCGACGGTCAGATCACCAATACAAAACAGGGAAGTATGATTATCTTGCCACTTCGAGACAAAACCCTCAAACTCTGGACTGAATCGAGTCAGTCTGTTGCTGATTTTAACAACAATATTTTACCAAATACGAGCTTTTCGCCGTAGCACAGCCTTCTTTTCTCCGGTATACTACACGTAGCAATAGTAGCGGGTGGCGGCTAGATGAGGGTGTATGGACGCGAACAATATAGGAGCTACTGAACAGGGGCAAAAAGAGCTGTTTTTAAGCGTGGCACACGGCATGAATGATATGCTTTTGCAGCTTAATCTTTTGAGTGAAGCGAGCGTGCGACGAGCGGGAGCAGACCAGAAGCTTCATTGGGAAATGATACAAACGGTCACCCAGGCTGCCCTGAGCATGGTGGAGGGTTATGCCACGAGCCTTCGTGTTTCGAGCGGTACGGCTGAGCTGAGCTGCAAACCGTTTTCCCTGCAGGCGTTGTTACGCCAGACCTCCGAACTATTACAGCCATATGCTGAGCAGTTGCATGTCCAGCTAGAGCTTGATCTACCGACGCAAATGGCGCCTGTGTTGAGCGACCCAGTTTTGATTCGTTCGGCCCTGCTCAATCTCGGGCAAGTCTTCTTGCTCGCCCAAGCGGAAACCGATCAAGTCACCAGCGTCCGACTAACAGCACACAATACCCGCTACGGTGTTGTTGCCGGTCTCTATGGCGCAGGGTTTGAGCTGACAAAAGATAGTTTGCGGCGCGCTCGGCAGTTTCGCGGTACTCTCGGTCAGCCATTTTCTGAACTGACAGCAGGTTCGGCAGGGGGGGTTTTTGTCGCCGATGCGCTACTCGACTTGCTTTCGGCACGACTCCGAGTCGCTCGATTTCGAAACAACGCGGGTCTAGCAGTCACACTTCCCATTTGCCAACAATTACAGTTAGTATAACAATGCAAGTTTTACTGATAGAGCCAGATAGGTTTCTCGCAAAAGCGTACAATGAAGCGCTAGAAGCACAGGGGCACACAGTAACTTGGGTTCCATCTGCCGAGGGTGGTATACATGCAGCCGATAGTACCAAGCCGGATTGCGTGGTTTTGGCACTTAATATGGCTCGCCATAACGGAATTGAGTTTCTATATGAGTTTAAAAGTTACCCAGAATGGCAAGCTGTGCCTGTCGTGCTTTTGATACCGCGTGTCGAATACGACTTGGGCGATACAAAGATTTTACGCAGTCAGCTCGGGGTGCGGACAGTGTTGGTGCGCTCGCAGACCACCCTGGCTCAACTCTGCGAGGCAGTGAATATTGCTGGACAGGATGGAGTATGAACCAGCGCCAGACGAAGGCAATTGTGTTGACGCGAGT
Source organism: uncultured Candidatus Saccharibacteria bacterium (assembly GCA_964541145.1). Classification (GTDB taxonomy): domain Bacteria; phylum Patescibacteriota; class Saccharimonadia; order Saccharimonadales; family UBA4665; genus JAGXIT01. Next base: position 78,743 of record CAZIOX010000004.1, read on the forward strand.
CGACTACGGTGAGGCCGACCGAATCGTAACGGTACTCACTCCAGACGTCGGGAAACTCAGTCTCATTGCAAAGGGGGTGCGCCGCGTGAAGAGCAAGCTGGCGGGCGGTATAGAACTTTTTAGCACGAGTGAGATTTCGTACATCCCTGGCAAGGGCACTATTTCGACGCTTGTTTCAACTCGACTAAGTACGCATTATGGGCATATCGTGGAAGACATCGACCGAACAATGGTGGGGTATGAGCTCATAAAAGTCTTGCATAAGGTCACAGAAGACGCCCCGGAAGCAACCTATTATGAACTGCTCGATCAGGCTTTTTCCGTCCTGGATGATCAAACGGTATCTGTCGATTTCATCCGGGCTTGGTTTAGTGCTCAGCTGCTCCGCCTCGCGGGTCACACGCCAAACTTGCAGCGCGACACAGCCGGCGCCAAACTACTCGTAGATGTTACATACCAGTTTGACTATGAAGCGACAGCATTTTATGTACAGGAAGACGGAGAGTTCGGCGCAAACGATATTAAGTTTTTGCGTCTACTCTTTGGCGCGAGCGCGCCTAGACCCATAGCTCGGCTTGTTGATGCTGAAGTATTCACCACACGGGTTGCATCGCTCATACAAACACTCCGCCAGCTACACTTACGAGTCTAATTGCTCGTGCTTGCAAACGCCGCAGTGCTTTTATATAGTGCAAGTGGGTTAGTCTATTTATATGAGGAAAATATGACAAAAGAGTGCTGCGACGCAGCCGTTACGCAAAACCTGGCCGGCTTGCCGTACATGGACGTTTTGCGTTTGACGGAAGACCCAGAAGGGCGCACTGGTTTTGGCGTAGATCATACGCCCGTTTTGCTGGATCCTGAAAGGCCAGAAGTTGGTCTTGCAACACCTCTCGGGTCGTTATTTAGGCGTGCAGGCTGTATGGCTAACAAGACTGCTCCTCTCGCTCAGCTTGAACTAATTCGCTCTAAAGACAGGCTTCCACCCGGCGGCCTACCTGTGGCGGTTATTCTCCATAATCTTTTTCGGTTTAGTGACTTCACTTCCGAAAGACGGCATGATGGCCTGGCAGATTCTGTGGCAGCATTTATCCTCGGCCAGCCTGATGTCGACCATCCAAACCAGGGTGAAACCACTGTTCCTTTCGCCACAGTGCAGATCAATCCCAGAAACCCGGATGACCGGCACGAATGTATCGGCCAGAGGGAGCATGTAAAAGGGTTTGCTTGTGTATACGATGCCAATCCTCAGGTTGTAGTGCTGCCTACAATAACTGATGAAACTGAGGGCTGCAAGGATGGCGTGCTAGTTGCTTCTCGCGCCGGGGGAATATGGGATGCCAGGTTCTCTAGACTCCCAGACGTGTACTCTCCTCGAAGAGTATATGTCGGTATACCGCGAACAGTAGTAGAAAAATCCGCACCAGATTTAGATAGGCACGGTAATCTACGCTACGACAGGTCTGGGGTACCTAAAGATGTTCGGTGGAAAGCCTACAGTGAGCCGCTCGCCAGGGTGCTGATGCCGGAGGATCTCACGCGAAAATTGAGCGAAGTTATGGAAACTATGACTCCAGCGATGGGAATAAGTTTATAGCAAAGCGAACCTGCGATATACTGTAGCGTATGACTGAACAAAAAAATGAGGTGAAGCTAGAAGATATTGTGTCGCTTTGTAAGCGGCGAGGGTTTATATTTCCTGGGAGCGATGTGTACGGCGGGCTGGCCGGGACGTGGGATTACGGGCCGCTTGGGGTGACGCTGAAGCGCAATATACTGGCGCTGTGGTGGAAAATGTTTGTCGAGCAGCGCGACGACATGTACGGCGTCGATGCAGCCATACTCATGAACCAGAAAGTCTGGCAGGCTTCCGGCCATGTCGACACCTTTACCGACCCACTCGTAGAGTGCGGTAACTGCCATGGCCGCTTCCGCGCTGACAAGCTCGAAAAAGCCGATACGTGCCCAACGTGTGGCCAGAAAAACACCTTCGGGGAAGCCCGGGCGTTTAACATGATGTTTAAGACCAACGTCGGGCCAGTTGATGATGACGCCTCGATTTCATACCTGCGGCCAGAGACGGCGCAGGGGATTTTTACGAATTTCAAAAACGTGGTTGATACTGTTTACCCAGATGTACCCTTTGGCATAGCGCAGCAGGGCAAGGCGTTTCGTAACGAAATTTCACCGCGCGACTTCGTGTTTCGTAGTCGTGAGTTCGAGCAAATGGAAATAGAATATTTTGTACATCCAGACAAATGGGAAGAAGCTTTTGCGCACTGGGTAGAGCAGTGTAAAAAATGGTTTACGGCGCTTGGCTTGCCGGAAGCCAGCGTGCACGAGTTGGAGGTGCCCGAGGCTGACCGTGCCCACTATAGCAAATGGACTATCGACTTTGAGTTTGACTACCCGATCGGCCGCGAGGAGCTGATGGGTTTGGTGTATCGCACCGATTTTGACCTCATGAATATCCAGAATGTCTCTAAAAAGAGCATGGAATACCGCCCGAAAGACGGCAGCCCGGCCTATGTACCGCACGTGATAGAACCGAGCTTTGGTGTAGAGCGCGCCGTGATGGCCGTACTGTGCAGCGCCTACTGGCATGACACCGAAAACGACCGCGTTGTGCTGAAACTGCCATACGAACTTGCGCCCGTGAAGGTCGCGGTGTGTCCTCTGGCAAAGAATAACCCTGAGTTGGTAGCCAAAGCACGGGAGATATACGCGGAGCTGAAGAAAGAGATTGGCGCTGTGCTCTGGATAGACAGCGGCAACATAGGCAAAAACTACCGTAAAATGGATGAAATTGGCGTCCCCTACGTGGTAACGGTAGACTTCGACACGCTGGAAGGCGACACTAAAGACACCGTCACCGTCCGCTCCCGCGACACCCTCGTCCAGGAACGCCACAAGACGCTTAACCTGATTGCCTTACTGGGTAAGTCATAGGCTCGCGTATGGTCGAGGATATTACAGCACGGCAGTTACGGAATTATGCGTTTATCGATGGGCAGAATCTTCATCTTGGGACAACAGGAGCTGATCTGCCGTGGAAAGTTGATCTCAATCGGTTTCGCATCTACCTGAGAGATAAATACCATGTCGACAAGGCATTTTACTACCTAGGTTATGTGCAAGATGGGGATGATATCCAGAAGCTATACGAAAGAATCCAGTCTGCTGGTTTTGTGCTGGTATTTCGTCAGCACAATTCCGCGATGCTTGGAAAAAAGAAGGGCAATGTCGATTCCGACATAATATTTAGCGTTATGAAACGGCTTTATGCAAAAGAAGATTTTGGCAAAGTTGTGTTGGTTTCGGGGGACGGTGACTACAAAATGCTCGTCGACTTTCTTATCGGCGAAGGGCGATTTGAAAAAATCCTCTTCCCGAATTCGACATATCGATCGTCACTGTACAAGAGCATATCTGCAACATACTTTGCAGCGCTTGATGAGCCAGGTACAAAAGTAAAGATTGAATATAAAATTTAAGACATAAAAAAGAAAAGGATCCTTAGGTAATTAACCGTTCGGAGCCTTTTCGTCTTAATACCTAGCTAGTGTAGCATGAAATCAATGCAATAATCAATACTGATTGTCAACGCGTAAACTGTTATACGTAGACTATTACACAACAACAAAAATATATTTCTCCTTTAGGAGAAATATATTTCGAGGTTATCATATTTCAGTACTTATGTCAAAATATGCAGGTTGTAGGGATGGGTGATACGATAGAAAGGTAATAAAACCGATGAGGTATCACTAGAGAGGCAGGGTAGATGGCGACAGAACATCAACGAGGACAACTCGAAAAAAAGCTTCGGGAGTACCGTAAGAAGAACCTAAAGAAGTCAGACTATAACGAATCTGCAACACGGATATACGTGAACGAGTTTTTGCAAGACGTGCTCGGCTACACATTCGACGAAGAAATTAAAACAGAGTATGCCATAAAGGGTGAGTACGCCGACTATGTTATACAACTAAAACGCAAGAAAAACTTTGTGGTTGAAGTCAAGGCCATGAGCATCGACCTTAACGAGAAACACCTGCGGCAAGCACAAAACTATGCGGCAAACGAGGGTATTGACTGGATACTACTATTTAATGGTAAGCAGATCCAGCTATATAGGCTCCTTTTCACAAAGCCTATCAAGAACCAGCTCATCATCGATCTTGATTTGGGCGATATAACACATATGCGTAAAGCGTCCGAACAACTACTGGCGCTCACAAAACATTCGGTCGAAAAAGGTGAGCTAGAGGAGTTCTGGAAGCGAGTTGACGCATTGACGCCAGCTAGTTTGCTAAAGACTATCTACACAGAAGATGTCATACGCGCAGTCCGCCTGAAAGTGAAAAAACAATCCGGTATTTCATTTAGTCAGGACGAAATTTTGTCCGCTGTTCACAGTTTGATCCACGGCGGCTGCCTGGAAGCCGTTAAGCCAAAAACACTCAAATGATTATATACTTCACCGACGGCAGTGCGAGTCCGAATCCGGGGATGGGTGGGTTTGCTGTCGTGAGCGAAGGTCGGCCCGTTGCGCTAGGCTCTGAGCCAGGTGGCGGTGAAACCACCAATATTCGTATGGAAGGCTACGCTATACTGGCGGCGTTACAGCACGCGGACGGTCAGCCGTGTCAGATACATACCGACAGCGAATTTTGGATACATGTCATCACCAAATGGTCGCTGGGTTGGGAGAAAAACGGCTGGAAGAAAAAGGGTGGGGAGATAAAAAATCTCGACATTGTGCGAGAGGTTTGTCCTCTGTACCGCGCCAGTAAAGCCGAACTAGTTTGGGTGCGCGGCCATGTCGGCCACGAGGGCAATGAGCTGGCCGACCACTGGGCAAACCGCGCGAGAGAAGGCCAAAGAGTGTAGACGAAAAGAGTTGCGTATTTTAGAGGTGGTAAGCTAGACTACCGGAAGTGCATTTGTGTCGACGCCGAGGGCACAAGCGAGGCGGTCGAGCTGCTGAAATTTGCCGTATTGGATGTATGTGCCATCGGCGTGGCAGAGACGGTAATAGTACGCAAAGTGGCGCACCTCACCCTTGAAAGTCTGAGCGGTGGTAGGTTCGTCGATGCGGCGAATGTACCAGCCCGCTGGTTCGGTGGCCAGAATCCGTTTGAGTTTTGCATAGTGGTTGAACGGCATAAAATAAATTATACTACTAGGCATGCGGCAGACAGTCTTAACCTTTTTGCAAGAGCGAAACATACCGTATCGCCTCGAAGAACACGAAGCGGTGTTCACGGTGGCGGAAAGTAGTATGAAACTGCCGGAAAAAGTGCCGGTCAAAACACTACTTCTGACCGATGAAAAGAGAGAGCAGGTCTGGATGGTAGCCATGCGCGGGCTAAACCGCCTCGACATGAAGCGTCTTGCGCGTGAACTAGGTGTCAAAAAACTACAGTTTGTAAAGCCAGAGCAGGTAGAGGCACTGGTAGGAGTTCGTCCGGGAAGCGTCAGTATCTTCGGTCTGTTGCACCCAGGAGCCAAAAAACTACAGGTTCTGTTCGACGAAACACTCATGCAGGAACCAGAGCTTGGTTTCCACCCAAATGACAACACCGCAACGGTGTTTCTCTCCCCGGCAGATGTCCAGAAAGTCATAACTGCCACTGCCTATAACTGTCGTATACTGCCTGTATGATAGATGAAAACTGGATTTACGTGGGAGCAGTACTTAATCTACTCGGTTCGGCGTTATATATACAAGATGTGCTAAATGGCAAAGCGCGCCCCAACCGCGTGACGTGGTTGATACTGTCATTTGCGCCCATGCTTGCTTTTAGTGCAATGATTTCGCAGGGAGTGGGGTTTCGCCAGAGTCTGATGACGCTCGTGGTTGGACTTAGCCCATTTTTAGTACTCATCAGTACATTTTTCACGAAACATCCTGTCTGGAAGATTGATAGGTTTGATATGTATTGCGGCGCGGTTTCTCTCTTTGGGCTGGCGCTGTGGATACTGACAAAAGAAGGTAACACGGCCATCTTACTTGGAATAGCGGCCGATGCTTTAGCGTTCTTGCCGACCATACGAAAAGCTTTTTTTCATCCAGAATCTGAAAGCCCGTGGTTGTTTATGCTGGGCATGCTCAACGGTTTGATTGCAGTGCTCATAATCCGACAGTGGGATTTTGCGCACGCTGCATTCCCTGTGTATATACTCGCTGCAGATGGCTTGGCAGTGCTTTTGATATATTTTAAGCTTGGTAGTTGGCTAAAACGGCGGTATAGTTTCTGAGTATGCACGGATGGAACAAGGTAAGTTTACTGCAAGTCGCCCAGGAGCGCGGAACACCGTGTTTTGTGTATTCGCGCAGCATGCTTGAGGATCGTGCAAAAAAGTTGCTCAGTTTGGAGTTACCGTATGGCTGTACTGTCCGGTACGCTTTGAAGGCAAATAATCACCCGGAGGTAGTGCGGTTGTTTGACGAAATAGGGTTGCACTTTGACGCAAGCTCAAGCTACGAGGTACAGGAGTTGCTAGACTTGGGCGTAGCTGGAGAAAAAATTAGTCTTTCCAGCCAACAGCCGGCTCATAATTTGTCAGAACTTTTGGAGGCGGGTGTGCACTATGTCGCAACATCGCTACGCCAACTCGCGTTGTTTGTCGAGGCCAAAAACAGGCCGACTACGGTTGGGCTTCGGGTAAACCCAGGGCTTGGGGCGGGACACAACAACCGTACGACGACCGGTGGGGTAAACAGCAGTTTTGGGTTGTGGCAGGCGTATGTGCCGCAGGCAGGGGCACTTGCACAAGAGCAGGGCGTGAAGATTGATCGACTACATGTGCATATTGGTTCTGGCGCAGATCCTAGCACGTGGGGGAAGATGATGGCAACAGCGCTCGAACTTGTCGAAACCATGCCCGATGTGACCAGCTTGGATATGGGCGGTGGGTATAAAATTCACCGGTATGGCGACGAACACGAGGCAGACATGGAAGCGATTGCGGTGGAATTTGCCCGTCAACTACAGGGGTTTGCGGAAAAAACGGGACGAAAGTTGCGCCTGGAGATTGAACCAGGCACGTGGCTAGTTGGACATGCCGGGGTATTGCTCGCGGAGGTGGTTGACATCGTCGACACAGGCGAAGATGGCCACACCTTTCTGCGGCTCAACACTGGTATGAATGACATTGCGCGGCCAGGTATGTATGGGGCGCAACACCATTTAGAGGTGTTGAAAGACGAGGCTGAGACGGCAGAGTATGTCGTGGTTGGACACAACTGCGAAACAGGTGACATTCTGACGCCGGCACCCGGAGATCCAGAGGGGCTAGAATCACGTGAGTTACGACGGGCCGCGATTGGCGATGTGCTAGCCATTTATGACACGGGGGCATATTGTCGAAGCATGAGCCACAAAGGCTATAACAGTTTTCCGAACGCCGCGGAATATTTTATTTGAACCAAACTACGCTATATTTAGATGTATGAAACCACGACTACTTGTTCAGCAAAAGATTACAGCATTCGTAAATAAATATACAATTTTCGAAACTGATAAACATGGCAAGACTGGTCAGGTTCTATGGCACGTACAGCAAAAACGACTGGCTTTTAAAGAAAAGGTTATGTTTTATGATGACGAAGCGCATAATATTCCTGCCTATACGTTTCGGGCAGAGAAGGCTATGGATATACACGGAAAGTACTTTGTGGAAGACGGCGACGGAAATGTCATAGGAATCTTCAAAAAAGATTTCGGGGCCTCACTCACAAACAGCACATGGCAGATTGTAGACCCTGCCAGTGAGGTCGTGCTGTACGAGGTCAAGGAAAGTAGCCAAACACTCGCGCTTTTACGGCGTTATGCTGGTTTTATCCCAGTCGTGGGTGAGCTGGTGAATATCGTTATTGCGTTTTTGCGCTATCATTTTGTTTTTCTGGACGTTCATGCGGGTACAGCCGTCGGCAAGCACCAGAAAATAACCTTGTTTTATGACAAATACCTCGTGTCGCTAAGCGATGAGGCGTATGAAAAAATCGGCCAAAAGACACTAGCTGCCTTTAGCGTTGCACTCGATGCACTACAGGGCAGGTAGCCTACTTAAGCAACTTATCTTTTAGGCCGCCAAGAGCGTCGCCTAGGTTGCCGCCGAGGTCTTTGAGATCGGCCAGGTCGAGTTTGCCGTCACCGTTGGCGTCGGCTTTTGCTTTCAGGCCGTCAAGCGTATCAGCTGGGAGTTTGTCGCGCAGGCTTTCGAGGTCTTCCTTTGAAATCTTACCGTCACCATTTGCGTCTGCTTTGGCTTTGAGGTCGTCAAATATACTCATGTCGTCTCCTTGTATTCAATGATGTGAATAGTATATCGCCTAGTCGATACCTGGTATGTGATACAGCTTACACTTCTTAAAAATGATATGAAATATGCTGTCATGCGGGTATACTAGAACTAACATAATAACTGGAGTGTACAAATATGGCGAAGGCTGTCCGTGGTGTCAAAAAATCTAGTACAGGAAGTAAGCCACTACAGCGCTTTGCGCTCTTCTTTTTTCATCGTCCAAGACTGACTGCTATCTTAGCACTTTCGGTCGCCGTCTTTGGTGTACTGAGTTATACCACACTTTTAAAGCGGGAAGGCTTTCCGGCGATGAATGTGCCGATTGCCATTGGACAGGCAACGTATTTTGTAAATGATGCCCAAAAAGTCGATACCGAACTGGCAAAACCGGTCAGTCGCTATTTGCTTACCCAGGCCGACGTACAGTCGGTGAAGACAAATAGTTTGGCGAACTTTGCGACAGTAATTGTGCAGTACGACGAAAGTGTCGATGCGGCCAAGCGAAGTGGTCAACTCCAGAAAGATATAGTGGCTCAAAACATCATACCAGCGCGCTCTGCACTCAAGCTTGAGGCGGCTGCAATGGGCTACACCGAACGAGGCGATGACGCCGTGGTGTCATTTTTCTCGGCTAAACAGCCAACCGTGTCCGAAACTGAACTTTTGAGCCCAGCTAAACAAGCGGCGGCGTTTATCTCCAATCAAAAGCTGAGTTTAGTAGAGGAAGCCTCGGTCATTTCTCCCATAGAGGCAGCACAAAACCCTTTGAGCGGCGAGACTCAAAATGTACAAAGTCGCTTCGAGCGCTACGGGGAACGGGTGAATGAAAAAACAACCTTCTACAGTTCTGTGCCCATCGGCATACAGATGAAAAAAGGTGGAGATGCTATAGAGTTTGACAACCAGCTCCAGTCCGCAGTCAGAGCTTACAGCGCCCAAAATGGTGCGACCGGCTACACTATGCGAGTCAGTGCTGGCTATGCGCCAATGGTTCGACAGCAGATCGGCGAGCTACAACGAACATTGCTCGAAGGCCTGCTCGCGGTGTTGGTGATTGGCTCCATTGTTATTGCGGTGCGCGCGTCATTTATTACAGTGCTTTCGATGATTACCGTTATCCTGGCCACGCTTGGGCTACTGGAGCTTATCGGGTACACGCTGAACACAATTACGCTTTTCTCGCTGATTTTGGGGCTGAGCTTGATCGTTGATGACACGATCATTGTCGTGGAAGCGTTGGACGCGCAACGAAAGCGCAAAAGTAACCCTGAGGATATTGTGGAGACGTCCATTGGTAAAGTAGGTAGGGCGATGATAGCCGCTACTTCTACGGCAGCGCTCAGTTTTGCACCACTACTGTTTGTCGGAGGTATACTGGGCGGGTTTATACGAGCCATACCAGTGACGATTATCTCGGCTTTGCTGATTAGTTTGGTTGTGGCGCTTGTGTTTATTCCGTTTTTCGCTCGGTTCATTATGCTCGGTCGAAAGCATGTCGGGAAAAAGGCCGAGCACGAACTAGCGGCAGATTTTGAGGCAAAGGTTGCGCGTGTGCTTTCTGTTCCTATGTTATGGGCGCAGCATAGCAAGAGGAAGTTAGCCCTAGTTGTGACGACGGCTCTGTTTGTTAGTTTCCTGTTTATTGGGGCGAGTGGCTACCTGTTCCAAAAAGTAAAGTTCAACATTTTCCCCGCCTCGAAAGATACTAACCAAATTATGCTGACTTTGCAGTTTGCGCCAGGTACAGATGTCGGTGAAGCGGAAACTATTACTGATACTGCGCTTTCCAAAACGAAACAAATTCTCGGCTCAGACTTTGTGTCTGGCGCGAATTACGGCCAGGCAAATGCTCAGTCTGCAACGATGTTTATCGACCTCACTGGCTACAGTTCACGCCAAACGACCGCTCCACAGTATATCGAGACCATAAAAAAAGAGTTCAAAAACTTTCCTGGAGCGACGGTCACCGCGGGAACGATTGACGCCGGCCCGCCGGCATCTGACTTTGCCGTACACGTTTTGGCTGACGCAAACCGAGCCGGCGCAGAGCGGCTGGCGCAAGATATCGTAAACTACCTGAAAACAGCTCAGCTTACTCGCGTGGACGGTTCGGCCATCAAAATCGAATCTGTCTCCGTAGACAATACCGACGTACTCACCCGTAGCCAGGCGAAAGCCTATGTGGGCGTAACGGCAAAGTTTGTAGACAGCGACACGACCGCACTCGTGACGCGGACAAAAGCTGCTGTCGAGAAAGAGTTCTCGGTTAGCCGGGTGGCCAGCTATGGTCTGCCGAACGATGCTCTGACATTTGACTTTGGTCAGGAAGATAGCAATATGGATAGTTTCAAGTCGCTCGTGATCGCATTTCCTGTAGTTCTCGCGGTCATCTACATCGTGCTTGCGTTCCAGTTCCGCAGTTTGTTGCAGCCGCTTCTGATTTTCATGGCAATTCCGTTCAGCTTGTTTGGCGTGACGCTCGGTTTGTGGCTAACCGATAACTCGTTTAGTTTCTTTGCTATGCTTGGGTTCTTTGCGCTGATAGGCTTGAGTATAAAAAACACCATATTACTAACGGACTATGCAAACCAAGCGCGTCGGGCAGGGATGAACCCGGTCGATGCAGCACATGAGGCGCTGGCCGAACGGTTCCGTCCACTCGTGGCGACGAGCTTGACGGCAATTGTGTCCATCATTCCACTCGCTATTACGAGCCCGTTCTGGCAGGGTCTGGCAGTGGTACTGATGTTTGGCCTGCTTTCGAGTACACTCATGGTTGTTACGGTGTTTCCGTACTACTATCTTGCGGGTGAGTTTTTGCGCGGCGTGTTTCGACGCCGGGTGGCGAACCCGGTAAAAACACGTCTGAGGAAGGCGGGGTAGGTCAGCGGTGGCAAATAACAGTGTTTTTGCAGTGCTGGCTCGGTTACTCAGCGGGAAGCCAGCTTTTGAGCAAGACGGTGTAGTCAGCGAAAAGTCGTCGGGCACGCAAAATGTCGGGCCGCATCAAGTAGCGAACCCGTATCTCGACAGTTCTGGGCGAAAGATTTACCCCGTTGTGAAAGTAACGAACTGCCATTTTCACCGTAGCGGTGATCACGCTGAACTGCGAGTACATATTCATAACGAGTCTCACTTTGAAGTACAGCTGGATAAGATCAAGCTTTTTGGCCAAACAGTTGAGCTCGACCGCAACCTTCGTCCACATGATTCACAGGAGTTTCTTGTCTACAAGGGGCACGTGTTCGGTTCTAGACCGCATGACAAAGCCGAGCTGATCTATCAAATACTCGGATCGAACGATTATTTTATGAACCCGCACTCAATAACCTTTCGACAAGAGTCTGACGGCGCGTATTTGGTCAATACTATGGTAAGCAACGCCAACACCATCACTGACGTGTAATACGCTTATCGGTTCGCGTAAAACTATGCTACAGTAAGGTCATACGTGAGGTAAGGAGATTGCAATGTCAGAGCATAAGGTAAAAAAGACGACCAAAATTGACACCACAGACTATAGTGCAACCACGACAGATGCGCGTGTGCTGGCAGAGCGAGACAAAAACGCCCATCCAGGGTTTTTTCTGCGAAGTGCCAACTGGATACTCTCGCGGTTTTTCCTGACGAGAAATAAGTACCAAAACTGGACAGCAAGCCGCCGAGTTATAGTAGGCTGGATTCTCTGGATCGTCCTACTTCCAATTATTCCACTCGTCGCTATCATCCTCTGGTACGTGCACGACCCTGAGGGTTTCAAAAAAAGTCCATGGGCAAAAGCGCTTATTGTCCTTTTCGTTGCCTGGCTCAGCGCCTTTGGCGTTGTTGCAACCAACCCTTCGCAGTTGGATGTAAACGGCAAATATTCACCGCGCCAAACGCCACCCAATGGTGAGATAGCAGGCAAAGCTGACACCATCAACACGCCATCAGAAACGGCTAAACAAAAGGTTCAAAACCAGACAGCTAGCAATGACACCAGAGGTCGCAAGTTTAGAAACTGTACGGCAGCCTTTGAAGCGGGCGTTTTCAATATCAAACGCTCAAACGCAAGTTATGAGCCGCGCCTCGACCGCGACAGTGACGGTATTGCGTGCGAGAAATAACCATGGATGTTAAACAGATTCTCCTCGAACAGCTAGCTGGTGCGGCAACCGAGAGGCTCGGCTCACGTAATGGTCTGGACGCTACGCAGACCGGCTCGGCGGTAGACTCGGCGCTGACGGCTCTCTTGAGTGGATTGCAGCAGCAAGCGGGCAGTCCCAGGCAGGCCGAAAAACTTGACGCCGCACTGGCAAGAGATCATACTGGATCGATTTTAGACGATCTAACGAGCGCTGTTGGTAGCGATACTACCAAACTAGACGGCGCAAAGATACTTGAACACATTTTTGGAAGCAAAAGCGACAAGGTGAAAGACACGGTGGCAGAAAATGCCGGAGTTGGCGCGTCCGCCGCGGGAGATATTCTCACTACGCTCGCTCCGATAGTCCTAGGGCAACTCGGTAAGCAGAAACAGTCAGAAGGACTCGATGTTGGCGGTCTTGTAGACATCCTCCTCAACCAAAAAGCCGGTAAGGGTGATGGTGGTCTTGGTGATCTTGTGTCTGGCATGTTCAGCAAAAAGAACGCTGGCTTGTTAGCCATACTCCTTGGGATCCTGAAGGTATTCCTTAGTAAAAAGAAGTAGAGTTATACGCAAGCAGCAACCGCTACTAAGTGCACTCATGTTGCACCAGGAACTAAACCTCAATCGTGCTGTAGTAACGCAGGCGTTTGACTATTTCGTAGCTTATCGGACGCCGAGTTTTGAAGATTGTTATCTGGCAGTGTATGCGCGGTGCACTCAGGCTGAGCCGCTCTATATGTTTGATCACAAGTTTGCAAGCCATCTGCTAGAAGCAAAGCTTCTCACGTAGAGACTTACACAACACCGGTGCTGCCGCTTCGGTGATACAATGCTGGTATGGAAGACACCACAACTATTGTAGAAAAACCAGATACAGGAGACACTCCGTACCAAGAAACTGACGTCTTTGCCTGGGCTAACAACCTCGTGCAGTACAAAGATGAACTCAAGGTGGAACTATTTTTCATCAGTAAAAACTATGTTCTCTATAAAACAGCTCTGTCGGAGGGACTCAAAAAACAGCTCGAGCCCATCTTTATCGATGAAGTCCTTGACTATGTGCTGGAAGGGGCCGAAAAAGGTCTAATAGTCCGAGGGTTTGAAGACGCAGAAGCTGAACAAAATGTGTTACAGCGTACACTCGTTTCTCGGGTGGAAAAACTCGTCGAAACACTCGGCTGGTTACGGACTCAAGAGCGAGAAATAGTGCTGTTTAAAGAAGAAGAGCATGACATCAACCATATGAAAGGTGTCTTAGCGCGGGTTTCCCACCCCGAGATGGCAAAGCCGTTCTACCTCGCAAAAGTCTTGCCAAAATCCCAAGTGATGAAAGGCAAACAGGGCTGGATGCTACGCTCTGACAAATTTATTCCGTTTGATGCCGAAGCAGCCCTGCGACTTCCGACTGACCCACAACTGTTGGTGCTCGACCAAGACCTCTATGTATTCAGCCAGGCCAAGCTCAAGACACTCTTTGGCTACAATGCCAAGGAGGCCAGTATTGCCGAGGCCAAAATACGAGAGATCGAAGAAGTCTATGGACTGAGTTTTGCTGAAGGAGTTGGCCTCAACGCTCTGGTGAAAGGCAAGAAGCAACTCATTCAAAAACTGCAAAAACTGGATGTCGGTAAGGTAACTCAACAGCAAGCGCTCGACTATGCAGAGGAAATGGACCTGGAGCTGATGCCTGATGAGACCGGTAAAATCATCATCATGGACGACAAAGACCTTGCGACGTTCGTGAACATCATAAATGAAGACTACTGGACGTCGCCGCTCACCGGTGAACGCTACGAGATTATCAAGAAACGACCACTGAAAGTCAAAGACGACGAAGAGGTGTAGGCATATGGGAAAAACAGGCGCGGAATACCGAGCACAGGGCAGAGAAGAGTTTCAGCGCTTTTTGCCGCTCGCGGCGTTAGGCTCGTATGTTCTTAGTGTTTTTGCCGATGTGAATCCTTTGAACATCTTAAAAGATTCGGCTCGAAAAGCAGGACATAAGAAGTAATATGTCAGAACAACCTCCCGTGTCCAAAGAGGGTAAAACAGAACGGCTTGCTCGCTGGTACAGAAATGCAAATGTGCTTGGCGCTGCGGCTTGCTTTGCGGCGGGCGCAGTTTTGGCTCCACCGCTTGCCCTGGCTGCGAACACACTCGGCGCAATCAACCTTGCACAGGCCGCTGGTGGTGAAGTAGTCCGGCAGTCTGCTAAAAAACGTCATAAAAAGCACTGACACATATTTTGTCATACTATCTCCCTGACATCGTGTTTTTAAAAAAACCATACTACTTCACCGCCACTCACCCAAGTTTGCAAAATAGATTGTCCGGCCGTACAATCTATTTATGGCGAGAAACTCAAAAACAAGCGCGTTTGTTGATGAAATACTCCGGTTGGCGCTCGCTGGTGCGCTGGTAGGCACAGTTATAGTGGCACCAAATGCACTTATAGGCTTGGATAAACCGATGAAAAAGGCGTTTGATGCACTTGATGCGCGTGCAAAAGAGCGGGAGATTGCCCGTGTCCTCGCATACATGAAGAGCCGAAAGTTGCTCGCAGAGAATTATCAAAATGGCCTAGAAATCACTACTCTCGGGAGGCTGCGTCTAAAGCGAATGGATTACGACAAGCTTGCCATACCAAACCCAGACGCTTGGGATGGACAGTGGAGGATCGTACTGTTTGATATACCAGAAGACATGCACCGGGCTCGACGCGATTTTACGGCAAAGATTCGTCTGATGGGGTATCAGTATCTTCAACAGAGTGTATGGGTGCATCCGTTTGAATCACGGCGCGAGGTTTCCGTGGTGTCAGAAAAACTAGAAGTCAGCAAGTACGTGACGTATATCGTTACGAGTCACATCGACCATGAAGGTGTCCTCATCGATCGGTTTAAAACTGTGTTTCAAACTGACTCAAAATAGATTGTCCGGCCGGACAATCTATTTTGAGGTGGAAACTACAATGGGGTGGGGGTTGCGTGGGGCAGAGGCGGGGGTATACTGAAATGTATCGAATGGGCGTGTGAAGGCTCGGACGTGGGACGATGGAAACGCATAGCGTAAAGGAGACGGGGATGAGGCAGAAACAAGCATTGCAACTGATGATGGACAGGAAGTCCATTTTTTTGACAGGCGCACCTGGGGCAGGGAAGACCTATGTGCTCAATGAGTTTATTCGCCTGGCGAAGAAACGTGGCAAAAACGTTGCCGTCACTGCCAGCACCGGTATCGCCGCGACACACATCGGTGGTAGTACTATACACTCGTGGTCGGGGCTGGGGATTTTGGACAGTTTGAGTCAGTACGACCTGGCGCGTCTGAGCGGCAAGCCAAACCTGGTGAAGCGCTACAATGCAACCGACGTGCTAGTGATAGATGAGGTTTCGATGCTACACGGCCGGCGACTGGACATGATAAACCTTGTGGCGAAGAAGCTGCGCCAGAGCGAACAGCCCTTTGGGGGTTTGCAGGTGGTGCTGGTGGGGGATCTTTTTCAGCTCCCTCCGGTGACGCGGGGGAGTGATGTCGCGGATTTTGCCCATATGAGCAGTGCTTGGCAGGAGCTTGACCCTGTCATTTGTTACCTCACGGAGCAGCACCGTCAGGCGGCCGGTGATACGCTGCTTGATCTGCTGGCTGCTATGCGGTGCGGCAATGTCCATGAACTGCACGAAATGGCGCTACAGGATCGGCTGGGGCGTAGAGCCGAAGATGCCCAGACCGTTACGCGGCTGTATGCGCACAATGTCGATGTCGACACTATAAATCAACGGCATTTGCAGGCGCTGACGACGTCATCACGTCAATACACTATGCAGACGAAGGGCGCGGCGGCCAAACGCGAACAGTTGATGAAAAGCGTGCTCGCTCCAGAAGTGCTGGAGTTGAAGAAAGGCGCAGAAGTGATGTTTGTGGCAAACAGCCAAAAGGGCAAGTTTGTCAACGGCACGCGCGGGGTGGTGATGGATTTTGTAGACACTATGCCGTTGGTGGTAACGACCGGCGGCAGAGAAGTGTTGGCCGAGCTACACACCTGGTCGCTCGAGGAAGATGGTCGGGTGAAGGCAGAGGTGTCACAGCTGCCGCTGCGGCTGGCATGGGCTATTACTATTCATAAAAGCCAGGGGATGAGCCTCGATGCAGCCGAGATAGACCTGAGCCGTACCTTTACGCCTGGCATGGGGTATGTGGCGCTCTCGCGGGTACGGAGTATGGACGGTATATATCTAGCGGGGATAAACCGCACGGCGCTCGCCATGCACCCAGTAATACACGAGTATGACATGTGGTTGCGCGAGCGTTCGGAGCAAATGGGGCTGGAAACGCCTGATTTTACCGAAGATGGAACCAAAAATGAAGTGGAAATGGCGTTTGACGAAGCGTTGTTTGCAGAATTGAGAAAGTGGCGCTTGGCACAGGCGGAGAAGGAGAAGATTGCGCCCTACATGGTGTTTCACGACACGACTTTGAAGGAGCTGGCCGCCCGCCGTCCGCAGACCACACAAGCTCTGTTAGCCGTAAAAGGCATGGGCACAATGAAACTCGAAAAATACCGCACACAACTCCTAGACATACTCACCGCTGTTTCCTCATGATTTACCCGCTGCTACAGGTGTAGAGTTCGCATTTCAAACGGCCGTTCGTGCCCGTCTGACCACTCAAGAATGACGGGCTTCATACCCGCTGGCGACTTCTTCACTGAATTCTTCTCTGGTAATATTCTGAAGGGCAGTACTTAAGTGGTTGTTGGTCGCACTGCTAGTTTCCAATCCCAGACGCCCAACAGCCATCTCTTAACTCTTACCCTCCAACTCTGTATACTGATAGGTATGAGCGAGCAGCAAAAGCAGGGGCAGGGTGGCAGGAAGCCGTGGTGGGTGAAGCGCAAACAGAGTTCCAAGCCGGTGGAAACGCCTAAACCCAAGGGTAATTATGCGTTTATCGACAGCCAAAACCTCAACCTCGGTGTGCAGAAGATTGGCTGGAAAATGGACTGGCGGAAGTTTCGCGAGTGGCTGAAGACAGAGTACAACGTGGAGAAGGCCTACATGTTTATAGGCTACATGCTTGAAAACGAGTCGCTGTACGAACAGATGTATGAATATGGGTTTTTGGTGGTGCTGAAACCGACCGTGGACGTGAAACAACGACCAGCCGCCAGCGATCAACGTGCCACGAAAGACCAACGACCAACGGTGCAACGGGGTGAAAATGGGGGCGTAAAAACAGAGGAAGTGGAAAAATCCACCGTGAAAGGTAATATCGATGCTGACCTGGTACTGTACGCCATGAAGGAGCTGCCGAACTATGACAAGGCGGTTGTGGTGAGTGGGGACGGCGACTTTTTCAGCCTGATTGAATACCTGCGCGATGAAAAAAAGCTGCTAAAAGTCCTCGCGCCCAACCGTCGGTTTTCGACGCTGTTGCAAGGGTTTGACGAATATATCGAGGGGATTGATCAGCACCGAGGGGAGCTAGCCTACCGCGACTTTCGCCGTAAAAAGCCGGGCTCTCACCAAAGACATGCCACAAAACTTTCATAATCTCACCTTTGCCGCAGGCACCCGTGCGTAGCACGGGCGCCCCGCCGGTTCGCTAGAGAGGCGGGGCGAGAGAGTGCGGGCTGCTCGTGAGCGAAGAGATACGAGCACCCGAAGAGGGGCAAGCCTCTCTTAAGAAACGAACCCTCGCTGCCGCAGCAGCGTATTTTGCAGCAAGCACATGCAGGCTTTCGCGCCTGCAGGCGACCAGGATCTTTTGTTGCCAAAAGGTCCAGGACCTAAAACCAGGCCAAAGGCTCCAGAACTTGGTGAACCTGTTGCTCAGTTTTACAACTGGTAGGTACGATCGCTCACGCTAAGTACCCACCATCCCTAACGGGCAAGTTGTAAAACCCGACAACAGTTCAGCCAGGAGCCTCCGCATGGCCACTTATAACTGTATCCACCTCAGCTAACGCTTCGGTGGATGTACTTAAGCGGCTGCGGCCGCAGTTCTTATGTGATAACTCTTAGCTCTCATTGGCTTATGATGCTGCTATGATATTGGTATGAAGCTGACAAAGTTTGGACATAGTTGCGTGCTGGTGGAAGCGCAGGAGCAGGGGAAAACACGAGTAGCGCTGTTTGACCCAGGCGGCTGGAGTGAGGTGCTGCTCGACCAGATAGAATGGCTAGATGATGTTTTTATTTCTCATATACACGGTGATCATTGTGACCCGACGAAACTTCGGTTGATTGTGGAGAAGTTTCCCGATGTTCGGATTACTGCTCCGAGCGAAGTAGTCACTTTGCTACGTCAGCAGGGCTTCCGGTGGGCGGCCGATGTTATGCCGGCAGGCGCAGTCGCATTTGCCAGTCCTCACGAAGAGGTACGACCATTCGGCGCGACAACACCCCAAGAAATCGGCTTTCATTTTCTGAACAGCTACTCTCATCCGGGTGATAGCCACAGCTTCCAGGAAACCATGCCCGTGCTGGCGCTACCTATTGTGGCACCCTGGGGTTCAACCCGACGCGCCGCCGAAGTAGCGCTGCAGGTACGACCGAGGTATGTACTACCAGTACATGACTGGTTTTTGAGCGCAGAAGCGAGACGATGGATGTACGATACGCTTGCAAACATTTTGGTGACCGAGGAAATTACACTGCTGCAGCCAAAACTCGGCGAAGTGATAGAGCTTGATCTATAAACACCCCCCTCCAATACCTTTCAATACCTAAAAACATATTTGCACTATTGACAAATAAGCATAAAAGACTTATAATGGTCGCATGACAAGATCTCCAAAAGCTGTTATTGCCACAGGACTTGCACTTGGTCTCATCACAGGTGTTGCTGGATGTGCCAATGGTTCACCAGAGAAAACGGTTGTTAAAACTGTTGGCGGCGAACGAGCGGGGGGTGATCGTTACGTGGTCACGCGCGACGAACTAGGTAAGCTATGTGTAGATGGGACGTTTGTTGTCGGTCAAGGTGGTAATCTGACTGGAGTGGCGCAAGCGGTCTTAACACAGATCGAAGCGCCAAGAACCGATGCTAACACAGTTCGGACAGTTCGATATCTGGGTCGTACTGGCGGAAAGGATGGAAGTCCTCTGCAGAGCCCAAATTCACTACTCCCAGGGTATACAATAGTTGCTACGGATGTGTGTTCAGTGCCGGGGCCGGGAAGCGGAAGTTCCGTAGAGCGGATTTTACAGTTACCCGTACTGGGAAGTAAATAAGACGAACCAGTAATCAAGATGGTACTGGCTGTGGAAAAGTGGTGTGTAAATCACCACTATTTTCTCATTATGTGTATTGTAGTGGGTGAGAGTGGGTAGTAAACTGTTGGCAGTGGGTAAAAGTAGGTAACCCGCTGATAACAAGGCGAATTGCCTCGCACCTGCCAAAAAAGCTCTCTCACGAACTTTCCGGCACAAACATCAAACACAAAAACTCACTCGTTCCTTATTAACAACCAACCATATGACACAGGTGGATTACTTCCAGCGCAAACTCGATGATAAACGGCGGCTAACCATACCGACCGAGCTTCGAGACACATTTGCCAGCGGAGCCGTCCTGACCCGTGGCTTTGGTAAATATCTGCACCTGTACCCAAAAGGTGTCTGGGAAAATCTGGTTGAACCGCGGCTTGAAGGGGATATCCTCGACGAGCGCACGGCCGACCTGAATGTCCAGTTCCGGATGGGAAAAACCGAGCAGTCGCTCGATGGCAAGCAGGGTCGGATAACAGTAGAGCAGCACTTACTGGATTACGCGGGCATAACGAAAGATGTTTCGGCGGTAAGTGTCGGCAAATATTGGCGGTTGGTAGCGGCTGAACAGGCATAATGTCCTTGGCAGCATGAAAGTTCTTTAACAATTCGGTACGCACATGGGTCATGAATAAAAAATCATGAAACATGTACACCAATCGAATACACCCAATGTGAACGTGTGACTCATTCTTCATGATGCATCATTCATATCTTTGGGGTCACCTATTCGACAGTCAACCAGTGGATAACTTTATAAGGCACCACTGTATAAAAAAGCCCTCGTTCTTTCCATAAAACACCTCCCAAAACTCCACCTCACACATAAGTCTCTCAC
>CAZIOX010000005.1:0-19150 GCA_964541145.1 uncultured Candidatus Saccharibacteria bacterium
TTGCCCGCAAACCGCCTTTCCAAGGCGGCGCCATAGACCACTAGGCGACCCCTCCATCACGATCTATTATACTCGACCTACCCAAAACTCCCATAACTCGTACAATCTCATCCCTGCCCCGCCAAAGTTTTCTGCCAGTGACGGCGACAATTGTGCTGAGCCAAGGGAAACACAGTGCAATGGACGAGTGCTATTATGGACAGAGCGTTCGGTGGTGTTGCGAAAATTACGTAGGAAAATGTGGGGTTGTGGTTGCGCCTCTGTTGCGAAGGGCGGTACACTAGAGGAACGTATGTCTCTCATAGAACTAAAAGACGTTAGTAAGTTGTATGGCTTTGGTGATGCCACCAGTGTAGCCCTAGATGAGGTGAGTTTAGCAATAGAACCCGGAGAATGTGTGGCAGTGATGGGGCCGAGTGGCTGTGGCAAAAGTACGCTTATGAACATGATCGGTCTGCTCGATCACCCTACTCACGGAGATTATGTGCTCGGAGGAACGCGGGTAAGTCGCATGACAGGAGCTCGGCGTGCCAAGATTCGACGAGATAAAATTGGGTTTATTTTTCAGTCGTTTAACCTACTCGGTAGACTGACTGCTCTCGAGAACGTTGCCCTGCCACTACTGTACAAAGGCTACTCAACCGCCAAGCGCAACAGTGCTGCCCGTGCCTTACTCGAGCGAGTGGGGTTGCATGACAGATGTTATTACTATCCTAGACAGCTCTCGGGTGGCCAAACCCAGTGCGTAGCGATTGCTCGTGCGCTCGTTAACACGCCAGAGCTTATCATTGCCGACGAACCGACTGGTAACCTTGACACTGAAAGTTCCCGTCTTGTTATGGAGCTGCTGAGCGAGATTCATAAAAGTGGCAACACCGTTATTTTTGTGACTCATAATCCTGAGCTGACGCGGTATGCGACGCGGGTGGTGTACATGCAGGACGGTACTATTAAATATGATGAACAAACTAAATTGGGTGAAGTGGGGAGTTACGCGCGCAATGTCATGTATCGAGTGCCTGAAACCACCGAAGACGATGACCTGGCTGGCGTATCGGTTCTCATGAAAGTGCGCTCAGACGAACCAGCGAAAAAAACCGAACCAGCGAAAAAAACCCAAAAGCGCAAAGCTGCCAAACCCCGCAAACGAAAGGCAAAGTCCTGATGAGTGTTCGCAAAGGCTACCTAACACTGGCAATTCAAAGTTTGCGGGCAGCGCGGACACGAAGTTTTATGACCATGCTTGGGATTGTTATCGGCGTGGTCTCGGTGATCGTCATTGTTTCTATAAGTGAAGGCGTTAAACAGCAGATTGGTAATCAAGCGGCTCGATATGGTCGTGACGTGCTACTCGTGCGCCCAAACGAAGCCTCGAGTAGCTTCACGGGTAGCGGCTTGCCTGGGGGGGCTGGCACACTCCTGTCTTCAGCAGACGTGGAAAAAGTTCGTGCTACTGCTGGAGTGCTTCAGGCGGTTCCGATTAGCTCTGTTCGCGGGAGTGTGGCGGGCGACTTTACGCTTGAAAATCCACTAGTGCTTGCTACAAGCTCCGAGCTGGGCCGTATCCTCAATCAAAAAATACTCTATGGTGGGTTTTTCGCCCCAGAAGACGGTGAGCATACCGCGGTGCTTGGTGCTACTGTCGCTCGTCAGCTTTTCCAGGACGCGGCGCCATTGGGGCAGAAATTTACCTTTCGTAATCAAGATTTCATGGTGGCGGGGGTTTTCAAGGAGTTTATGGCCGCTCCCTTTTCTCTTGAGGCCAACTACAATGAAGCTATTTTTATCCCCCTCACTTCTGCTCAGGCGATTTTAGGTACACCGCCCCCGGTACAGCAAATATTCGTCAAGGTGCAACCCCAGGTTGACGCCACCGCAACCGCACGAGCAATAGAAAACACGCTGAGAGAAGCGCATGGCGGCTCGACCGACGCAGTAGCATTGGCTCCTGGCGCCAAAGGGTCTGCTTCTGACCAAACATTGCGGCTTCTGACGCTTATGACCGTTGGGGTTGCTACCGTGGCGCTAGTGGTTGGTGGTGTGGGGATTATGAACATGATGCTCGTGAGCGTGACAGAGCGTATCCATGAAATTGGGCTTCGGAAAGCGATCGGTGCAACCAACCGCCAGATTTTACGCCAATTCGTCACAGAGGCATTTGCGCTTTGTGTTGTGGGGGCGTTGCTCGGCGTCATACTGTCGTTCATAACCATCGGGCTACTCAGGTTGTATACAAGCCTACAGCCCGTGTTTGTCTGGCAGGTGGTAGTGCTAGCGCCGCTTGTTGCTCTCGCAACTGGGGTATTTTTTGGGTCTATACCGGCGCTCAAAGCGGCGCGCATGGATCCTATTGAGGCACTTCGTCACGAATAACCCCAATTCTTGCCCCTTGAACAAGGGGTTACAATAGCGCAAAATAAATTTTACAAATTATGTAAATAGTGTATAATTAAGGGTATATTTCTTTGTAATGAAGGTTGGAGCAGCAGCATGAAAAAACGAATGACAGGTTTTGGTGCAGCTTGTGCGGTTTTTTTGGCTAGTGCCACAGCGTGTGAGGTAGCAACTGACGCGCCCAACGGCGTGGAGTCTACGCCTACTGCGCCTGCTGCCTCAAAGACCATTTCTGAACGTTTGGGCGTGCCGGCAGTTCTCAATTCAACTGGTACTCAACTTCGACTCGGTGAGCTAGACGGCGATTCTTTCGTTGTCGCGACATGTGTGTCGCCTACCGAACTACCAAAGGCAAAACCGTCTATTGTAGAGATTGGCCAAAACCCTTCTGCCTCACGTGCCGCAGAGGATGTTATGTGTAAATTTGGCCAAATAGCCTTCGTCCCTCGCTAAGGTTTTTACAGTATGGACCAGATAGCAGCAAGACCTGCTATAGCCATAAGTAGTGTCGTCGTCCAGCCGATGTAGGTGGTGAGGCGGCGGTTTGCCCAGTGTCCCATTAGTCTCCGGTTGCTCGAGAGCTTGACGATGAAAAATAGTACAAATGGCGCAACAATACCATTGGCTGCGGCAGAGTAAATGAGTGCTTTTATGGGGTCGAGGCCGATAAAGTTCAAGCTCAAACCGACGAGCATAGATATGATAATGACGCCATAAAATGCATGGGCTTGTTTGAGTGGGCTATGCAGGCTGCCCTTCCACCGTAGGCTTTCTGACACGGCGTAACTCGATGAGCCCGCAAGGACCGGTATAGCGAGCATACCGGTGCCGATGATACCGATTGCAAAGAGGTAGTATGTTGCTTCGCCGGCAAGGGGACGCAGCGCTTCGGCGGCTTGGGCGGCGCTGGTGATGTTGGTAATGCCGTGCGGGAACAGTACCCAGCCACAAACAGCGATGATGAAAAACATGACAACATTGCTCAAAAACATACCACTCCAGACGTCTATGCGCATTTTGCGGATCTGTTCGGGTGCGGTTGCACTTTTGCGTTCGCGGAGAGTTGTCTTGCCTTCCAGGATTTCTTCCTCAACTTCCTGAGAGGTCTGCCAAAAAAATAGGTAGGGCGATATGGTAGTGCCGAGGATGGCGCAAATGAGCAGCAGGCTTTCTTTATTTACTCTCAAATCAGGCACGAGAGCACGGTGGAGGGCTTCTCCCCAGTTGATCTTTGCTAGAATGGCGGAAATAATGTAGCTAAATAGGACAAGAGCGAGCCATTTGAGATACCGTGCATACTTTGCATACGGCATAAGAACTTGCAGGAGTAAACTCAGTAGGGTAAAACCAACGACCAGCCAGCTAAAGGAAAGCTCCGGTCGCAGGAGCTGCACGGCTTTTGCCATGGCACCAAGGTCAGCACCAATGTTAAAAGCGTTTGCCGCAAACAGCAGCAAGGTCACAAAGCGCAACATGCGGCGCGAGAAATAAACTCGGATGTTCCCTGCCAGCCCCCTGCCGGTAACCATACCGATGCGGGCGCACATTTCCTGGACGACACTCATAAGGGGAAATGTCCACAGGCTTAACCAGAGAAAACCAAATCCGTACTGGGCCCCGGCTTGGCTGTAGGTAGCGATACCGGAGGGGTCGTCGTCGCTTGCTCCGGTGGTTAGTCCGGGGCCAAGTGCGTGCCAGTACTGTTTTGCCCGCTGTATGCTTGCGTTTGCTTGTTGACGGGGTCTCTGGGTGACTTTATTGCTAAATTCGAGGGTTTTCTCGAGAGCTACAGCGGGCGCCACCGCACCTTTCTCGAGGAGCTTATCGGAATCGAATCGTTTCTGTGTATGTGACATGGCAAAAAGCGTTAGCTGTTTGGCCGTATTGTAGCAGACTCTGAGGAGAGCTAGTAGCGAGAAAGTTGGCGGTTGAATGCCCGGAGGTGGTTTTCGGAACCGGTGCGCAGTCTCTCTAGTACCGAGACTATGTCGCCGTCCGTTGCTGTCGCAAGCTGAGTTGTAATGTCGGCTATGTCTTTTTCTTCTATGATCACGCCAACCTTGTACGCTTCCACGGCATTTTGCGCCCCTTGCGTAACAAGTTGGTTGTATAGCCTTTGCAACTCGTCATTATTGAAAACGCCTGGTTCGCTGGCACGTGGATCAGGTACGTTGCGAGCCTGTAGGAGTGTTAAGACCTCAGTTTGGTGTGTTTGCTCGCTGCGGAGAATATTCCCGAACAGTTTTGACCCGTGGAGCTCATACAGACGTGCATATACATCGTGGGCAAGCTTTTCCTCCTCGATAAGGTACTGTAATAATTGGTTCTGGGAATCTAGATTTGACTTGATAGCTTCGGGGTTGGTCGATGTCGGTTTTTTTGCAATTTCGACGGTCTTCTGTGTTGTGGGTGTCACCGCCGTCGGGAGTGCATCGGGTCGTGTTATTGCGTACAAACCACCAGCCACAACACTGCTAAGTACCAGCGCGATCAGCACGAGCTTTTTCGGTACAGTATCTTTCATTGCCACTCCTTCTTATTGTGTAATGAGCGATCCGCCCATCGCCTTGACTTCATCGAGCCCGCCAAGGTCAGTAACGACCTCATAACCGGCTTTTTTTAGTACCATCGTGGCCTGGGCGGAACGGTTGCCACTACGACAATATACATATATAGGCTGAGTTTTGGCTGAGCTCGGTAAGCTTCCGGCTTCGATGTCTTGCAGACTAAGGTTTGTGGCCTGGACAAAATGTCCCGCCTGGTATTCTTCAGCTGTTCGGACGTCGAGAAGAGTGGCGCTGCCAGCTGAAACTTCTTTTTGTACCGTCGCAAAGGTGAGCATAGCGGCCGGCTGCTGCGAGACTTCAGGCGAATGAGCTGGTTTGCTTAAGGCAAAAAATCCTCCCATTACCATAACCACTAGTACGATGATGGCTGCGATTTTTTTCATACAACTCCCTCTATTACTTTACTTTGTATAGCACATAGTATACGCTGGTTCGTATGACTAACAAAATTATCATCGATGTTCGAGAACCGTTTGAATACAAAATGGGTCATGTCCAGGGGGCAATCAATATTCCGCCCGCTCGGCTCCTTGCCAACCCCCCGGAGCTCGCTGATCTCGCGCGAGATGTTGAGATTATTGTGTATTGCCTGAGCGGAAGCCGGAGTAACGCCACCATGCCGTATTTACGACAAATGGGCTTTACCAATGTCGTTAACGGCATAAATAAGCACCACGTTGAACGCAACTATATGTAATTCGTGACCATACCAGCGAATGCGCGCTCGTTATAGAACCGTTTGCCAGTAGTACCAAAACTTCCACGCAATAAGAGCAATGATAGCCAAGAACCAAAAGGCCAAAATGTCCGCATGATGTTGCTGAAGCCAGAGGTTAAGCCGCAGCGACTTTCCTCTCAAACGGAGATGTTCGGCGCGGAGTCCATAGAGAAAGATGTACCAAAAGCCAACTATCGTCGCAACCCATGTCACCATGCAGTATGGGCATAAATGCTCGAGTACCCACAAACTTTGGTAGATAAACCAGTGTACGAAAATGAGCCCCGCAAACATCCCAGCTTGTAGGCCAAGCCAAAACCAGCGGCGAAATTTCGCGCCGGCTAAAAGACTGACCCCAATAGCAAGCATGACACTAAAGGTTATAATACCGAGAAACTGGTTGGGAATGCCAAGTAGTGCATGCCCCTGCCATACGTCCATGGCTGGCCCGCAACTGACGATAGGGTTTAAGTCGCACCCGAGGGCGGCGCCAGGGTGCTTCAGATGATGGAACTCCTCGAGGGCAAGTAAGAACGATGCAGCCAAACCGACGAAGCCGCTCCCGATAAGTAGCCATGGAACGTACCGTTCAAGCCATGTGAGACGTTTGGGATGTTTCTGGGGTGAATTGTGGGAAACGTCTACGTTTTTTTGAGACGACGTTGACATGTCAGCGGGGGTTCTAGTATGGGTTTTCATGAAGCTCCTTTTTGGTTACATACTCCGGTAGAGACGGGTTGTGTGGCACGGGTGCCTGCGGTTAGTGTGTTGCGTGCTTGACTGGCAGTGAGGGCGTAGCCTACGTTATTGTAGGTGGTCGAAGTGGCAAAAACAACGCCTACTACAGCACCCGAGGTGTTCAGCACTGGCCCACCGGAGTTTCCTGGTACAATCTGGGCTTGGAGCGACAATACCTGCCGCGTACTTTTGGAGCTGCCGTATATGTCGCGGCCGAGAGCAGTGATGGTCTCCAGCAGTACCCCTCCCCGCTCTTGGTACTGACCACCTCCAGGGAACCCGACGACAAAGAGCGAAGCGCCGTTCCGGGGAACCGGTTCCTGTACGCGGAGTGCGGGCGCTTCTAGATCAGGCACATACAAGACCGCTAGATCATTCATTGGATCGAAAACAACAACCGTGGTGTTGTACACAGTTGAGCCATCGGACACTTTTGGCGAAGACAAGCCAGCCACAACATGCGCGTTCGTCACTACACGGCGAGGAGCGTAGATGAATCCGCTGCCATCAGCGAGCCCACCACAGCCAAGCCCTTCAATCTTTACCACCGACGCTCGGGCTTTGGCAAGCATGGTGGTGTGGTCGACAGGGTTTGGGAGGGCGTTATGCAGGTCGGGCGCGGGTTCGCGTCCAGCAAATACTTGGGGCGACGCGTTTGGGTCTACGAGGGAGTTGAGTCGGGCAAGAAGTTGAGTCGGTGGTGGCAAAGATTGGTTGAGTGTGGATATAATGCGGGAGTTTTTGATGTAAGCTTGAACACTATTGTTTGACGCAAGCATGAAAAACGCCGCCGTCAGCCAGATCCCCAGTACTAGTGTACCGACCGAGGCGATCGCTCCCAGGGCTTCATCACCAGTATTGAGATGAGCATTTTTGACACGCAACTTTAGCCTAAACGCCAGTAGCTCACCGACCACCATACCGATGTAGGCGACAGCGAGGAGGACTGCCATCCCTGCGTACAGCTGGCTCACTCCGCTCAGCTGTTCCATGGTAGCATTTGAGACAAATGATCCAGCGTACAAACCAAGGCCAAATCCCATGGTCGAACCTAGTTGCCGGATAAAACCAATCTTTTTCCCGCGCAGGCTTGCTCCGACACACATAAGAACGATGAGCAAGTCAATCACAAGAAATTTCATATAAGTAGTGTAGCACCACAGGGAAAATGAGTGCGATTATACGCTAGTGCCCATCAAAAACCTCTGAGTTTCCCCAGAGGTTTTTCGCACGAGGCACTACTGTTTAGTAGCGGCGGTCGTTGTAGCCGCCACGGTCGCCACCGCCAAAATCACGGCGTGGTGCGCGTGGTTCCTGAGGGCGAGCTTCGTTGACCACAATGGTCCGGCCGTTCATTTCGCTGTTGTTCAGCTTGTTGATAGCGGCTTTTGCAGCCTCATCGTCATCAAACTCGACAAAACCAAAGCCTTTTGAGCGATTTGTTTCGCGGTCGATGATGACCTTAGCTGATGCTACTGTGCCGAACTCTGCAAAGAGATCAGCCAGTTGAGTGTCGTCTACTGACCATGGCAGTGAGCCGACGAATAGTTTGGTTGCCATTAAATGGAACCCTTTCTCTTGGTTGTCGCTGGAGGTAATGCCCAAAAGAACGGGATTAGCTGCGCCTCTACATCGAACATAACTTATTAATCTTTCTAGAACCTGAGCGCTCGCCTAACGGTCCGCTCCCCTTTTTCGCAGCCTTCTAGTATCAGGAAGCATACCATGCAATGCATTTTTCTACAACAGATTATTGAACAGCGCATACACTTTTCTCCACATTCGTGTCGTTTGGTTTCTGGGTGGTATACAATACGTATATGCAGAATTTGTCGTGGAACGAAGTGCAAGACCGCGCAGTGGGTTTTGCCGCAAAATGGCAGGGCGAAACATACGAAAAAGGTGAAAGTCAATCGTTTTGGAGCGATTTTCTCGAGGTGTTTGGTGTCGATCGGCGGCGACACGGCGCGTATTTTGAGTACGCCATAAAGAAAAATGGCGGAAAACAGGGCTTCATAGACCTGTTTTGGCCTGGTAAATTGCTCGCAGAGCAAAAATCAACTGGTCGTGACCTGAGCAAGGCACAGCTGCAGGCGCGTGACTACCTGCACAATATGCCTGACCACGACCTACCCGTTGGTCTTGTTGTCAGCGACTTCGCCACGTTTGAGTACGTCGACCTGTCGACTGACGAAGTGACGGCCTTTCCGCTGACCGACTTACCCAAACATGTTCGGCTGTTCGGGTTTCTAAACGGCGAACAAAGCCGAAAGCTGGCCGAACAAGACCCGGTGAACCGCGACGCTGCCGAAGCCATGGCGGCACTGCACAACGAGCTTCGCGACAGCGGTTACGTTGGTCATGATTTGGAGCTGCTGCTCGTACGCCTGGTGTTCTGCATGTTTGCGGACGACAGCGGTATATTTGAGCGGGGTAGTTTTGAAAACTTTGTATATAACCGTACCGATATAGGCGGCAGCGATCTTGGAGCCCGGCTCGTCCAACTTTTTCAGGCGCTGAACACACCCGCTGAACGACGTTCGACCAACCTTGATCAATCGCTCGCAACTTTTGAGTACATCAACGGTGGTCTTTTTGCCGAAAGCATGGCAATTCCCGACTTCAACCACCGTATGCGCGATGCGCTTCTTAAGGCCATGGCTCTGGACTGGAGTTTAGTAAGCCCGGCCATATTCGGAAGTATGTTTCAGGGCGTTATGGACGAGTCTGAGCGGCGCAACCTCGGCGCACACTACACCTCTGAAGAAAATATTTTGAAAGTCATAAAACCCTTATTTCTCGACGACCTCTACGATGAATTTGCTACCTGTCGACGCAGCTCGAGTCTGCGCGACTTTCATACAAAACTAACGCAGCTCACTTTCCTTGACCCAGCCTGCGGCTGTGGCAATTTCCTGGTTATTACCTACCGCGAGCTGCGCCGGCTAGAACATAAAGTGCTCGAAGCCCTCTATGGCAAGCACCGCGGCATGTTCGACCTTGACCCCAGCGCAGGCGGCCTCATAGAAGTCAATGTCGACCAAATGTACGGCATAGAAATAGAGGAATTCCCCGCCCTCATTGCCCAGACTGCCCTATGGCTCACCGACCACCAGATGAATATGGAGTTTAGCAGCGAGTCAGGCAAAGCCTTCAAACGCATTCCCCTGCAGGCTTCCGCCACCATCGTCCACGGCAATGCCCTCACCCTCCCCTGGGAAGACATTATCACCCCTGACAAACTCCACTTCATTCTCGGTAACCCCCC
Organism: uncultured Candidatus Saccharibacteria bacterium; assembly: GCA_964541145.1. Classification (GTDB taxonomy): domain Bacteria; phylum Patescibacteriota; class Saccharimonadia; order Saccharimonadales; family UBA4665; genus JAGXIT01. The sequence goes on from CAZIOX010000005.1 coordinate 9,686, forward strand.
ATTCATTGGCAGTAAAATGATGACACCGAAAATGCGCACGGAACTACAGGCGGTTTTTTCAAACGACAAATGGGGGACAGGCATTCTTGACTACGTGTGTGCATGGTACGTCAAAGCCGCAGACATAATGAAATGCAACCCGAAAATACGAACCGCACTTGTTTCAACCAATTCAATTACCCAGGGTGAGCAGCCTGGTGTGCTGTGGCAGTATCTTTCCTGCAAGATGATGCACATTAACTTTGCCCATAGGACATTCAAGTGGAGTAATGATGCCAAGGGTAAAGCGGCTGTCTATTGTGTTATTATTGGTTTCGGCATAGAAACGCGGCCAAAGCAGCTATATGATTACCCAGATATTAAGGGCGACCCAGTTATGGTCAAGGCAACCAATATAAACCCCTATTTAGCAGATGCGCCAAACATTTTTGTAAAGCGTCGCGGTAAACCTCTCTGCGATGTACCTCAAATGAGTTTTGGCGATATGCCTCTTGATGGTGGTCATTTCTTGCTTGATGATGAAGCAAAAGTACATATGATTTCTCGAGATAAACAGATAGAGAAATACATCAAGCCGTTTATAGGAGCGAAAGAGCTATTACACGGTGAAAAGAAGTGGTGTATATGGCTTAAAGGTGTTGACCCTAGTGTTTTGCGACAAATGCCAGATATTTTGGCCATCATTCAAAACGTACGGGATTTCCGGCTAGCCAGCAAGGCACCCAGCACGGTTGCGCACTCAATGCGGCCAGCAGAATTTCGTGATACAGCAAACCCAAAACAGTTTATTATAATTCCACGTGTCTCTTCTGAGCGTCGCGATTATGTGCCCATGGCGTTTTTTGGTGATGGCGAAGTCCCGGGTGATACTTGTCAGATAATCCCGGGTGCGACGTTGTATCATTTCGGGGTCTTGACGAGCAAAATGCACATGGTATGGATGCAAACGGTAGCAGGACGACTCGAAAACAGATATCGATATAGCAAAGATATTGTCTACAATAATTTTGTATGGCCGGAGGTGGATGAGGTGAAGCGGACAGAGGTGGAGCGGCTATCCCAGGTGGTGCTCGACGCGCGGGCCCATTTCCCAGAAGCGTCCTTGGCAGACCTGTACGACCCGCTTACCATGCCGCCTGTGCTCGCCAAGGCTCACCATGCCCTCGACCGCTACGTCGACCGGCTTTACTCGCCCACTGGTTTCCCCGACGACCCTGCCCGCGCCTCCCACCTCTTTACCCTCTACCAGGAGAAAAGTAATGGATAATGACAAAACAACGTACATCAGCGTGTATCTTATAAAGCAACGAATTACTACTTTTGAAGATGCGCTTGCAGCACCAATGAGGCATATAAAATTATGGAAAATGCAAGTTTATACTTCGAGAGCTCTTATCAAAAACTCCCAAGGTGGAATAGCTTTTTTCCTGGCGTTGACTTAAATAATTTGTTTTCAGCCAGCGCATCCGCAGTTCTTTTGTTAAAAGTTGATGAAAGAATGTTCGCTGTCCCTTTTGGCCCAGCCGGTAGGCACTATTTAAAGCTAGGTGCTTACGAGTCACGGTTTGGGCTGAGAACGGTGTTAAACTCAGTCAAAGAAGGTTCTTTACGGAGCATAGACACCAGTACATTGGAATCAGATGGGCTTCAAACTCGTGCTCAATCAACACACCCGGCTTCTACAGAAGATTTTGGCGTTGATATAGCACGCGATTTGGTTAGAAACGTGACCGGTGAAACGATTGAGTCTCTAGGTTTAAGCAAAACTATTTCTGGGAAAGATGCTGTTCACTTTGGGATGAAGGGTACAGTAAATGACCTGCCAGCACAATTGGAGTTGCTTTTAGAACAATCCTACAAAACGGATTATCAGATAGAGTTTCCTTGGGTTGATAATTTGAAAGAAATTAATGATGTTGAGCAAACGCAGAGGCTAGAGGCGATGCTCGTCGCAAAACTTAATGACTCTAACCAGCCCGGTAAAGTCTGGATGACGGTACCAGAAATTCTTGAATGGGAGGATCATGGGGGCTTTAAATATCAAACTGGAAAAAAGGCGCAACTTCTTGCGGACATCTATATTAATAATTATAAGGATCACATTGGTAATGAGGATATAACGGTTGAATCACTTAAGAAGCATAGAGTATATCGGTTTTCCTCCGATAATGAGTATGCAAAGAATAGTTGGAGAGTGTTTGACTGTCTTTACTTTGAAATACATCAAAATAACACCATGTCGTTCTTAACAAACGGGAAGTGGTACCAGGTCAAAGACGATATAGCAGCAACAACCAATCAACAGATCGCAACGATTCCTCGGGGTATAAATAGCATAACTCTACCGCCCTACACCGCCGCCCACAAAGATGAGAGGGCGTACAATGTCGAACTAGCGGCTGTGAATAAGGGTTTACTGCTTGACGCCGATCCGGTGATGATTGTGGGGCGGAGTAAGTTTGAAGTATGCGATGTGTATCTCGCAAGCAAGTTCTTTATTCATAACAAGATGTATTCAAGCTCAAGTACATTAAGCCACCTTTTTAATCAGGGTTATGTCTCAGCGGATTTATTTATGGATGAAGCTGTTCGGCAGAAAGTTAATGAAAAATTCACTGGTAGTTACCATATTCCCGACACGTCGATAGTACCAAATGCAAACTCACAAGAGGAGTATACGGTTGCTTATGGTATTATCACCGCTAAGCCTGAAAGTTTTGACCTGCCGTTTTTCAGTAAAATTTCTCTTGTTCACGTAGCTCGGAGTCTAAGAAATATGGGGTTTGGAGTGCGGCTTATCTTAATACCAAAAAAATAGACATTTGATGCAGCAAGGGTCTATTTATGAGCTTGTTGTGAATAATCCGCGGTGGAGTGGACAGGGGCGGATGGCATATCCCAGATGAAATATGAGATTTCTGTGAGATAGCTCTCAGACAAACATAAGGGTTTTAGGGTATGGTAGGAGTAATGCGTTTGAAGCTATGCCGAAACGCTCAGTAACACTAACATCGTCGAAAGGAATCTCGCCCTATGAAACGATTACCCCACGTCAAACAATTAAAACGCCTGAACATACTTCACCGACCCACTGCCGTTCAGGATATTGCCAGTCAAATCGACATTGAGGCGTACGCTGACACATGGCTCCTCGAAGCTGAAAAGATCCAGACGAAACGACTCCGCCGTTTTCGCCAACAGCTTGCTTCTTAAGCTATCAAGCGACGAAGACATCCGTCTGATCGCTAACGAGCGTCTACGTACGGGCATTTTAGGCGCCACAGCGCTTCCTCGTTGTGCCGTAGAGTGGCACTCTGAGGACTTGCTGTTATTTAGCAGAAAACAAGCTATACTGTGCAGTACGTATGCAACGAACCCGCTCAATCAAGAAAAATCAAACCATCATATACCAAGGTGAAGCTACCGTTACAGCGTACGAAATAACCAGTGGGATTATTCGTGCCTACACTATTTTGAGTACAGGCAGTGAGGTGAATATTGCTCTTTTTGGTCCTGGCGACTACTTCCCCGTCGAAGTGTTGTATGAATCTTCGCCGGCTACGCTGTTTTACTACGAAACACTTACCGACGCAGCGTGTGTTTCTGGCTCGGCAGAGGAGCTGCGCAGTGAGCTTGCGGCCAGACCAAACACGCTCGCTTCGTTCAACAAACGCTATGTCGGCGCACTGCTGCATATCAATGCCCTTGGTCAAGGCACGGCCTACGAGAAGCTAGCACATACCATACGATATCTGGCAATGAGGTTTGGACTGCCGCTCAGCGGTAAAGGTTTTGTCAGAATAGATATGAGGCTGACACAGCAAGATCTCGCAAACTTAGCTAACTTGTCGCGTGAAACCGTTAGTATTGAACTCGGCCGCCTCAAGCAGAAGCAAGCTGTCGTCGAAAAACAGAAATATTATACTGTCAACACTCTTCGGTTGAACCGTCTTATCGGCGATGAGATTGTGGGCGATACCCAGCTTTAGGCAGTGGCGAGGGTATCTTGCACGACGCGCACCAGTTCAGTGGGTGTTGCCCAGGCTTTGAGCATGTAGCGAGTTGCGCCTAGCTGGAGTACTTCATGCACTTCTGATTTTGCGTCAAGGTTACTAAAGACAATGATGGGGATGTGTTCGGTGTTTGAAAATTGTTTCAAAAACTCCTTGCCATCCATAATGGGCATGAGCAGATCTAGCAAGATGATATCTGGCGTGACAATATTGAGCTTCTCGAGTGCTTCTTTGCCATCAAACGCGCAGGTTACGGTGTAGCCCTGTTTCGTTAGCATAATACTGAACGCATCACTGAGCGAAAGATCATCTTCAACGAGCAGTACATGGGGAGTATGTTTCACTTGGGCTCCTTCGAGCTAATATCCTAGTATAGGTGAGTTTGGTGTTGTGCATAACTATAGCTCCTACCTTCCATCAGTTTCTGTGAGCTGCACAACAGAATCACTATCTGTTTGTGTCAGGGGTAATTCAAGCGTAAAGGTGGTGCCCTTGCCCTCACGGGAACGCACGTTCACTTCTCCACCATGAGCCTGGACAAGTTTCTGCGCAAGGTAGAGCCCAAGACCGCTCCCGCCCTCCGAACGTGATAAGGGATTATTGATACGGCTAAACTTTTGGAAAAGCTTGTCTTGGTCGTCGTCTGAAATCCCTACACCTTGGTCTGAAATACTGATCGCAACTCGATCCTGGTCCTTAGACAATATGACGAGCACGGTGGAGTCAGGGTAAGAGTATTTGATAGCGTTGCTCAGCAGGTTTTCTATGGTCATACGCAGGAACCGGGCGTCTGCTTCAAAGTGTATGTCGGGTGGGATGGTTGTTTGAATGCGGATTTTTTTATGAGCAGCCTGGTTTTCCATGCCTTCCACAACCTCTGTCAACAAGCTCGATCCATCGATATCTTCTGGCTGCATCATCAATTGCCCTGCATCGGCTTTGGCGACGTACAGCAGATGGTCGATTATTTCTAACTGTCGATCGTTGGCGGCAAAGGTTTTTTCGACAATCTCCTGCTGGTCTTCGCTCAGTTTGCCGAAAAAGCCTTGCGCTAACATCCCCGTGTATTGTCGAACACTCGTGGCCGGAGTGCGGAGCTGATGAGACGCCAGGGCAAGTAGCTCGTCTTTTGTTCGCTGGAGTTCGGTTTCGTGCGACTCACTCACCTTTTGCAGACGACGAGTCAGTAGAAGAAACACAACAGTTCCCAGCAATAGGCTTGCACCAATTCCTGTTGCAAACATTATGAGCGGGCTCAGAGTGCGGTTGAGATACGAGTCTTGTAGCGTAAGAGTAATGTTCCATTTGCGTGATATGGCTGGGATAGTTGCTGTCGCTGTTTCCAACTTTGCGCCAAACATTTTACTGGCATCCGCCTCATGCAGGAGCATAGGTGTCCCCGTAACGTCTGAGGCACTATATGATATGTGTAAGGCCTTCATGTCGTCTTCTCTATCTTTCAGCATGTCCTGAATCCGGAATGCGAGATAGACATAGCCCTTCAGCTCTGACCGCCTCTCGGCAACAGTCGCTGGCACCGAGGCGCTGGTGAAGATTGGGTAGTACACGAGAACGCTCTTTGGTCGAGCTTTGTCACGGCGGTTTTCATCTTGTTTGAGGAGAACGGGTGCACTCATGGCGAAGTCTCCCGAATCACGGGCTCTTTCCATGGCAGTCTTACGAATGGCTTCTGAAAACATATCATAGCCAAAAGCTTTTTGGTTTGTTTCATTGAAAGGCTCGATGTAGGTTATGGCGGTGTATTCGGCTCGTTTTCCATCTGGGAAGACTTGATAACTGGGGTAGCCTTCACTGCGGATGGTATCTGTATGAGCAGAGAGCTCTTCGGCGGGGATATGCACTGTATAGCCGACGCCAAGGAGGTTTGGAAAACGCTGAGAGATTTGATTGGAGCGGAAAAAGGTTTGCCAGTCATCTCTACTGACAGCGTCCTGGCCACGAACATAGAGTATACTAGCTCCTCCTAGCAGCACCTGGCGGTACCCAGCGAGCCTATTCTCAATGTATTGCGTAGTAGTTTGCAACTGTTGCTGCTTGGCAAGGTCAAAATCGCGATTGTGTTGCTGGGTAAGGGCGTGGGCAAAAATGTAAGTGGCGAGCACTCCGAGTGCGGCAACCAGTATGGAGATAATAACAGCAGTTATCAGTGTGTTACTCGCTTGACGATAGCGTTTCAGTACGGTCTGAAGAGGGTTTTGCATAATGTTCTGCCAGTACTGTAACAGATTGTACAGATGACATATGTGAGCTGTACAACAATTTTCCTGTCATGCGTGTCATAGTGACAGACACTGCTGGTACCGTATTCTCTAGGTATTGCACTAGCAGCAAGCAGCACTTTCCCAAACAGCACACTTGTCCAGCTCTGAAGGCTTCACAGACAGCGCAGGTAGCTCATCTCAGTACACGACCATTACAGCACACAACACCCTGTCATCTATCGATGACGCCGTCAATAGAGTACATCAAACCCGCGCACCGTCCAAAAGCACTAACTTGGGCAACGGAACAGGCGCATTACAAAGGAGTATGACTATGAAATACGACACACAACAAGCACTTGATTCGCGCATAACACAGTTTCTGGCGCGTAAATCAGTCGAACATCCCGATGTCTTTGATCGTTAGATTGATCTCATCGAACCTGTGCGTATACGTATATATAACTTAATTAATCAACTAACCCGCTTCGATCATCGAAGCACAGGAGAATTACACTATGTCTATTATCGTTTGGATCATTTTTGGGGCATTTGCCGGTTGGATCGCATCGCTTATCGCCGGAACAGACGCTCGGCAAGGCGCTCTAGCAAACATTGTCGTCGGAATAGTTGGAGCTTTCGTCGGGGGCATGCTCATGCAGCTACTCGGCAAAAGCGGCGTAACTGGCTTCAACCTCTACAGCATACTTGTTGCCGTTATCGGTGCAGTTGTTCTGCTGTTTGGCTACAAAGCCGTTACGAACCGGAGCTAGCCTGACGGATGCGGTACTCACTCGAGTAGAGGGAGTACCGCATCTTGAAAGTCTCGTTTCAGCTCATTTTCTTCTTAGAGAACGTGGAGGAGTATGACGCTCGAAATAGCTACTATTTCCTCGTTATCACTCGGAGAATGCGCTGAAGAATATACCATCAACACTAACTAGTACGGAGAATATCATATGGAAGCGACTCGTTCATTCATACGTTTTACTGTTCTGTGTCTCATGTGGGCGGTTGGGGTTGAAGCGGTTGCCTTTTTCGTCGACATGTTCGATGCAACCTTTACTAACCCTGTCTGGGACAGGCACTACAACTGGTTGCCCTTGCTCACCACTGCCGTGGCAGGGTCAGTGGTAGCTGCTGCTCTTCGGACGTTTGTTGTCCCTCGCGTGCGCACAGCACGTGTCTACCGGAGTCCTGCGCATACTGCCGCGGAAATTGGGTAAAAAAGTCAGTTGCTTGCGAGATGGCACCCTAGGGTAGTAGGAGCCCGGGTGCCACAACTGATCTATGTAAGATAGCTATACGTAAGGAGGATTCAATGGTTGAAGAAACGCAAACTCAAGTCGATGTTGCTCATCAGCGAATGGTAGCCGAAGATGGCACTGTTGTCGATCGAAAGACGACAGTGGCGCGCGCCGACGCCCAGCCAGCAGGCAGCAGTGTGGCGGCAAATGTCGTTAGGCTCGTGTACACGGTACTAGCTTCCCTGCTCGGCCTTCGGGTACTGTTGTCGCTGCTCGCGGCCAACGGTACAAACCCCTTTGCCGACTTCATGTACACTATCACTGGTCCGTTTGTAGCACCGTTTCGATCACTGTTTGGAGTCGACACGACTATCGGTGAAAGCGGCTCTCGGGTCGAAATAGAAACATTGGTTGCAATATTGGTCTACGGGCTAATCGCATGGATCATCATCCGCGCACTTCGAGTTAAAAAAGAGGCCTAAGCTAAAGATGAAACCGATTTGTAAAAGCTCTCCCTTTCCGGGAGAGCTTTTAGTATAAGCACATATCTAATGCAAAACATCAACGACCAGTGGGGTCGCACGGTTCCAGCCAGTGTCGATGTAGAGTAGTGGCTTGGTTGCTCTATCAGATATGGCAAAACTAAGCTGACCAGTTGCCGATCCTCCTGGCTTGAGGTCTGTCGGAAGAAGTGGGCTTGAGAGTTTTGTACTGGGGTAGAGGGTGGCGTACTCTCCTGATTCAGAACGGACATAGAGCTGCTGTACAGGGATAAGTTGTTGAGTGACACTGGTTTTGTTGGAAATCGAGATGTCCATGACGAGTAGTGTTTTGCCGGGCTCGAGAGGAAAAGCCACATCTTGCTCTGTCTTGGTTCCAACATTACTGACGCGTACTGTGACGGCAAAGTTATGGGCAGTTTGGAGTGAAGTACTGCTTGTCAAATTCGCGACAGTTGTCGTAACTCGGTTTTCTTTTTCGCTTCGTCGGGCAGTATATTGTGCCCAAAACAAGGTATTGACGACGAGTAGCGCGACAATGGCCGCCACAAAAACACCGAACAGAAGGTTATTTTCGTCGCGGAACTTTTCAAATCGCTTATATTCACGACGAAGTTCCTTCGCTTCATCGCGGGCGGCCTCCTCAAATTTTTCAATTGGGGTTTGGTGTTTTTTCATGGTTTTCTCTCCTTCCCTCTTAACGCATACTGCTTAATCATGGTTTCACTGGGTCGTAGTAGCCAACTCGATAGGCGGTCAGTATCGTGTTGGTATTTTGTTTGGTATTGGTGGCGTGGTTACGGCTACCTACTCCAGCCAGTGAAGTACCGGCTAGGAAAGATGCAATGTCTTTTGCTCCGCACATGACCGTTGCCGTGCTGGCAGCAGGTAGAAGGTTTTGCCGTGATTTATGCCAGCCATTATTGAAGTTGGTCAGATTGTAGACGGATTTATTCGACGCGTTTGCGGTCGATGTGTTATATGCCCAGCAGTCCGCAAGAGTAGTATGTGTATTTAGGTCGGCCGTGCTGTAGCATGGGGTGAGGCCTCCACAATTTACGGCAGCATTGACTGTGACACTGGCAGTAGGGCTTGTAGTTGAGCCACCGGCATTAGCGCAGGTAAGTGTAAAGGTATATGTTCCGGCGCTTCCAAAGGTTACCGACTGCGAACCACCTCCAGTGGCTTTACTACCGCTCCAACCAGTACCGCCCGCCGTACAAGATGAGGGGCTGTTGTTTGTTGTCCAAGTAACGACGGTAGTGCTACCGGCTGTGATTGTTCCGGGTGAAACCGAAACTGCAACAGTCGGTGTGGCGATGACGGTGAGGGTCGCCGAGCCACTGCCCGTTCCTGCGCTATTACTACAGCTGAGTGTATACGTGTAGCTTCCGGCGTTCACGGGAGAGACGGTGGCGGTGCCGCTTGCACTTTGGCTGCCACTCCAGCTGCCACTGGCGGTGCATGACGTTGGACTGTTCGT
>CAZIOX010000005.1:19250-97906 GCA_964541145.1 uncultured Candidatus Saccharibacteria bacterium
CCGGTACTTTGGGTGCCGCTCGCGGCTTTTGCGCCACTCCAGCTGCCACTGGCGGTGCATGACGTTGGACTGTTCGTAGCCGACCAGCTTATTGTGGAGCTCTGACCGGAAAGAACGCTACTCGGGTTAATCGTTAGCGAAACGTTGGGTGCACTAGGTAGAACCTGCACAGTTGCGGAATCATCGATAGTTCCAGTTTCGTTCGAACAGGAAATAGTAAAGGTGTATTCTTTGATAGTCGAAAGATTGCCAATAATCTGACTTCCGCCACGAACGGCTTTTGCTCCGCTCCAGTCACCGCTAGCGTTGCAGGACGTTGGATTATTTTCGGTTGTCCAGCTCAACGTCACGCTAGCGCCCGGCTGCACGGGTCCGGTCGGTGCGCTACTAAGGAAGACAATGGGGCTGCCGGGCGGAACGGCTTGGACGGTGAGCCTTGCGCTGATCGCCTGACTACTGCCGCTGGCGTTTTTGCAGGTCAGTGTATAGGTGTAGGTCCGAGCTGCTGTCAGGACGCCGGTACTTGTACTTCCACTGCCAGGCTTGGTGCCGCTCCAGTCGCCACTCGCGGTGCAGGACGAAGGGCTGTTGGTCGCTTCCCATGTCAGTGTCGAGCTGTCGCCTGCAAAAATAAGGTTGGGTTTTGCAGCAATACTGACCGCGGGTACGCCAGTGCTGGTGGTCGAAGTGGTGCCGGCAGTGGAAACATTTGGAGCAGTTACACTCACTGCCACGGTCTTGAAGCCTGTCCCAGTCGCTGTTTTGCAGGTCAGTGTGAACAGGTAATTCTGTACTTTGTCCAAGCTGACAGTTTGTTCTGTCCCGCCAGTTTTTGACTTTTCACCGCTCCAGTCGTCGCTGGCGACGCAAGATGTGGGGTTTTTTGAAACGGTCCACGTCAGAGTACTTTTTCCACCTTTGGTAACAGAAGCAGGTTCGGCCATGAGAGTAATCTCGGGGGCGTCCGTACCGGTCGTTCCACCTATGCCCACAGCCATACCGCCGCCAGGAAGAGCTGCTGCATTTTTACTGACACCACTACTTTGGGGTACGTTACTATCGAGCCCATGTTTTTTACTGAAAGCCGCATTGTTGCTCTGCACGGTAAAAACTGCAAATGTTATCATACTCAGGATCATGACGCTCGAGATGAGCGCTATCATGATTTTCGTACCGCGCGTGCCCACGTGCGGCAGCTTGTCGCGCCAGTTCCCGAGTGGTGTTTTCGGTGCGCTAAATTCTACCACCACTGGTTCAAATGCCATTGCTTAAGTATCTCGCTTATGGTTATTTGTTGATTGTATCATGAATGGTACAGCGCCGCCGCTCCAACTGGCTTCAACATAAAACTTGTAGGTGGAATATTTTGGCACGAGGAAGCTCAATTCGCCGACCGTGGATTCTCCCGGGAGGACGGTACCGCTGTGAAACGGGCGTACGAGATCATAGGGCGTGAGATAGCTGACGTTCCCAGAGGCTGTTTTTATATAGGTGTCACTGCTTGGAAATACATCGAGCGGTTTTTCACTGTTGTTTCGTACAGTGAGCGTCAAAAGTACGTACTCGTACCCGTCTGGTGCCGCGAAACGTTTGGTCGCTGGTTTGTGACGAATATCACTAACCGTTAGGGTTGTACGACCGGTAGTAATGGGCGTATCTCTACGGATCCCCGCAAATGGCACTCGGACTCGTTCGGTAGCAATTGAACGAGCAGCCAGGAGCGTCACGCATGATAGGGCGAGTAAGGCAAAACTACAGGCTAATAGCCAGCGTTCCCATTTTATTCCAGGATTCGATGCCTCATCTGGTTTTTTTACCCGGGAGTGTACCTGCGGTTGTTTTTTTGTGAAAGTTTGTGTCATATCTACTGCACTTTCCTACGGCTTTGCGCTGTCAAAATAACCTACAAAATACGGAATCATATTACGGTCAGCGTTCGACTTTGTCGCGGAGTTATGATTGCGTGTCTGCCCGTCGGCACTTACTTCGCCGCCGAGTGAGCTTGCAAGATCTTTGCCACAAACACCTCCAACTTCGATTGTACCAATCCCGCTTTTTGCTTTGTGATATGACGTATCAAACCCAGATATATTGATAACGCGGGTGCCATTCCAACCCCAACAGTTCCCCGCTCCGCTATGAGCGGTCACTTCGCGTGGGCCATAGCATGGGCTTGCGCCATCGCAATACACCGCGGCAGTTTTTGTAGGCGTGGTAGCTGAGGTTGGAGCAGAAGGAATAGCTGGTGCGGCTGCGATAGGAGCCGCTGGTTTCACTGCAACTGTAGCAGTCGCTGGCTGGCTTTTACCAGCTTTGTTTTCGCAGACGAGCGTGTATGTCCTAGTGCCTTCTGTTGGTAATCGTCCGGTGCTCTCGCTGCCAAATGGGGTTTTGGGTCCGCTCCAGTCACCACTAGCGGTGCAACGAGTAATGTCGCCTGTCGCTTGCCATTTCAGGGCGCTGAACATTCCTGCGGTTGTTTCAGGAGGATCGGCACTGAGCGTTATGCTCGGAAGAGCTATAGGCGTTTGGGTGAGCTCAAAAGCACCCTTGCTCTTATCTGGACCAAAAAAGCCGACGAGCACAATGGCGTTCATACCGATAAGGGTAATGAGCATGCTGAGGCCGACGAGTTTTTTTAGCCACATACAAGCTCCAAACCTTTTTGGAAGAGGGTCTCGCCCATCTTGAGCTGCGCGCATCGTTTTGCTCGTGCGCAGTCTCCACTTCCCCAGCCAGTCTTTCGGCTGGCTGCCCACACAAAGTGCGGGATTAATCGGGAATAATAGATCTCATACATAGTGCTGCAAACCTTGCCCGGAGCCCTCTGCCCTCTGCGCTGTATGTTTCTGTTATTCATCGTTCTTCATTCCTTATTCCTCATTTTTGCTTTTATGACATACCAAATTCTTCACTATGGATGCTCGTCGCCGGTATGCCGCGAGCACGTAGTTGTTTCCGCAAGCCTTGCATCATGGGTGGCGGACCGCAGAGGTAGAAGTCTCTTCCGTGGAGGTCGCCACTGGTTTTTTCTATGAAATCGATGTCTAGGTGTCCTGCCTGCTCATCGCCAATGTATGGGATGACTCGGACATCTTTGCGGGCGTGGGCATGCTGAGCTAGCTTATCTGCATCTATCATCTCGCTGGCAGTTTTTACCGCGTAGTAGAGGTCTACTTTACAGCCTTCGGCCGGCAGGTCTTTGAGCATGGAGAGGAATGGGGTAATCCCAATTCCACCCGCCACCCAAACTTGGTTTTTACAAGTGTAATTAGTGTAGCTGAATCGTCCGTACGCACCTTCGATATCTGCGGTTGCACCGATCTGCAGCTGCGCCAGTGCGTTGGTATAGTCGCCGAGCCCTTTTATACTCAACTCCAGTTCGGTGTCCTTTGGCCCAGAGCTTATAGAAAATGGGTGCCATTCTCGGCTTACATGCGACGCGCTGTCCTGGAATCGAACAAACACGAACTGACCGGGTTTGTATGGCATGGTTTGTGCAAGCGGTGTCATCAACACCTGTACGACGTTGCCAGCGGTGACCCGCACACCAGTAACCTGGTATTTATATGTGCGAATAAAAATATTGCTCGCTAGAGTTTTATATATAAAAGCAGCTAGCCCAATGGCGACAATAGTCAGCATATACCCTTTCATGAGTGGATCTTTCGACGTGTCGCTGCTGATGAAAAGGATGTGTAACCCAGCGATGAAAAAGGCAACTCCCAGGAATTTGTGGGTAAACAGCCATAGGCGATACGGTAGTTTGATAAAAAACGTTACCAGCAAAAGCCCTACCATCCCCCAAAACGCAATGCTGCCAAACATAGTTGCCCACTGCTGGAGCACGCTCGCGTGAAACTCATGATTGGCGTCAAAGAGTGCGCGTACCGGAAACAGACCGTTTGGAACTAGCTGTAACGCGGCTTGTTTTAGGTTCGTTGTGACATAACGAAGGGCTAAAAACAGCGGGTGAAACGAAAGCATAATCAGCGCAAAGCCCCCCAGCAGGTGATGGGCAATGTAGACCCGGTTCAGTCCCCCGAACCAATACTCAAGGAACTTTAATCTCGTTGCATAGACAAGATTTAGAGCGTACATAACTGTGCCGACCAGCCCCGTCACCCGGCCAATGTGTAACATGGTTGGTATAAAGCCATGTATGCTTTCAAGCGGGTGTAGCCGCGCCCACAACACGACTGGTATGAGACATAAGGCGATTGTAACTCCCCAGCCCACCATGTGCTCTGGACGAAAACTGAGGACGACTTTACGTGTACCGTTTGGTTGCATTGGCCTTCTCTCGAGAGGTCTTTATACTTACGTTTATTGTACACAATCACGCCCGTATTCCAACTAGTTTTCTGTCCCCAGGCTAAAAATCCCCACCCATACGAATCCCCCACCCCTTTGTCAAAATAGATTGTCCGGCCGTACAATCTATTTTGTTAGTTTTAGTCTGCTCAGTGTTGAGGGGGATTCTCAGATATTCTTCAGGCATGCATACGACACTTGTGCGCATGAGTGAACGCAAAAAACGAAAGTGTACCGTATGGCTGATCATTTTTTCACTGGCGCCTCTCCCGCTGCTGGTACAGATGCCGCAGTGGAATCTGGCGTCTTCAGTGTGGTTGTATGGTTCGGCCGTAACGGGCTACGTCGGCTTGGTGCTTCTCCTGTGGATGTACATTTTGGGGACAAAGTCCGTCATAGGACTGTATTTTCGTGACCTGGCGCCGGTACTGAGCATACACAAGTGGCTAGGCAAGTATGGTACGCTGGCAGTCTTTTTTCACCCCGTTGCCACGGCCGTAGCGTACGGTGACAGCATTATTTCGTACACGCTTTTCCCAAACCTGAGCCAAAGTTTTGAGCGTAGTGTGACATGGGGTCGGTTTGCGCTCTATGCCCTCGGTGTGGTCTGGCTGACTTCGGCAGTCGTGCGGAGCCGGCTTGGCTTTCGGCCATGGAAATACGTCCACTATCTGTCGTACGTGGCTCTGCCGCTCGCGCTCGTACATGTGCCGAGTATTGGCAGCTCGTACCATGCACTTGATGCGCCGCGTATGTATTTTATGAGTGTTTTGTTTTTGCTCATGCCGGTTAGCGTACTGCGGCTGCGCCATCTATTTTCACTTGGTCGGGCTCGCTTTACACTGGTGGAACAGGCGGAAGTTTCACCTGGAGTGTGGAGGATTGTCCTCACGCCAGAGGGACGAAATGTGCGTGTACGCCGCGCCCAGTACGTGTATCTGCAGTGGTCGCTGTTCGGCGAGGAACATCCTTTTACGGTACTACAGCACGATAAGCAGACGGGCGAACTAACCCTCGCTTACAAAGTGCTCGGTGCGTGGACGAAGAAGCTCTCGAAGCTGGAAAACGGCTCGACGGTCTATGTAGACGGTGCATATGGGTCGTTTATGGAAGATGTTGGAAAAGACAGTGAACCAACGGTTTTTATTGCGGCGGGTATAGGAATAACTCCTATTGTCGAGCAGATTGTACAAGGCAGTCATAAAAAATACTGGCTGTTCTACGCAAACCGCACTCCAGAATCAACTGTGTTTTCTAGGCGGCTCAAACGTGCCTTGGGCGAGCGCTGTGTGTCTATCTATAGTCGGGTCGACACGCCGGCCTCGGTGTGTGATGAGCGGGGTCACATCTGCCAAAAAATACTTGCCAAATACCTCCCCGACCCTCCCCGCTATCACTACTATATCTGCGGCTCCGAAGCTTTCATGCAGACCGCTTCTAGCGCCCTCACCGCCCTCCAAGTCCCTGCTGCCCGCATCCACACCGAAGTCTTCGGCTGGTAGCCACGCCACACATATATATGGCGTTGCCTAGAACTATGATATTGTCTTGAGTTTTTCGGGGCTGCCGAGAGAGATGTGTGTAGCCAGTAGTGGCGTTGAACTACCAAGCTTGCGCAATCATGATACGTTGTGTATCGAATCTGTTGGCTATCAGTTGGTCATTGCCGAGCGAGACATAGTGGCCATCGTAGGAACGAAGCACGGCCACTTTTCAGGCATTGCGGTGAATTCTCCCCCAGTTAAAATCAAATCCCCCACTAAACCGGCTGACTGTGTCGTACGATTTGATAGGCTTGACGCTGGCTGAGGCGGCAACAAATAGAGGGGGCTTGGCTGGACGCTCAAGCCGTCCTAGGTATCTCAGGAGAAAATGTCCACTCAGGCGATAACCAATGAGTGACGTTTTTTGGTGGTATCAGGTTCATACTCCTGTACTTTTCTATAAGCTCTAGCTAGGCAGCAAGTACCTTCTTCGGGAGTGGGAAGCTGCGGCACATTTATCGATATACCTACTCTTTCAAGCTCAGTCTTTAGCCGCGGAAACCAATTTCATCAGGATACCCAGCGGTGCTAAGAAAAATAAAGGCGTTTTCATGGGGTTTCCATGGCCAGGTTTTTGATGGTGGTGGCGTTGGGGAGTTTGTGAAGTCCTTGGGGATTGAGCACGAGTTTGCTGGTGCGGTTGCCACCGCCCATGACGACTTTTTCCTGCTCCATGACGCGACTATCGATGTAGACCGGTATATGCTCTGAAGTGCCGATGGCGACGACGCCGCCTATTTCCATGCCGGTGAGCGCGCGTGTGGTTTCGGCGTCGGCAAAACTGGCGCGTTTGACACCTAGAAGCTTACAGACTTTTTTGTTTACATCTAGCCGAGTCGTACCGAGCACGACACACAGGGCGTACTTGGTCGGTTCAGTTTTCCTGGAAGCCACTAGGATGGTATTGGCCGACTGCTCAAGCTTATAGCCATAGTGTTCGCAAAAAGCAGCAGTGTCTGCCAGCGCGGGCTCGCAGGCCAGTGTTTCGCTGGGAATGTCGTGTTTCACAAGGGCGACTTTCACTTGGGGTAAGAGGCTGCTCATGTTTGCACTCTTACGAAAATAAACTCGTTCTCGACACTGGTTGGGTTGGAGATTTTATGACGGGTATCTGCTGGGAAGATGAAAACGTCACCTGGTTCGTACGGATATTCTCCCTCTTCATCATGCACAAGTCCCGTCCCTCTTATGACCACCATAATCTCTTCTACGCCTGGGTGGTCATGCCAGTCGTACATCCCCCCTGACGGCATAAAACCATGGGTCATCATTTCGAACGCTGTGCTTTTCAGGTGTTCCGGCGCTGCGTACACTCTGCGTTGGCCACTGCCACCATGAGCGTCTTCTTTGGATATATCCTGGTTGCTTCGTTTAACTATCTTCACTACCTCTATGATAGACGGTGTACTAACCTGGAGCAACTCCGAAATCCAAGGTCAACATAAAATATACAGCCGGATATACAACAGAATATAGAGCAGGAGCTAAATAGATTGTCCGGCCGGACAATCTATTTAGGAGTTGATGTTTGAGGAGTTGAGGAGGATGGTGTTGAGGTGGAATTGGCTAGTGAGAGAGGTGTCGAGTTCGGGGGCAATGAGAAGGATGGTAGCACAGGTGTCGGCTATGAGGGCAGTGTCGGCTCGGACGTACGTGCTCACGACGCCTGACTGGCTCGACTGGCCTGTGCGCGGGTCGATGATGTGGTGGTGACGCTGGCCGTCTTTGACCCAGTGGCGTTTCGCTGCAGAGCTGACGGCGAGTGCGCCGCGCTGGATTCTCGTTGTACCGATGGCTCGACTTGAGTCATACGGGTGTTCGAGTGCAAACTCGAGCGGTGCCGGAGCGCTAACAAGTAGGTCGCCTCCACCATTAACTATGTAGTGGGACGCGCTGTTTTGCTCGAGTAGTGCTCCGAGCGCGTCGATCAGCCAGCCCTTGCCAAAACCGCCGAAGTCCAGCGTGATTTCACCCGGGATTGTTATTGTTCTAGGGGTAAGTTTTACGTCATCCCAGAACGAGTGCGCGAGAGTTCCCCGTCCACCGGCTTTGCCATAACCCAGTTTCTGCAGTGTGCCGCCTACAGATATGTTGAACACACCTTCACTCGCTTGCCACATGTCGCGGGCATAGGAGAGCATGGCGAGCAGTTCGGACGGTGGGTCTACAAGGCGTTTACGGAGGTTTAGTTGTCCGAGCAGCGAGGTGTCGGAAAACCGGGTGTAGTTACGCCCAAAGTTTGTGGCGTAGCGCAGAACTGTACTTTTGAGGCTCCTATCTGTTTCTCCGCCGAGCAGTTCAACACACCAATGCGTCCCCAGCGCCTCAAATTCAATCATGCTTCTTCTCCGGTGAAGAATAGTTACCACTATGCTCTGTACGAGATAAAGCTTTAACCCCAAAATAGATTGTCCGGCCGGACAATCTATTTTGGGGTTTGGAAGCGTGTAATGGAGCGGTCATGTGGGGATGGGGAGGTTCCTTAGGGTTTTGCTTGGGTGGCAATACTGGCGAGGGCGTCATCGAAGCCGTGGGTGGTGAGCGAGGCACCGCCGACACGGCTCAGTGCAATGCTCTCGAGCGACCTACCTACAATAATTGACTCAATACGCGAGTCAAACGAGTCGATGTACATGCCTGATTCCCGGTCATTATAGTCGTGAGTAGATTTCACACTCCTGACTACCCCGTTTGTAAGGGTGAGTGCAACGCTGATACTGTTATTGCCTCGAGGAACAGAATAGTTCGCACGGGCGGTATACGTACCATCTTTGTAACCGCTAGAAGAGACCGGACTGCCAGAGACTGATGGGTCGACGAAGTTTGATTTTTGGGTGGTTGCAGTTTCTCGGGTGGCTGTTTGATTCGAAGCTGCGGTAGATGTCGGTGTGGCGGCGGGCGTGCTGTGCGTTGCGACAAAAAACGTTGCACCAAGTATGCTTGCTATCGCCAGTGCACCGATAAAGACTGGGGTGGAGGAGTTTGTAGATTTCATGTAACTAACATAGATTTCTTTACTGAGCTAACCCTGAGAAAACAAATTGGCCGTGGGCTATAACTACCATGGTGCGCGGCAGGGGTACGCGTACAGGCGAGTCTTTTCTACGAGAATTTGAGGCGAGCGTCTGAAGGGGTGTCTAACCAGCTTGTGGCGATTGCGATCAGATGAATGGTACCACTTTCTTTTGGTTGCTACAGCGTAAGGAGGTAAAATGGACATTATGAGATTTGTGAGTTTGAGTAACTCTGAAGATGTCGTTTCGTTTGAGGAGGCGCTGCGGCGGGGGATTCCAGCAGACGGTAGTTTGTATTACCCAGTGCAGATTCCAAAATTGACAGACGAACAGATTGTCTCCTTACCTAACCTCGATACAAAAGCAATCGATCATCTCATGTTACGCGCATGGCTGGGAGATGAAATCCCGGCTGAAGATCTGGCGAGAATTATAAAAGTGGCCGCCTCCTTTGAAACACCCTGCGTTGCAGTTGCGGCCAACCACGTGCTAGAAATTTTCCATGGACCGACCATGGCTTTTAAAGATGTGGCAGCGCGGTATCTGGCAGCTATGATGGGGTACTTCAACGCCAAGACTGACAGAACATCTACGGTGCTTGTTGCAACCAGTGGCGATACAGGCGGAGCGATTGCGCATGGTTTTGGCGGAGTAGAAGGCACGCGCGTTGTAGTCTTGTATCCAAAAGGGCGCGTTTCTCTGCTGCAACAGGAACAGTTAAGACGTGTAGCGGACAATGTTGACACACTAGAAGTTGACGGTGATTTCGACGCGTGCCAGGCACTGGTAAAAAGGGCGCTAGCGGATACAGAGCTCGTCGAACAAGTTGGTTTAACCTCGGCAAACTCTATTACTGTCGGGCGACTCATTCCGCAAACCCTGTACTATGCCCGTGCTTTCGCGCAGCTGGGCGGCCGCAAAGATCTCCGCTTTGTAGTGCCGAGCGGCAACCTGGGTAATATAACTGGCGGCGTTCTGGCACAGCAGATGGGCATACCTATAGCTGGTTTCTTGGCAGCAAACAATATGAACAACGCCATAGACCGCTATGCTCGAGAGGGCAGCTTCACTCCATTTACCGCTGTGCCGACGATGTCAAATGCGATGGATATTGGTGCGCCGAATAACCTCCCCCGTTTGCAGCGAATTTTCGACCAAGACATCGCAGCATTTCGGGCAGATATACAGACGGCACACGTTAGCGACGAGCAAACGATTGCCACTATCAAAAAAGTATATGAGGAAACTGGCTATTTGCTTGACCCGCATACGGCGGTGGCGTGGTACGCGAGTGAACAAATCCCAGGGGAAAACACGCACGATGTCGTGGTTTCGACTGCCGCACCAGAGAAATTTGCCGAAGAAATCACTGCCGCTACAGGTATAGCTGTCGACAACGCAGCTGAACTCGCCAGGCTTCGTCAGACTCCTGAACGCTACCACTCCATCCCCAACTCTTTCACTGAGCTTAAACGAGCAATCCTTACCCTTCACTAACGCTATGGATCACCCTATCAACCCACACAAACCAATCCGTATCGCCGTCATGGGTCTCAGTGGCGTCGGCAAGACCACACTTGCACGGTGCCTGCCCGACAGCCGCTGGTTCCACTACTCGGTTGATTATCGCATATGGACGCATTATCTTGGCGACGAACTCAATGATTATCTGAAAAAGCTCGCTATGAGCCACCCGCTGCTGCGCGATATGCTGAAGCGAGACGCCATTACCGTAGAGCACCGTGTTCACTTTGACAATCTGCTTTCGACCTCGCTCTACATGGGCATGCTCGGCGACCCAAGCAAATACGGTTCTACCTTGTCAGATTTCAGTGCGCGGATGTCACGCCATGCCGAAAGCGAAGTGGCCGCCATGCTCGACATACCGCGGTTCATTGCTCGAGCCGAAGAACTCTACGGCTACCCGAATTTTTTGGCGGATCTCTCCGGTAGTTTGTGTGAGGTTGTTGAGCCTGACTCGGCCAAAGATTCTGTGCTTCGCATGATCGACGACAATGTCACTCTCCTATATATTCGGGCGACGAAAGCGCACGAAAAAGTCTTGATAGAACGCAACATTGCCGACCCAAAGCCCATTTACTATCGACCCGATTTTGTTGCGGCTGAGCTGCCAGGCTTGCTCAAGAAATTTCATGCTCAGGATGTGGTAGATATCTCGCCAGATAAAGTAGGAGCCTACCTCTACCCTCGTTTACTGTCACATAGGGTGGAACGCTATGAAGCTATCGCGGCAAAGCACGCACTCACGCTTACGATGGAACAAGCGGCTGCTATTCGCAGTGAAGCCGACTTACTCACTGTACTATCTCGAGCGTAAGAGTCGAGGGTAGCAGCGGGAGGGTTAGATGGATGATTGGCTGCGGCGTAGCTGGTCAATGTATGTCAACCAATTGCGGATGAACTGTTGGCTATGCGGCTGGCCATGTCTGATATTGTGGCTGTCCGGGCGACCACGGTAGTAATGCGCCGGCACCTGGCCGTTACCCTGCGGAACATCTCTATCGTATTCGCGATGGAGCGCCTCAGGGTCGTATTCGGGGTGGCCTTGCACAAAAAGATCTTCCCCGCCAGCTCTGTTGGGTGCGCTGAGGGCAAGCCAACCAATCGTTCTGTTTCTAGCCAGTATGGTGAGTTCGGCGGGTAGAGCACCTTGCTCGAGAAGCACACCTCCCCAACGAGAATGTGGCGCTAGCATGGTTTTGCCTATTCCACGCACAAAAGGTGAGCGCGGAGCCATAACGCGGTGTTTAAAGACCCCAAACGTTTTTCTTTGGCCGATGGTGCGTGGGAGGCCATAGAAACGATCGAGTGCGACATGACTTGCCAAGCAGGAATAATACGTCGATGGAATGTTTGCCCGAACGTAATCCATGATTTCATACAGTGCATGTATATAGGTGATATCGTGAAATGGTAGGGCTTTACCCGAGCTCTCACGTTCGAGGTTCGCGCCAGTGATGATGAGCCCGTCGAGGGTGAGTTTTTCGGCACGGACGTCGAGTGGTTCGTAGGCTCTCACGATTTCGCGGGAGGCAGAGTTTGGGTTATCGATACGGGGGTCATTTGACAGTCGATATACAGTCAGTTCGGTGGCAATACCGCTCTGCGACGTCAGGTTCTGCCACTGCTGGATTGTGGCATGTAGACTGCCAGCGGGCATGAGGTTTAGTAGGCCAATGTGTAGTGGCGTACCGCGTTCTGTCGCAGATGGTGTTCGTGCAAGTTCTGACATAGAAACAGTATAGCGAACCTACCGATGATAACAAACCTTTTTTGACTATAAGCATATTGCATGTCAAAACATCAACAAACTGCTCCGGCTAAAAATAGTATAAAAGCGAGTGAATAAATAGCACCATCAGAGCGTAGAGTCGTTTCGGTTCTGTTGGGGGCTTAGTGGCCGAAGAAGCCGCGACCGAGTTTATCGGGGAGCATGGCGACCGCGACGTTTTTGCCTGCTAATGTTTCGATGACTTCGGGGTCTTTGACAGAGCCAGATGAGGTGAGTATAGCGGTTATACCGGCGTCCGCCAGGACGAGCGGACCGTCGGGGAATGGGAAGAAGCTGTCGCTATAGGCGGCTCCGCCTTGTACGTCGTGGCCGCGACCAGTTGCACGGGAGACGGCCAGTTTGGCTGCCCCTACCCTGTCCTGCTGGCCGACACCGTTGCCCAGTAGCTTACATTCTTTTGTGATGGTAATAGTGTTGCTGTTACTGGTGCTGCCGACCGCCCAGGCCAGGATGAGGTCTTTTTTGGCTTGTTCGTTCAGCTCGCCGTGCAGTTCTATATAGTCGGCGTCAAAATCGAGGACAAAAGTGTAGTTTGGCTGCACGAGCATACCGCCGCGGACATTGCGATAGATAGCGGTAGTTTCGAGCGAATCTTTTGTAAGCTGCGCAAGTGCTGGGTTCGTCACAATCCGTAGTTTCGCGCGGCCGAGGATTTCCATGGCTTCAGACGTCACGCTGCTGCCAACAACCCCGTCGAGCAAACGGTTTTGCCCCTCTGGCATGTGGTACTGCATGAGGGCAGTTGCAACATCTACGTCAACGACACCGTTTAGCATGACGACGCCGCCAAAAATGGCGATTTCATCGCCCTCAAGCATACGCTGCACCGCTTCTACGCCAGTTTTGGCCACGCCTGCCCCACAGGCATTACCATGTTTGACGCCCACGGCGATAGCCGGCACTTTCCCCATGTTTGTTTCAAACCCGGCGGCAATGTGCGTCACGGTTTGTAGTAACCGGTGCATATCGGTCTCATTTATGTAGCTCAGTTCCCAACCCTTTTGGTGCGTGAATTGGTCGAGCCCCAGTGGGTCGGTGGCCACGCGGTTGTCGGCGTATAGCCCGGCTGGTGTTTGCCAAGGGTTCTCACCGTATTTCGTCGGCGCAACGCGGCGTCCAATCCAGCCGGCTACTTCTTCGCCACCGTGATAGCGCGCACTTATCATGATGTAGCGGGCACATTCGTACTCAGCCACGGCACAGAGTTTGTCCCGGAAGTCTTTTTCGTCCTTTTTTCCATCTGTGAGCCACTGGAGTACTTCACTTCGTTGCTCGGCGCGTGACAGCACAATCCGCCGCGCTTTCGCTCCAGCGCGCAGCATGGTGGGGCCGCCGATGTCGGTTTTTTCTATGACACTTTGCAAGGTGGCATGACCGCTCGCAATCTCTTCTTCGAGTGGGTACATGTCGACGGCGACGAGGTCGATGAAGGGTATGCCGCGGTCTTTTAGCTCTTGCAAATCTTCTGGTTTTTCTGCATCGGCCAGTAGTCCGCTGTGGATTTCGCGCGAAAGCGTCACTACCCGGTGGCCCAGTATGGCTTCTCCGCCGACCAGTTCGGCCGCGTCAGTCACTGGTACGCCCGCTTCAGCCACGACCTTTGCTGTACCACCGGAAGAGATGATGTTCCAGCCAAGCTCATGGAGCCCCTTGGCAAACTCGGCGATCCCTGTTTTGTCGTAGACGGAAAGCAGGGCGTTCTGGTTAGTCTTTAGTAGGTGGTCGATGGACATATTCCTCCTTATTGTTGAATCATGTAGCATGAATCATGAATGATGTGGTCTTATGTGCTGCTTAGTTGATTTTAGTAAACCGGTAATTAGTTTGTGGACGATAACGGATTGTTGCGCGAGCTTCTGAAAGTCTTCAGGTGAAATATAGTCCACATCGCGACCTACAAGCAATTGATTTTGTAGCTCAGTGAGTGAGCCCTGAGCCATGACAAAAAAATGTGCTTTGTCAGCATACGATGATCTCGAAAAGCCCTCGGCAATATTTGAGGTCACAGAAACCGCCGCTCGACGAACCTGATTTACAAGTCCATACTGTTCATCTGCCGGGAATGCTTTTGTGATTCTATACGTGAGAATGACAAGTTTGTGTCCCTCTTTCCAAGTATCAAGATCGGTGAAGCTTCGGATGGTTTTTTTACCTGATTCATGATTCATACTTCATGATTCCCCTCTGCTTTCCGTCGCCCAGTCGCGTGCGTTTACAAACATCTGCAGCCAAGGCGAATCTTCTGGCCAGTCAGCGGGGTGCCAGGAGAGTTGGCGGGTCATAAAGCCGCGTTCAGGGTGCGGCATCATGATGGTGGCGCGGCCGTCGGGCGTGGTGAGTGCCGTTATGCCCTGAGGCGAGCCATTTGGATTTGCAGGGTACGACCCAGTAGGTTTGTGCTGGCTGTCGACGTACTGGGCGACGACGAGGCCATTTTTCACCGCGGATTGCGCTTCTGCCTCTGTGGCGAACGCCGCATAGCCTTCGCCGTGCGCAACGGGGATAGGTAGGACGGAGCCTTCCATACCGGCGAAAAAGATCGATGGTGTTTGGTTGAGGCGTACCTGCGGTAGGCGGGCTTCAAAGCGCTCGCTTTTGTTCTGAAGGAACTTTGGCCAGTGGGCTGCGCCCGGGATGAGCTCTTTGAGCTCCGACAGCATTTGGCAGCCATTGCATACCCCGAGCGTAAAGGTGTCTGGGCGCTCGAAAAACGCCGTGAACTGGGCGCGAAGCTCGGGGTCAAACAGAATGGTTTTTGCCCAGCCGCCCCCTGCCCCCAGCACGTCGCCGTAGCTAAACCCGCCACAGGCGACGAGACCGCGGAAATCTTCGAGTGTCGTGCGGCCTTGCATGATATCGTTCAGATGGACATCTACTGCTGTGAAACCGGCGCGGGTGAAAGCAGCGGCCATTTCTATTTGGCCGTTGACGCCTTGTTCACGCAGGATGGCAATTTTCGGCTCTGCGTTAAGCTGGTTTGATAGACGAGAAAGGGCTCGCCCCTTCTCGGGTGCCACTGTCGCTTCGCTCAGTGTCAGCCCGCCTTCCCCCGGCTCACTCCGCTCGCCGCCCGCGCTACGCACGGGTTCGGCCGTTGACGCGGCCTCGTTACTCACTGAACTCTGCCCTATTGCAGCCATTCTAGATTCTAGATTCAAGACTCTAGCGTCAATTTTGGGAGTGAGACCCAGGTTATTTTCGTCGGTGATGGTGTCGTATTCGGTCTCGGCGCAAGCAGGGTTATCACGCAGGCGCTGTATGCGGTAGCTCGTCTCCGCCCACCATTGCTCCAGCTGGCCCCGGGTGTTTTTATATACGACTTTGCCATTTTCTTTATAAGTCAGCGTTTGCGTTTTGGTAGGGGTTCCAAGTACATAAGCATGGGCGCCAAACACCTGGGATACGTGGCTCACCTCTGATGATTTCACCTGGAGGACAACACCAAGCTCTTCGTTGAAAAGCTTTGCAAGCGTGGTATCACCGGGTAATGTCGTGAGGTCTATATCGAGGCCACAGCGGCTCGCGAAGGCCATTTCGCAGAGAGTAGTGAAAAGGCCGCCGTCGGAACGGTCATGGTAGGCGAGAAGTGAGTTTGTAGCCTTTAGTTTGGAGAGGGCGGCAGCAAAGGCTTTGAGGGTTTTTGGGTCGGCATCGGGGGTTTTACCGCCGAGATCGCGGTAGGCTTGAGCGAGCGCAGAGCCGCCCAGACGGGCGTGACCGCCGGAAAGATCGACGAAAATCAGGGTGGAATCTACAGCAGTGTCGAGCTGCGGAGTGAGCGTTTTGGTGACGTCTGCAACGGGACCAAAGCCGGTTATGATGAGGCTTAGCGGCGATGTGACGCTCTTGGCTGTGTCACCGTCTTGCCAGGTGGAGCGCATACTCAGTGAGTCTTTGCCAACAGGGATAGTAAGGCCGAGTGCCGGGCAAAATTCTTCACTGACAGAATAGACTGTGTCGTACAGCGCTTGGTCTTCCACGCCTACTCCTGCTGCCGCCATCCAGTTGGCAGAAAGTTTGATGTCGCTGAGTTTTTGTATGTCGGCAGCGAGCATGTTGGTGATGGTTTCGGCGATAGCCATGCGGCCTGATGCTGGTGCGTTTGTGATGGCAAGCGGGGTGCGTTCGCCCATGGCCATGGCTTCGCCAGCGTGTGTGTCAAAAGCGGCGGCCGTTACAGCGACATCACTGACGGGGACTTGCCAGGGGCCAACCATTTGGTCGCGGGTGACGAGGCCAGTTATGCTGCGGTCGCTGATAGTAACGAGGAATTTTTTACTGCCCACGGCCGGTACGTGCAGCACGCGCTCGACAGCTTCCTCGAGGTCGATGTTTGAAGTGTTGAACGTCTGCACGGAAGACTGCACGCGTTCAAACGATCGAGTCATTTTGGGGGGTTTGCCAAAAAGCGTGCTCATGGGCAGGTTCACCGTGTCATTGCCAAGTAAACGGTCGTGCACGATGAGGCGATCTTCGGCCGTGGCGGTGCCGATGACGCTGTAGGGGCAGCGTTCGCGCTCGCACATGGCAGCAAAGCGTTCGACGTCGGCTGGCCGGAGACCAATGACGTAGCGTTCTTGGGCTTCATTGCACCATATTTCCATGGGTGACATGCTGGGGTCAGCATTGTGGATGTCGCGGAGTTCGACCTCTGCGCCGAGGCCGGCATCATGGACGAGTTCTGGCACGGCGTTGCAGTAGCCACCCGCGCCGATGTCGTGGATCATAACGATGGGGTTTTCTGCTCCGCTTGCCCAACAGGCGTCGATGACTTCTTGGGCGCGGCGCTCCATTTCTGGGTTGCCACGTTGCACAGATGCGAAATCGAGGTCGACATGACTGGCGCCGGTCTGCATACTGCTGGCTGCACCGCCGCCCAGGCCGATGAGCATAGCGGGACCGCCCAGGATGATGATTTTGTCGCCTGGCTGGAGCTTCCCTTTTTGTACATGTTGGTCGCGGATATTGCCGAGGCCACCGGCAATCATGATCGGTTTGTGGTAGCCGCGGACTTCCTGGCCGTCGTGCTGTTCGTAGGTGCGGAAGTAGCCCGCTAGGTTCGGGCGGCCAAATTCGTTGGCAAAAGCTGCGCCACCGAGCGGTGCCTCGAGGATAATGTCTAATGGCGAGGTTATACGCTCTGGTTTACCGTACGGCTGTTCCCACGGCTGAGCACACCCTGGGATATTGAGGTTTGAGACGCTGAAGCCGGCTAGCCCCATTTTGGGTTTGGCTCCGCGGCCGGTGGCACCTTCGTCGCGGATTTCACCACCCGTACCGGTGGCGGCACCGGGGAACGGCGCAATGGCGGTGGGGTGGTTGTGGGTCTCGACTTTTATGACAGTATGGATTGGCTCGCGGTGAAACTCATATCTGTGGCTGGTGGGGTTCGGGAAGAAACGACCAGCTTCGGGGCCGCGCAGGACGGCCGCGTTGTCACTGTAGGCGCTTAGGACGTCTTGGCCGCCCTGTTCGTACGTATTGCGAATCATTTTGAAGAGGCTTTTTGGCTGTTTCTGGCCGTCTATGACCCAATCGGCGTTGAAGATTTTGTGGCGGCAATGTTCGCTATTGACCTGGCCAAACATCATCAACTCGGCGTCACTCGGGTTGCGCCCGAGCTGCATGTAGGCGTCGACGAGGTAGTCAATTTCGTCTGTGCTCAGCGCAAGGCCCTGTGCGGTGTTTGCCTTTTCGAGGGCGGCTTTGCCACCTTTTAAAACATCGATGACTATGAGCGGCTTTGGCTCTGGCTGCCGGAAGAGCGCTTCGGCCGTCTCCAGCGAGTCTAAGACTGTTTCTGTCATGCGGTCATGGAGTAGTGGTGCAACCTCGTCGCGTAGCCCTGAGTCGATGTAGTACACCGTGCCGCGCTCTATCCGCCGTACCTGAGCAAGTCCGGCGTTATGCGCGATGTCAGTGGCTTTGCTGGACCACGGCGAAATCGTGCCTGGCCGGGGTACGACGACATACACCTCGCCTTTGCGCGCGCCGGCGTAGGGCGTGTCGTACGTCAGTAACGTGCTGAGTTTGGCTTCATCGGCCTTCGACAGGCCAGGGTCTGAGTCGACAAAGTGGATGTATTCTGCCGAAACACTGCGCACATTTTTATCTACGTTTTGCAGCCTTTTGAGTAAACCTTGTGCGCGAAAACTTGACAGCGCGTTGACGCCTCCGTACCACTTCACTACCGCACCTCCAGCGTGTCCGCGTTAAACGTCAGGTTTTTGGGCTGTATGACTACCTGCTTTTTACCTCGTTTGACGGTGCCACCCCTGACTGCTTTCAGGCCATTTGCGTGTGCCAGGGCAATTACTTGGTCGGCCTGGGCGGGCGCTACAAACAGCGCAAAGCCGACGCCCATGTTAAAGTTTCCGTACATTTCGGCGTCGTCTACACCAGATTCTGTCTGCATGAGCGAAAACTCTGGCTGTGGGTCGAGGATGGTGTCTATTTCGTAGGTAAAGTCGGCGCTCGCGCGCATGAGTTTACGCCAACCGTGCCCGGTGACATTGACCATGTAGTGCGGGACAATGCCTACGTCCAGCACGCTTCGCACCAGCGATACGTAAAGATGTGTTGGGGTCAGGATGGCTTCGCCAAAAAGTTTGCCGTTTGGTAGTTTTGTTTCATACAATCCTGGGTTTTTTTCGTGCAGGTGGCGCACAAAAGAAATGCCATTGGCATGTATACCGCTGCTTTCTACGAGTATAATAGCGTCATTCTCGGCGAGCTTGTCGCCCAATACCAGACGCTCTTTAGGGTTGATGATACCAACGGCGGAGCCACCAAGGTCGATGGTTTCGGGGTTGATAATTCCCTTCAATGCCGGTGTTTCCCCGCCGCCCCATGTCGCCCCGATGGCATTGCAGGCGGCCGCCCAGCCAGTCACAAGGTCGGCCGCGCGCTCGCGGTCATTCATCCAGGCGCCGTCGCCGAGGGCAAAGTAGGCATTTACAACCTGCGGCAGTGCGCCCACGACGATAAGGTCATTGACTATCATCGCCACTGTGTCCTGCGCGAGCGAGTCGTAGTAGGTTTTGCCGGTTACCGTCCGCATGGCGTCGGCGACGAGATTTTTGGTGCCCAGACCTTCGACCACCAGTGCGCGGTAAGCATCGGCTTCCTCCCAGACGTAGGCGGATTCGCCGCGACTGGCGCTCACTTCGCTCGCACCAAACGCCGCATGGTTCCCTGCAGTCGACACCGCCGCTTTCTGCGCCAGCACCTTCACAGGATCCATCGCACTATAGTCAACTCCCGTCTGTGCATAGGTTGGTGCTTGTTTGCTCACGCCATTTCCTCCTCTATCATTTTCAAAATAAAATCAGCCCGTTCAGACGGACTCATGGCTGGTACTCTCACCGGCTCCATTCCATATTCAGTATACGCTTTTTCAAGCAGTTGTTGTAGGCGTTCCCGGGTGAAAACATCCTCTGTTCTAGCATAATCCTGGGCGAAACTGCCGACTGGGTCTAGCAAAAAGACTTTCCCGTAACGGGCATTTTCGAAAACCGGTGATAGCCAGGGGGCTATGCTGTAATCATGAGCCCAAAGGTAAGCAAGAGTGTCATGCATGCCACGGTCAAAAAAAGTCAGTGTTGAAGGATTAAGCTTTGCTTCAATTGCAACTTTGCGCCTTGCGACTTCCTCCTGGAAAAAATGTTCATTAGCTCGAACTTGCTCAATGGTTTTTCCGGCTAGAATCCCCTCGTCAATAACTGTTCTTGCGGCTTCAGGTATGGTTTTATAGCCTCGCTGAGCAAGTTCTGTCAGCAAGGTTGATTTGCCTGTTGATGGCCCGCCCGTCACTACGTACCAGCTCATATTAACTTTCTAATGCCAGTCGCCCTAAGCCTGTAAGAAAAGCGATTTCCTGCCACGTTTTAGCAGCATCTTCGGGTCGAATGAGCTTAAATAAGACCCCTTGGCTTCTGGCGAGTTTGCCGTCTTTTTCAGAATCGTCACCAGCATAGATAATTCTAGGGATGTCTTCACTGGACAACCTCTTAGCTTCGGGCAACGCATGTAAGCTTCTCCAGGCATTATATGCCCATAGCATAAGTATTGGGTCGGGTTTTACGGGTGTTGCTATACCTTGCTTTTCGGCTAATGTCGAAATTTGTTCTTGCGCTAGAATTACGTCCGGTTTTTCAACGCCCCACACGTCATAGGTTCTTTGAATAAATGGATCATGTCCCGAGGAAATTATTATACTGCTTATAGGACTCCCCTCTTTTTTTGAGTCTTCCAGTGCCTTTGCAAACGCTATAAAGCCTTTTGTGGGTTCCGGCCATTCGCTCCCAATTTGCCCTATCAAAATGTCAAGCCGTGTCGTATTGAGCCTACCAAGCAGGTCTCGAGTATCTTCTTCCGATGCATCTGGAGCTAGCTGTCGGATAACCTCTACGGGGGCACGGTTTAACAGTCCGCCGCCAGCTCTATAGATAGTAAGTCCTGCCGAACCAAAGATCTTTTCAACTGCAGTTTCATATGCTCTTTCAATACCGATAAAATTTTCTGGAGCAACTCCAGTGAGTGCAATAGTATTATCGAAGTCGGCTCCGACAAAAAACGCATCCTGGAAGTTATTTGGCCGTAAACGCGGTTGATTCATAGTCTTTATCCTCTAAGTACGTTTCCCAGCCTTTAGCTCGCAGTTTTTGGTCGGTGGCAACAACTGAGTCGTGCTGCTTAGCGCGGAAGGTAGTGTACTTCTCTGCGACACCGTCGTTTAGGAGGGCGAGGATTTCTATGACTAGGAGGGCGGCGTTGCGAGCGCCGTTTTCGGGCATGGTGGCCAAGGGCACACCGGGGGGCATTTTTATGTTGCTCCAAAAAGCTTCGTGGCCGTGGTGCTCGCGTTTTATAGGTACAGCGACAACTGGCAGCGTCGTGCTGCTGGCGGTCATGCCGGGGAGATGCGCCGAACCGCCTGCTCCAGCGATGATCACCTTGAGCCCACGCTCGGCGGCTGTCCGCGCGTATTCTTCCATAACATCTGGCGTGCGGTGAGCGGAAATGACACGTACTTCGTACTGCACGTCAAATTCGTCGAGCACTTTTGCCGCCTCGCTCATCACATCGAGGTCGCTGTCTGAACCCATAATTATCCCAACTAATGGCCGGCTCATACCATATCCTTTCTTTTTAGAGTTATGAGATAAGAGATATGAGTTGAGAGTTCCAGCTGATAGTAAGTTACGCGTTTCTTATTTTTAGCCATACTCATATGCTTAGTAGCCTCCGGGCTTTCTGGGCGCTTTCACGAGCTGTTTCGAGGTCCTTGGCAGTCACCGTTATGTGGCCCATTTTGCGGTCGATTTTGGTGGGGCTTTTGCCGTAGAGGTGCAGGCTTGCGCCTGGGATGGCCAAAACATCAGTGGTGCCCTTCACCTGGGTTTCGCCGTCGCGTTCGCCGAGAATGTTTATCATGACGGCGGCAGGAACGAGGAGGCTGGTGTCGCCGAGTGGCAGGCCGGTAACGGCGCGGATGTGCTGTTCAAATTGGCCGATGCGGCAGGCTTCGATGGTGTAATGGCCGCTGTTGTGAACGCGGGGCGCGATTTCGTTTACGAGGACATCACCGCTGCGCGTGAGAAATAGCTCTATGCCAAAGGTACCAGCGCCCCTCAGGAGTTCGGCGACCTGGCGGGCGATGGCTTTGGCTTTTTTAGTTACCGCTCCGGGGACTGGTGCTGGCAGCCAGACTTCAGTGCAAATGTTGCGCTCATGTACTGTCTGGACGATAGGGTAGAGCGTGACTGCACCCTGCATATCACGCGCGGCCATGACGGCTAGTTCGCGTTCAAAATCTACCAGACCTTCGGCGTACAGTGCAGTACCGTCAAACTGTTTTAGAGCCTGGGCTAGTTCGGTTTCCGAGCGGACGACCATGTTGCCACGGCCGTCGTAGGCGCCGTGACGGGTTTTTACTATCATGCTGCCGCCAAAGCGCAGTAACACATCCCGGGCGGAACGTTCCCCTGTTATTTCGGCAAATGGGGCGAGCGGTACACCTTTTTCGTGCAAAAAAACCTTCTGCGCATATTTGTCCTGGATGAGGCGAACGGTGGACGGCGAAGGGTTGATGACTGCCCCGTCCTGCTCAAGCTCGGCAAGCGCGTCGGCATCGAGGTGTTCTATTTCTACAGTAAGGTAGTCAGCTTCGGCGGCAAGCTGGCGCAGTGCGGTTTGGTCGTAGAGGTTAGCGACGATTTGCCGTGCGCCAACCTGCGCGGCCGGGCAGTGTTCACCTGGGTCTACGACAACCACCTCAAACCCAAGCGGTTTCGCCGCAAGCGTGAGCATACGTCCCAGCTGCCCGCCGCCAACAATGCCAATTACGAGGGTCTTTCTTGCTCCCTGTTTCATAGCACAATTGTACCTCACCTTTCCTGAAACTCCCACAGTTCATCATGCGTCCGATCGGAGTTTGCACAGTCATGGTCTCACGGCTTATTTTTCTGTATACTACAGGCTATGAGTGGATATATTCTCGAGGGCACAGATTTTGTGTTGCCTGGCCAGCAGGCGGTGTACCATGGCAAAGTACGTGATGTGTATGACTTTGGCGACCGGCTGATGTTGGTGGCGAGCGACCGCTACAGTGCGTTTGATCGCATACTTGCGACCGTGCCAAACAAGGGTGCGCTACTGACAGCGACGAGCCGCTGGTGGTTTGAGCAGACTGCGCACATTGTGCCGAATCACATCATTTCCTACCCCGACCCGAACGTGGCGTACTGCCATAAATACGAGGTCATACCGCTGGAAATGGTGGTGCGCGGCTACATAACCGGCGTGACGAACACGTCGCTCTGGCACACGTACAGTGCCGGCCAGCGTGACTATGGCACCTTTACCCTCCCCGACGGTCTGAAGAAAAATGACAAGCTGCCCCAGCCAGTGCTCACCCCAACTACCAAGTTTGAGGCACACGACCGCAACTTAACCCCAGACGAAGCCGTAACCGAAGGACTTTTAAGTGCAGCGATCTGGGAGCGCGTGAGCGAGATTGCACTTGAACTGTTTCGCTTTGGTCAGCAAACGGCTGAAGCCAAGGGTCTACTACTGGTTGACACCAAGTACGAGTTCGGCCTCTCCTCCAAAGGCGAAGTGGTGCTGATAGACGAAATTCACACGCAAGATTCCTCGCGCTACTGGCTTGGCGAAACGTACGCGCAACGGATTGCGGCTGGCGAGGAGCCAGAAAACTATGACAAAGAATTTTTGCGGCTATGGTTCAAAGAGCGCTTCGACCCTTACGCTGACACGCCAGCGCCAGAGGTTCCTACCGAGGTGATTGCCGAGCTCGAGCGCCGCTACCGGTTTGTGTATGAAAGTCTGAGCGGCCAGATATTTCCGTCATATGAAGACGGAGAAGACGGAGAGCCCGCGAGTCGTATCGAAAAAAATGTACAAAAGGCTCTGGAGGAGACTGCGTAATGCCAGTAAATGCGCGAGGCTTGACCTTTTACAAAGATAGAATCATTTTTGGAAGTCACCAGATTTATAACAACTTTGCGCGAGGTCTAACCTCGTACATTTGCTACCCATTGAAAGGAACGTCAGAATGAGTCTACTGCCACTCGATCTTTATGAACCCAGCGAAGACACTCGCTTCAACAGCATTGACCCGCTCGATGGGCGGTACTACGACGCAGGGATTGCCAAATATTTGTCTGAGCGCACGCGCGTACTTACCCAGGCGCACGTCGAGGCAGCGCTGGCACATGGTTTGGCCGAGTTTGGCCTATGCAGTCAGGAGGTGGCGGAGCAGATAGACGCGGCGAGTCGGAACATACGTGTGGAAGACGTCGCCGAGGAGGAAAAAACCACTCGACACGATGTCAAAGCCATCGTCAATACCATCAAAAAAGAGCTTCCAGAAACGGCGCAGCCGTACGTGCATTTTGGTGCAACGTCGTATGATATTGTGTCAACGGCGATGAGTTTGCAGCTGAAGCGCGCGGTGCACGAACTGGTACTCCCCCGTTTACAACATTTGCAAACAACGCTCGCTGGCCTCGCCGAAAAATACGCCGACGCGGTACAAATCGGCCGCACCCACGGCCAACACGCCGTGCCGATCACCTTCGGCTATATGCTCGCAACCTACGTAGATCGACTAGGTAATAGCATGCAGCATCTCGACACACTGGCTGGCGAGCTGAAAGGCAAATTCTCTGGCGCAACTGGCACGTATAACGCGCTTTCGGTGTTTGTGGACGACCCGCTGGTCTTTGAAAAAACTGTGCTCGGCTACGTGGGTCTTGAGCCTGCACCGGCCGCCACGCAGATTGTTCCGGCGGAAGGTTATATACGCCTGCTCGACGAGCTGGCCATCACCGCAGGTGTCATGGCAAATCTCTCACACGACATGCGCAACCTCCAGCGCAGTGAAATAAACGAAGTCCGTGAAAAGTTTGAGCCTGGCCAAACGGGCAGTAGCACGATGGCACACAAACGTAACCCCTGGAATTTTGAAAACGTTATTGGCATGTGGAAACAAGTGACTGCGCAGGTGGTGAATGCCAACCTGAATATCTCCAGCGAGCACCAGCGTGACCTTACCGACTCGTCTTCTGCCCGCTTCTACACCACGTCACTCGCCCTCGTTGCCTCTATGGCAAAGCGTCTGAACGAGGTCATGAGCAAGATAGAGGTGGACCAAGAAGCTATGCAGCGCAATCTCTACCTGACCAAGGGTGCCATCGCAGCTGAACCGCTCTACCTGCTGCTCGAAAAGTACGGACACACCACTGCACACGAAGTGTCGAAAGCACTGGCGCACGGAGCAATGGAACAAAACCTCTCTCTGTACGAGGTCGCATCCCAGGCGGAATCCATAGCCAGCTACTGGTCGAAATTCACAGAAACCGAACGCGAACTCATCCACTCCCCCGAAACCACCTACACCGGCCTGGCATCTCAAAAAACGCGGAATGTTCTGCGGAGCCAGTAGCGCTAGCTATGTAATTCTTTCGTTTCTTTCGTAATCAAATAGGTGGTACTCAAGAGCACAAGACCGCCGAGGGCTTGAGTGGTGGTGAGGCCTTGGGAGAGGAAGAGCCAGCCGATGAGGACGGCGCTGAGGGGCCAGGCGAGTTCAAGAATTGCCGCGCGGCTGGCTGCCACCCGCTGGAGGCCGTAGTAGTAAATGAGCAGTGCCACAAGGCCGGTGCTAAAGGTAATGGCCAGCAAGTAGAAAAACTGCGTCTGCGTAATATGGCTTACGGCTCCGACTGAATGCGAGGCGCCGATGAAAAAGAGCGAGATGATAGCAGTGAGTCCAAAACGCGCGGCCGTGACATGAGGGTATGATGTCCACTTTAGAGCATATTTCGAGAAGGCGGTGCCTATACCCCACGACGCTGCTGCGCCTGCAGCATACAGGGCAGCCACCACCGTCCCCTTCCCTGTATCGAGGTTTACCCGTAGGTCTGGAAAACTCACTAGGTACGCACCCACTAGCGCAACTGCCGCGAGTCCTAGAAAGCGCGAACCGAGTTTTTCGCGCAACAGCACTGCGGCGGTGGCAATCGCAAAAATGGGGTTGAGCTGCTGCAAGAGCACCACGACCGAAAAGTTTATGAAGTTGATCTGCCCCAGCGCCGCAGTGTAGAGGATAGTTCCAGCTGCGCCAGACAACAGCGCCACCAGCGCCATGGCCAACCATTGTTTACGTGTGAGCCCGCGAAACTTCTGCCGCGACGACCACAAAAATGGCAGCAGGAAAACAACGCCGAGTACGTGTTCGTAAAACACAATGACAGAAGGAGGTAGACTGTATAAGTTGCGCCGGAGCAGTCCGTCGACACTCCAGAGTAGTGCGGCTATCACCACCGCCAACGCCCCCGCATGCACCTGCACACCGCGCCAGCCAGCCTGCTTGTCGGCCGAGCCACCAACTCCGCTAGCCTCTTCGGCTCCCTCACGTTTTTTTACTCGAGTACTCACTCGCTGTACTGTGGGTACAGCTCGTTCCGTGCTTCGTAAAGAAAATGCATGGTATCCCGAAGCGCGGTGCGCATGTCTCATGAGATATTCCCTTTCTGCTTCGCTATGAAGCAGTCACCTTGCGGCGACTCCCGACTGTACGGT
The DNA here is from genome assembly GCA_964541145.1 of uncultured Candidatus Saccharibacteria bacterium. Classification (GTDB taxonomy): domain Bacteria; phylum Patescibacteriota; class Saccharimonadia; order Saccharimonadales; family UBA4665; genus JAGXIT01. The sequence goes on from CAZIOX010000005.1 coordinate 45,542, forward strand.
CGGCGCATGAGTCTCACATGCTCATCCCGCTTGCGCGGGTCGACGGCTATCACGTCCGATTGGCGAATTGCACGCCACCCTGGTTAGTTTACATTTTCATCTTACCACACACCACATCACCGCTCCGAACAGTACCTACACAAAATAGATTGTCCGGCCGGACAATCTATTTTTGTGTGGGGGTGGATACGTTTGAGAGAGGGCCACCAGGGTGTAGTGGTTGTATATTTTGCAATATTCTGGTACAATTCGCCATTAATGGAAGATTTTGTCCCTCCATCTCTCCGCAACGACAAAGAAGCCTTCAGTAATGAGTTTAGAGCACTGTATGACCCAAGGCGTGATTTTTCGCGGGCACAAGTGTCAGAACTGCTTGACTGGTTGTGCCAGGGTAGGAGCAGATCGGCAGACCCTCATCATCAGATATATGTTGGCTCCAGAATATTGGCACGCGAATTAGCCCACACTCGAAGGATTAGCAACGGTAGACACGATAATGCCGGTGGCATGGGCGTGGACCATGCGGAGCTGGATGCTATAGTAGATCTGGCGTATTTTGACGCAACTCAGACGGTGCGAGGGATACAGAAAGGGATTGACTATCTCCTGCACAGTGATCCCGATATGGCTACGACCATAAAAGACAACGACCCGCAGTTGATACTTACAGCTGGCGCTATGGGGAGCGCGATGTCACATTTTGGTCAGTTACGACGAAGTGGGAAACAGTATGCTACGCACCCACAAGAGAGTAATATTGTAGCCGCTCTTGCCGAAAGAAAAGCATTTCCGAATGGTGTACCGGAAAAGTTTCGAGTGAACGCAGCGATATTACGCTACATTATTTATGCGCACGATGAATACGAAGATGATATGTCAGGCAAGCCCGGTGAGCGAAACCTGTCTCCGCTGAGGGGCAATAAGGTGCATATGACACCACTCACGCACTATATTTTGCTCCAAGAGCTTTGTGGTCTGACGGAAGAAATAGCCGACTACACTAGTGATGGGTTATTCTGCTTAACAAAGCCCGTGGGGTACAGTGGGAGGCGTGACTGGCGGGATTATATTATTGAGTTAGCTTCGCCTGCCCCTGTCGCACCAAGGGGCTATGAAGGCACGGTATCAACTGCCAAAAAAGCTGAGATGGAACATAATTCTCGGATTGATAAAAATGAGCCCCCTCGACGCCGCCAATTTCCGAGGGAAAATTATAGGCAAGAAAAAAAACGGTATGATGGGCGTGAGCGAGACTATGCGTGGGCGAGTGGTCGACTCGATGAGTATCTAGATCTCACCGAGGGGTATTCTGCAGAAGTAGCAAAGAAAATCCATAAGGTGAGTTTAGGGGAATTCAAAGCATATTCAGTGTGCAATGATATTGTCGTTCGGCTCCAACCAGACAAGCTGGTAGAAGCGTACATGATCGCCAATCAAGCTGCCTGACTCGGGCATTAGCAAAGCCGCACAATTGTTGGTGTTTGGGCTATAATACGTAGTGAATGGAGGGTAGCTGGGTGAAATTTACAGACAAGTTAGCACGCATTGTGGCGAAAAGTGGATCGTTGGTGTGTGTGGGGCTGGATAGTGATGTGGCGAAGTTGCCGGTGGGCGTTGACCAGTTGGCGTTTAACAAAGCCATCGTAGATGCGACGCACGACCTGGTGTCGGCCTACAAACCAAACACGGCGTTTTATGAAGCGGCTGGTGCCGAGGGTATACAGGTACTGAAAGACACGTGCGATTACATTCGGGAAAAGGCGCCAGATGTGCTCATCGTCCTCGACGCCAAACGCGCCGACATAGGCAACACAAACGCGGGTTATGTGCAGTTTGCGTACGACTACCTCGGAGCAGACGCGGTCACCCTACAGCCGTATTTGGGGGGTGAAGCGTTGGAGCCGTTTCTCGCCCGCGAGGACAAGGGCGCCATTATCCTCTGCCGCACGTCAAACGACGGTTCTGGTGAGTTTCAGGGCCAAATCATCGGCACCAAAAAAGTCTTTGAGTACGTAGCAGAAACAGTGGCGCGCGACTGGAACGCCAACCACAACTGCATGCTGGTGGTGGGGGCGACCTACCCCGAAGAAGCCCGGGCTATACGTGAGGCGGTGGGCGATGATGTATGGTTTTTGGTGCCGGGTGTGGGTGTGCAAGGCGGCGACGTGGCGAAAACGATGGAGGCAGCCCAAAACTCACGCGGCGAAGGCGTGCTGATAAACTCGTCTCGTGGAATCATTTTTGCAAGTTCCGGGAAGGAGTACGCCGAAGCGGCGCGCAAAGCGACACTACTCCTCCGAGACGAAATTAACACCTACAGAAAGGGCAAATGACGTGAATATACTGGAGGAACTAGAAAAAATTGGCGCTGTTTTTACAGACAAACATTTTGTGTACACGAGCGGCAAACACGGCTCTGGCTACATAAACATGGACATGATGTTTCCACATACTTCGCTCGTTTCTACGATCTGTAATGAGCTTGCGGCTCCATTTGCTAGCGAGTTCGATACGGTAGTTGCTCCAGCTACTGGGGGGATTGTGCTGGCGGTGCTGACGGCTCGCGAAACTGGAGCCAAAGGTGTCTGGGCAGACAAAGACGGAGATGGCGGTTTTGAATTTGAGCGAGCTGGGTTTGTCGAACAGGTTCGGGGCAAGCGTGTGCTCGTCGTCGAAGATCTCTTGACCACGGGTGGCTCGGTCGAAAAAGTCTGCCGTGAAGTAGAAAAAGCCGGCGGTGTTGTGGTGGGAGTCAGTGTAGTTTGTAACCGTGGCGGCGTGACGGCCGCAGACCTGCAAGTTGTACGGCTGGAGCAGTTGGCGCAGGTACAGTTTCAGGCCTATGAACCCTCGGAATGTCCGGGGTGTGAGGCGCATGTCCCGATCGTCGAAGATATGGGACATGGCGACGACTACAAAAAACACCATCCCGACTACTCGGGTGGCTACCTAACACTACAGGGAGCGTAGTATGCTGTACGATCCGGTGAGGACATTTGCAGAAAATGTGGCGGAAGGGCCGTTTAACATCGACTCAAAGGATTACCGTGATATGGACGCGGAGACGCGGTATACATTTCTAGGTTTTCCCATACACTTTCCATTTGGGATTGCGGCTGGTTCTTTGCCAACTTCGTGCCACACCAGTGCGGCGTTTCGGCTGGGCTATGACGTGGTGGTGTATAAGACACAGCGGGCGCACGAGTTTCCGTGCAACCCGTACCCAAACGTCCTGCCGCTGAAGGTTGAGGGCGATTTGACACTTGAAAAGCTACAAGAGCCACTGGTAGTTGCAAATGATTACTCTGCCGATCTTTCCAGGCTCAATATCACCAATTCGTTTGGTGTGCCTTCGCCCGAACCGAGTATCTGGACAGCCGACTTGCCTGCGGCAATTGCCGGTGCGGGCATAGGGCAGCTGCTCATCATGAGTGTGGTTGGTACTATTCGTGCGGGTTTTACGGCAGACGAGTATTATGACGACTTTGCGACTGCCGCCGGGTTCGCCAAGGTGGCTGGCGCTCAGGTGGTGGAGATAAATCTTTCCTGTCCAAATGTCGCGAGCGAGGGAGTAATTTGCTATAACCGCAGGGCTGTTTTGGAAATATGCCGCCGGACGAAACATGCGCTCGGAGACACACCGTTGGTGATAAAAATAGGCTATTTCACCGTAGATCAGCAAAGTATTCTCGAGGAAATTGTGCGGGATGTGGCTAGCTATGTGGCGGCCATCAGCGCTATCAATACTTTGCAAGGAACCATTGTGAACGAAAACGGCGAACAAGCCTTGCCTGGAGCTGGCCGCCTGAAAAGCGGCGTGTGCGGTGCGGGAATCAAGTGGGCCGGACTCGACATGGTTCGCCGACTGGACGCTTTGCGCAAAAAAGAAGGCTATACGTATGAAATCATTGGCGTGGGGGGCGTCATGAAGCCGGCGGACTTTGCTGAGTACCGCGCAGCGGGGGCAGATGTAGTGCAGGCGGTGACGGCGCCGATGTGGAACCCCCTGCTGGCACAGGAAATCAAAAAAGATCAATAGTGGCGGACTTCGCCCGGCTGGCGACTTTCTTTTTGCCAGAAAATAGAAAGCGAAAAACCTCGGCCAAAGGCTCCAGCTCTTGGTGAAACCGTTGTTCAGTTTTACAACCGGCAGACACGAACGCGAACGCTACGTGCCAGATGAACCATCGTGCAAGTTGTAAACACTGACAACAGTTCAGCCATAAGTCTCCGCATGACCACTTCTAGCTATATCCTTTTTCGCGAACGCTTCGAAAGCTTGTCAGTAAATGACACCGCTACAACATACTAATCTCAGCCGCATTCAGGCCACCACTATGCCAACACAATTATTTTTCTGTGATGAGCTGATGTAGAGACAATCCCCTTTTGATTTCTGCCTGTGTTCTGGAGGGTGACTGTTGTGTTGTGGCCATTTTTTCGTCTGGCGTAGGGGTCTCTTGGGTAGGTATATGTATCGATTGCTATGTTCTGAGAAACATTTGCAAGAGCTTCTTTGAGTTGTGCGGTGTGCTCCGGATAGGATAAGATTGGAGGTTTCTTTAATAGGGTATGCACAATTGACTGGCGTATGTGTGGTACATAGATAAAGCCGCTCAAGCGGACGACTGAAAGGTCTTGTAGATATGTTGCAACCTTGTCCAATCTGTCAGCAGCGGTTTCCATTTGGTCATCAAAGGGTGAGTCATGCTGCATATATGCGTAGGTATCGCCTGTTTCCGTTGACGCGACGAATCCTGCCACTCCACACCCGAACAGATTTTGCGTATACAGCTGTCCAGTGAGACCTGGTGATACGACCATAAGAGTCCCTTCGTCTTGAGGCACGATGAATCTATTCGGGTTTGAAGACCTGCTCGGTGCTTCGTACGTAAAATGAGGCGAAGGTGAAATCACTATTATATTATAACACACAAATCAGTATTATACAAGTATCACTCTCTACGATGACTTATCTAAACTTCTTTAATCGCTCTATGCGGGCAGCCGTGCTCGGGTGGGTAGAAAACAGGCTGGAAAGGCCTTGCATACTAAACATGTTGGTGAACATGAGGTGGGCGGTGGCTTGTTCGTTTGGCCGCGGTTGCAACCCTGCCATATGAGGCTTGAAATCTTCAAGCTTTTGCAGGGCACTTGCCAGGTCGCCACCTTGTCCTATGAGGTGCGCGCCGTGCTCGTCGGCACCAAATTCGCGGCTGCGCGACACGGCCATTTGGATGATCATGGCAGCAAATGGTGCGAGGATGAGCATGGCTATGCCGCCAATGGGGTTACCGCCGTCTTCGTCATTCCCGCCAAAGAGCGAGCCGCCCCAAAACGCCATTTCCGCCAAGATAGATATGGCACCCCCCACTGCTGCGGCAATGGTAGAAACGAGCATGTCATAATTTTTCACATGTCCGAGTTCGTGTGCGATGACGGCGCGAAGCTCGCGCTCGTTTAAGATTTCGGTAATGCCGCGGGTCACTGCTACGACGGCGTTCTTGGGGTTGCGTCCCGTAGCAAAGGCATTTGGGATGGGGGTGTCGACGAAATACAGCTTTGGCATGGGCAGATTGTCTTTGGTGGTAAGCTCGCGGACGGCTTTTTCAACATGCGGATAGGCTTGTGTATCCAAGGGGACAGCGCGCTGCATTTTGAGCACCATGCTGCCGCTAAACCAGTACATGCCAAAATTCATGACAGTAGCCATAACCAGCGCGAGTACTGCCCCGCTCCGTCCGCCCAACATATAGCCGACGGCGAGGAAGAGGCCGGTGAGGGCGCCCAGTAGTAGTGTTGTTTTTGCAAATGATTTCATACGATTCCTTTCCACGGCATGTTTCGGTATTACCTTATATTTTCTCATAGTCTGACCGAAAGTTCTAGGATTGAAATGAGGGAGCAGGTTTAGTACCATAAACAGGTGAAAATCATCGGTGTATTTGGGCAGCAGCGCGGCGACGAAGGCAAAGGTCGTGTCGTTGATATGCTTGCGGAAGAGTGTAGCATGGTTGCTCGCTTCAATGGCGGTAGCAATGCTGGCCATACGGTGGTACTGCCAGATGGCCGCGAACTGGCGCTGCATATTGTTCCGTCTGGGATTGCGCACGAAGGAGTAGTGAACGTAATAGGCAATGGTGCCATCGTCGACCCGGTGCGGTTTGCCGAAGAGGTTGCCGACATCGAAAAACTCAATATAACCGTCAGCCCAGAAAACCTGAAAGTCAGTTCGTCGGCACACCTGGTGCTTCCCCACTACAAACAGCTTGAGGAGATTCGCGAGCTAGGCCGCGGCGCCCAAGGTTCCACCAAAGCCGGTATAGCCGACACCTATGCCGCGAAAGCACAGCGCGCTGGCGTCCGGGTGGAGCGGGCGCTTGGGAACCACGATTCGCTGCTGCAGTTGGTACGAGAGGGGCTTGAGTCTGTCCAAATGGAACGAAAAAAACACAAGCTCCCCCCTGTCGATATAGAAAACGAAGTAAAAAACTACGCGGTAGCCATGAAAAAACTTCAGCCATTTGTGACAGATACTTCCGTCTATGTGAACGAGCGTTTACGGGCAGGTGAAACCCTGCTCGCGGAAGGGGCACAGGCCTTTTTACTTGATATCGACCATGGTATGTACCCATATGTCACATCTTCTTCTACTACGGCGGGCGGGGTGGCAACGGGGCTAGGGATTGCACCGGTGACGCTCGAGCGTTCCATTGGCATTGTCAAGGCGGTGCAGTCGCACGTGGGTGGTGGTCCATTTGTGACAGAGATTCATGACGAAGCTCTGCTGGATGTACTACACGGTGATATGTCGACCATAGATGCCGAAAAAGGCACGACGACAGGCCGGGTTCGCCGGCTCGGCTACCTTGACATCGCCGGTATACGTCGAGCTAATATGGTGAATGGGACGACCGAACTGGCCATTACCAAACTCGATTGGGTGCCGCGCTACGGCAAAACCATAAAAGTCTGTACGTCATACACGTACCGCGGTGAGACGCTGTCGATGGCGCCTGACTCGGCTTGGGCACTTGAAAAATGCGAACCAGTGTACGAGGAGCTTTCCGCCTGGGATGAAGATATTACAGAGGTGCGTTCCTTCGCGGATTTGCCTGCAGCCGCACGGGACTATGTACAGGCCATCGAAACATGGACAGGCCTCTCTGTCACCTACATCGGCGTCGGCCCCCGCCGCGACCAAGTCATTGTGCGCTAGGTTCTACGGCCCAAGCAATCGAGTGAGCGCTGGCCCACCAAGCTGCCTAGCGACGTCTAGTGCACCTGAAGTTGCTGTGCCGTCGGTGAGTTTTCGGGTGAAATGAATCGTACCGTCCGAATCTTTTTTTGTTTCAAAATGTCTGAACCTTATATCGACTTTTGTTGCCGGGCTGTCTCTGGCCTGCCGGAGTTTTTCGATAACCCCATGATGATGTGTTGCGATAATAACTCTGTGTCCACGCTGCGCGAGCCACTCGAGCGAGGCGAGAAGCAGATTCTCTTGGTAATATGATGAGGTGGTTGAAAATGGTTCGTCGACAATGACAAGCGAGGGGGCTGCATCGCGTAGCTTTTTGGTGATGATTTTCCAATACTCTATATCCATACCGAATGAACTGAGCCCTTTAGAGGTATCGTGCTTCGGGCGGTCTGCATAGATAATACGTTGATACAGCGGTGAAGACATGCCTCTGCTCGGGATAAATCCAGTTGTTTGAGCAAGTGTGTGGTTTGCGAAAAGAGTCCGAAGTAAGGTTGTTTTGCCGCTCATATTTGCACCAGATAAAACATCAATTCCACTTTTCGCATATGAAACATCATTAACGGCGTGGTCTGGGTGGTCGACATTGCGAGCGGCGTGTATAGTCGTTTTTTCGTTTTCGTCCCAAACGGCGTAGCCTTCTTCTTTCATATGCCCCGCAACATCAAGCAGACCCATTAGGCGAAGTGCTTCTGAATAAGGTGTGACTGGCATGCGTGCCTGGGAGTCCCAGGAGCTGGGGAGTATAGTGCCAATCGGTAATTCTGGATATCGACGTGGTTTGACGGGTGCTTGCATAGCTTGTTGGACAAACTGGCCATAGGCTACGCCGCTGTCTTTGCCGGCAAAAAATTGTCGAGTATTTTGGTGGATGTAGCCAGCAAGGTCGTTTGCAACATCGCCACCGATAGCATAAAGGTGGTTCACGATGGAGTCGATTGGTCGGTTGTCTGAGGCGACAAAATGCAGCACGGACAATGCGCGTGTCACGGGAGCTTTACTACCTGCCTTTTCGGCTGTGACAGCCGCTCGGTAGAGTGATTCGATGGTGCTAGCAAAGGTAGGCAAATCATCGACTGCTAGCTTGGTTCGTCCAATAATTTTCAACAGTTTTCTAGTAGGAGCTCCATAGTTTTTCAACAGCAGCTCATGCAGCTTTGAAACTGAATGGTAATGAAGCTGTGTTGCTTCAGCTTGCTTAAGCTTCGTATCACCAAGATCGTATTGCTGTGGATAAAATATATCATTGAGCTCATGAAGAAAATTCTGCTGGCTCCCACTACCGTTTTTCAAGTGTTTTTTACAAAACGCATAGAGACGTTCGCGTAGTCCAACATCTACGGGCATACGATAGGCGTTTCTCTCTTCGTACGTATCTTCAGGATAGCTCTTCCCATATCTGGTTCTCAACGGCCGGGATATATCTTGAACGTCAACGATGAGCCCTAGGAAGTCTGCAATAAATGTATGTGCTTTGTTGTCACCGTTGTCTATAATGGTTTGGATAGTTTCGAGAAGCTGAATCACGTACGCGTCGTTTGACTCTAGTAAGGAGGTAAACTTCGTATCTCCATAGTGATGGTATGGGTCAACTTCAATGTTTATAGCACCCACCAGTGCTACAAATGTTTTCGAGATGTTGCTGAGGGGCATGCATAGTTCGGCTTCAAGTCGCTGGTCACCATGACGAAAGCGGTCTTTCGATACAGCGAATATGAGGCGGCGGAAGTCATCAAGTTCTGCCCGAAATTTGTTAACGTGAACATAGTCTGCTGCTCGTGTAAAAAAATCTTGACGAGCGTGCAATAACTCTTTGGATGCAGTCCCACCGTCTAGTAGAAGGTCATGCAGAACTGATTGCGGGTAGGTGTATCTGCCAAACACTTGGTCGGAACCGAGGATGGTGACGGTGTCATACTGCGGGACTTGCTCTTCCTCTGCACAGGGGTGAGTGTAGCTAGTACATTGCTCAAAACCTGTTCTGTGATCGTTCGGGCTCGCCTGCCTAGCGTTCCCGAACCATGCAAATCCAGTTAGCATTTTTTGTGCACGGAGCCACTCAATGGGGCTGACGGTCTCAGTGTACTGCGTAATCGATTCACGTAGGTCTAAGTCTGCTCCGGCAGCTAGCGCTTCAGCACGTCTGATGATTTCCTCGTCAAATCCTTGCTGATTTGCTTCGCTGAACGCGTCACTGTCGCCGATACCAGCCTCCAGTACATGCTTATTTCCTCGTTTCGAAACTTTGTATGCCACTGCCCGACGATCATTCACTACCCGTGACATGTCGTCGTGCGTAGTCACGATCGCCATGACTCCAAGTCGTCGAAGCCCCTCGAGGTACCGTGTAAGTAATTCTTGTCTTTCGACCGGATCCGTTCCTGAGAATGGTTCGTCACCGATATACAGAGCGTTTGCGCCGGGCTGTTCTTCTAGGAGTTTTTCTATTGTCGCAGCGAGCTTGCCAAGCTGTACAACTTCTTGCCCGAAGGCGCTTAAGCCCCCCCCGCCACTTTCTGGGCGTGAAACGGTGTGCAGTAGATGGATGGGCTGGAGGGTTGCACGGGCGGCTGTTACGTGGCCAGTCGAAAGGCCGTTTCGTATAGCTGCCTCAATAGCTTCGGTAGCGAAAGTCTTGCCTCCACCGTTGCGGCCGGTGATAATTACTGGCGTTTCGCCAATAGCGATTGAGATGGGATGTTGTCTTTTGGGGTCAAAGCGCGGATGAATAAGTTCTTGAACGGCTACTATTCGTTCGGTCGAAATTTCTATGGGTAGTGCACGTAGTCTGGTAACGAATGTGGCCAGGGCTAGCGTATTTGTACCGCGACGGTACATGTCGGCTGAAGCGTCGAGCATATTTTGGGTGGTTGGGTCTAAAGTACTGCCAACCGTATGGATATAGGCTGAAACGTGCAGTTCTTGTGGAGACTTTTTCTCTATAATATCCCTCTGCTGACCGATAAATTCCTTCAGTAGTGGGTACTCGTCTCCATACACAGTGCTAAACTGTTCGGTTGCGTTTCTGGCTTGCACTAAGCTATCGGGCAAGCTCCATACTCTGTGACTATCTGGCGCGTATTCTGGTACGGGTTTGTCTTTAATTCGGGTCGCTTCATCTCTATGGTACAGAACTATACGCGGAGTGAGTACTCTGTGCTCTTTTGTGCTGAGCTTTGAGTCATGGACTGGGGTGATGAGCCAGTTGTGCAGCTCTCCAAACGTAAAACATGTGTCAAACGTAGTTTTTGCAATGGGATTTTCGGCAAGTATTTGAAGTTCTTGGAGGACTTTCATTCTTGTGCCGATGATACCTGGCTCGCTGCTGGCTTGATTAAACATGTAGTCAAGCGGATCGAAGCCGCCATAAGTATCAAGAGTCTCGGATAGTAGCGGATTGAGCGGTAGCCCACTTCCCTCTGTTTCTTTGCGAAGAGACACTGGATCAATCTTGCTAGCTAAAAGAGGTGCTACATTCTCAAAACTATCACCAGGAAGACTGCGTATACCGGATAACTCCATTTCATGAAATTATAATCGGTGTTTATAGTATTTGCAAATAAATATTGTAAATACTGCAAATGTATGTTTGAGCACATTTTTCTACCACACGTATCCTGGGATGAAGATATTACAGAGGTGCGTTCCTTCGCGGATTTGCCTGTAGCCGCACGGGACTATGTACAGGCCATCGAAACATGGACAGGCCTCTCTGTCACCTACATCGGCGTCGGCCCCCGCCGCGACCAAGTCATTGTGCGCTGGTTGGGCAGTTTGTGTAGTGTGGGCTATAGTTTTGCGCGGACGAGAGGCATACTCATGCAGCGTGGGCCACCCCGGCCTCTGCCCAGTTCTCCACCAGGTATTTCCAAAACCGTAATACCATGCTCCCGGAGCGTTTGATTGGTGGCTGTGTTGCGATCGTAGGTCACAACCACGCCGGGGGAAAGCGCTAAGGTGTTGCTGCCATCGTTCCATTGTTCGCGTGCCGCCACAATTGGGTCGCCTGCGCCACAGGGAATGAGAGTGGTGCGCGGTATGTGGAGATACTGCTCAAGAACAGCTTTGAGGTCATCGAACCGGCGGATGTTGGGATATGCTCCTACCTTGTTTTTTTCCAGGACGTAGACATTGAGTCGCCCTCCCCCGTCAAGAATGTACGGATGAATGGTAAAGATGTCGTGACTGATCATGGTAAATACTGTATCGAGGTGCATAAATGCATGTGCTTTGGGGATTTCGAGTGCTATGATGGACGTAAAAGTGCTTTTGCCAAAGATATTGTGCGCGAGCGTTTCGATGGCCTCGGGACTGGTGCGTTCGCTGATACCGATGGCCAAGGTTTCCTCGCTCAGAACAAGTTGATCCCCGCCCTCGAGCGAAAAAGCGTTTTCTCGGTCATACCATATGGGTATGTCGGCTTTGGCAAATCGGGGGTGATACTCGAGTATGTAGCGCATAAAGAGTGACTCGCGGCGGCGGGCTGGCCAATGCATTCGGTTGAGTGTAATGCCTTCGCCTAGTACTGCGGCGGGATCGCGAGCAAAGTACAGATTTGGCATGGGGTCGAGGTAAAAAGGATATAGGTTTTTGACCAGTAAGTCTCTGAGTTCTTCGTACTCGCCTTTTGGTACCGTTAGCTCGTCGCGCCGCACGCCAGCCATGGTTTTTTGCACCATTTCTAGCGTTTCCATGCTTGATAGGTAGTCGATGAGTGCGGCAGTGACCCGGCGGTTGCCCTGTTTTGAGGCAACCACCATTTCGCTGATGAATTCTGATTCGACCCACGGATCACTCAGCGCCTCCGCAACGAGCTGATCGAGATATAAAACCTCAACTTGTTGGGCGCGGAGGGTGTCGGCGAAAAGGTCATGTTCGGCCTGGGCTGCTGCTAAATACGGAATGTCGTCAAAGAGCAGCTCGGTGAGGTATTCGGGCACAAGGTTTTCAAGTTCGCGGCCGGGACGATGCAGTAAAACGGTTTGAAGAGTACCGATTTCTGAAAACACGCCGAGCGGATGTTTGACGACTGGTTTTTTCATGTCACTTTATTATATACCACTCTGGGCTGTTCGCTCTTGCAGTACGTGCCCGTGGCCAACAAACGGGTTGGTGGGATCAGTTTGCCTGCCTGACTGGCAGCATGAACAGCAAGGTAGGGCTATATGTACTTTTTCTTGCCGAGATATTTGTACGCGAGTAGACTGAGGGGTATGGGAAGCCAATAGGTCGCCAGGCGATAGAGCACAACGGCCGCAAACGCGGCGCCTTTGTCGACGCCAAACGTGGCCAAACTGGCTACCATGGAGATTTCGAGCGGGCCGAGGCCGCCAGGCGTCGGTATGGCGCTTTTGGCAATGATTGCCGTGATGTACACCAGTACCACTTGCGTCACGCCTAGAGAGAGTCCCGCGAGGCGCAGGGCGGCAAAGAGACATAAAATATACGCCACAGTCACCCCAAAAGACGCCATGGCTGCCATAGTGACATCTCTGGGGGACGAGGTAATGTCCCGCAGGCTAAGCAAAAAGTTCTGCACGACACGGCGTACGCGCTCGCGCATCGCTCGAACGCTGGCTAAAACTATACAGGCCAACGCGAGTACAGTCGCCCCAATGATCAGGTACGAACGGGGCACCTGAACGCTAAAAACAGATCCGAGTGCGCCGCCGCGCATAAACAGAAACAAGGCAACAGGCACAATAAACATGACAAACCCAACAATGCCCTGCGTCGCCATGACGGCAGAGACATCGGTTGGATCCATCCCGGCACGGGTGAGATACCGTACATTGAGACCAGCTCCACCAATTCCACCGGGCAAAACTTTGCTCAGGTATGAAGCGGCCAGCTGTGTTATGGCAGTGATGGTGGTCTTGAGCGGATGCACAGCATCCGAGCAGAGATAAAGCCCTTGCTCCGTCGTGACGACTGGGAGGTATTTGCCGTAGATGAAGTAAAGATGCAGCAAGAGGCCATCATCCGAAAGTGTTGGCTGAGAAAGGGCGAACGCACCATCATTAAGGTGAACCGTAAAACAGATTCCCAAAGCTACATCGGCTTCTTGAACCAAAAGAACCACAAATGTCATCTCCACGAGACACCCTGGCAGAACAGCGAAGAAGTACTGAAAGCCATGGACCAGTTTCTCCTTGAATACCCAGACAAACATATTGCTATCGTCTGGGATAACGCACCGTTCCATAAAAGCAAAGCCATCCGCGAACAACTCAAAAAAGGTGGTCTCCTGGAACGATTACACCTGATCGCTATGCCACCCTATGCACCAGACGAGAACCCGATTGAGCATGTCTGGAATACGGCCAAACAACATGTAGCAAATATCCAACAAGACACGTTCCAAGCAACCAAACAGGCGTTCAGCGACTACGTCGCCTCACGCCCGTTTCGGTACTCGTTTTAGAGCGCAGAAGCGTCATTTGGTTTTGGGGTTGCTATATTTAGCGAACCTAGCGACCATCCATCTTGCAAGCAAGCTGGGGTCGCAGGTGAGTCCAGTTTCCAGAATCAAAATGAAAAAGCCACCCCATGGGTGACTTTCACATTTTGGCTCACAACAATAGAGGAAGTTATAACTGTGATTAAGGGGGATTTAACCATAGGACGTCTCGAACTAAGAGGATGCCCAACTAATTGAGATACGCTATTTATGTCAGATGGATAGGATTACCTTCAGAGTATACTCGTGTAACAGGTGTTTTATCCGTACCTTCAAGCGATACCTGAATAGCTGCCGTACCAGGACCCCACTCGTTATCTTTATTGAATCCAGCACTGATATGATCTGGAGTGTATGTCACTTGACTTGGCGTAACTCCAAGTACTTCTGAATAGCCGTCTACATCGGGCTGTGTTGTGGGTATCGCTCTTTGAGCCCAGCCATTACCATCATTGTGCCATTCGCCAGGACGAATAACTACTGCTCCACTTGGTTTGTACCCCAACCCTATCAGCTCCATTATTTTCGGTTCAAGTTTTCTAGCGGCTTCGATTTGGCTTACCGAAGGTGGGTGATGGGATAAAAATATAGCAACATTTCCATTAAGTTCAAATGTAGCAGCAACAGCCAAACATCCAGCTAAGGCTGAAGTATGGAGCTTGGTTAGTGGATCCGCCTCTGATAACTCAACGAGTGAATAATCTGTTTCGTTCATCGGGACGTGTTTTTTCGCCATATCTATATATTAACATAAGAAGTACAATATGTCAATCTTGGCTCCGGCTGCTGGGCTCGAACCAGCGACATTCTCGTTAACAGCGAGACGCTCTACCACTGAGCTAAGCCGGATTGTTGCTCCGAGTCTCTTCCCAAATAACCAGAGAACAGCCTCGGAGCGATATAAATAAAAGGTACCTATCTCCGCGAGGAAATACAGAGACTATTCTACCCCACACCACTCTGGGGTGTAAAGGGTGTTGTGCAGAGATTACAACCAAACATGCTTTTTGTCTCAGCTGGACTGGTGTAACCCACGTACAATGTTCGGAGCCAGGCCAGGGGCTACAAGCAACTGCCACCGAGTTCCTACGTCAGCCCTACAACCGACCTATCGCGACTGTCTCCCCTCCCAGGTGCTTGGCAAAGAAGCTGTCGTGAGATATGTAGAGCACTGCCCCATGGTACCGCCTCAAGGCATCTTCGAGCTCCTCTATGCTCGGCAAATCGAGGTGGTTCGTAGGTTCGTCGAGAAGCAAAATACTTGGTTCGTTTATCAGCATGCGGATGAGCTGCAAGCGAGCTTTTTGCCCGCCACTCAGGCTGGCAACTGGCATAGTGCTGTCGGTGGCGGGGTCAAACAGGTATTCTCCAAGCAGTTGTTTGATACGTTGCTCGGATGCTTCGAGCCCTTTTTCACGGTAGGATATTTCTATAGCATCGTGGAGAGTAAGGGGCAGATATTTCTCGTCGATCTCTTGTTCATAGACGCCGACAGCAAGCTCTTTTTCGGTGCTCAGATGGCCAGCGAATAGCGTTGAGTTGAGCTCTGCTCCTCGTACCCGAGCGAGCACTGCTTGCATAAGCGTGGTCTTTCCTGCCCCATTTCGCCCGTGCAGCCGTAGACGCTCTCCTTCATGCATCGCGAAACTGATGTGCTCAAACAAAGGCGCTTCACCGTACCCCAGAGCTAGGTCTTTGGCCTGAAGGAGCAGTCGGGCTGATTTGGTCTGGGCACTGCGAGTGTTGAGACGTATGTTTTGGGTTTTATACTTTTGGTAGGCTTTCGTCATTTTTGGATTGAGGGCATCGGCATTTTCACGATCGATCCAGAAAGATGGTTTGTCGGTTGCAGATAAACGAGCCAGTTCATTTTCGGCCTTTTCTTCCTGGGATTTAAAGCGTTTTATAGTGCCCGGGTCGCGAGATTTTTCTTTGAGGCGACGAAACCGTATGACATCGGCGGTGAGATTTTGTATACGACGCTGCGTGAGATCGTATTCGTTGACCTGGGCAGTTATTTGCCCTCGGTTGATCCGAAGATACTGCTCGTAGTTGCCGCGAAAGCTGTAGGCCTTACCGTCACGAATCTCTACAATCCGATCTACTACAGCCAGCACGTCACGGTCATGGGTGATGACGACCACCGCCTCGGCAGCAGCCTGCAGCCATCCTACGAAAGCCTGTTTCGCGACAGAGTCCATATGATTTGTTGGTTCATCTATCAGCGCAAGGTCGCCTTTGCTCCGCTGCACCTTGATGAGTTCCACCATTCGTTTTTGACCACCACTCAGTGTGCCAAATGGCACAGAGAGAGTTTCGGCGTCTAGTTGATATGCCTGCAGCGCTTGTCCGAGCTCGTCTTCTAGCTGGAAATATCCCAGATGACTAAATCGTTCAAGCGCGTCACTGTACTGCTGGAGTTTTCGCGTGTTCGAGCCCATTGTCTCGGGGTATGTTGTCAAAATATGGCGAAGCTGTTTAAACTCCGGCAGATCACCTTGAATGTACTCGAGCACAGTTTTTTCGTCGTGACCATGATGCTCCTGGCGGCTTGCCACTACAACAGTGCCACGGCGTATAGTTATGGAGCCTTGATAATCAGTGTCATCACCAGTAATCATATGAAGTAGCGTGGACTTTCCTGTGCCATTTCGACCAACAAGCCCGAGTTTTTCGCCAGGCTGAATCTCAAACTGTAGGTCATCATAAAGCAGTTTGCTGCCAAAGGTTTTTTCGGTAATGCCGACAGAAGCAATCATGAAAGTTTTATTTCGCGTCGCAGGGTGCGCTCTTCGTCACGCTGTTTCAGGGTTTGACGTTTGTCGTACTGCTTTTTTCCTTTGCCTACAGCAAGCCGCAACTTGATAAACCTTCCCCTGGTTAAGATTTCGAGCGGTACGAGGGTGCGACCTTGGGTTTTGGCTTCTATCAGGGCGTGTATCTCCCGCCGCTTGGCGAGTAGTTTGCGCGTACGCGTTTGGGCGCCCTCATCTATGGGAATACCGTTTGTCCCATGGATAGTGCCATTAAGCAGATACAGTTCGGTACCCTTGACAGTCACATATGAGCCTTGGAGTTGGCCGTGTCCCATACGGAGACTTTTCGTTTCGGCGCCAGTCAGCTGCAGGCCGACCACCAGTGAATCGCCCAGTTCGTAGTCATGCCGAGCCCGTCGATTTACAATCGACTTTGTTTGCTTCACGCGTGCCTTGTGTCCGCGCCGACCTTGTTTCTTTGCCATTGCTTTATTCTCTCACAACAGTGTAGATATTGACAAGCGCTTAAGAGTATGCTATAATTTTGATATGAATACAATCCAAACTGTACAAAGTCTGAGTGATATACCTAACTGGGGAGGGTCGTTCCCTGGTTCACATGAATTTTCTACCCTATAGGGACTTGAAAATCAAGATGGTCGGCTAGACGAAGCTCTGCTGGCGGCCTCCGCACTACTTACACGGTGGGAAGGGAGGCAATTCGTTGGGATGCACCTTTATGGCCCTCCCGGTACGGGGAAAACACACTTCGCGGTTGGCCTCGGTCGCGCACTTGCTAAAAGTGGAGCGTTTGTTGGATACCTGAGCCTCCCCCACCTAAATTCGGACATGCTGGCTCCAGATGGATCCAGGTATAAGTATCCTAGTGATTTTGCACTCGAATCGCAAAATACTAGCGCAAATTCAGTCCCAAGATATATCTTCAGCTCTATGGCTAATGTGTTGGCACCGAATGGCAATCTTAACAAAATACCTCGCAAGCGACCTGTATTGATTTTGGATGATTACAAACCACATAATCAACAAACGTTGGTTGCAGCTACAGAGGCTGCGGCAGAGAGGGGTGGTTTGCTTATCGTAAATTCAAACTGCACTGATCCTTTTACAATACTCGAAGCGCCTGCTGCTACGATACCGAATGAAGAAGCGTTGGCTCTGCGAACATTTCTCGACCACCAGGATCCGGAAGGCCTAAAGCGAATTGATGAACAACGAGCTGCTGTAGGTGAGCGTATTTCTGCGTCATTACGCAGTCGTATGGCTGCTGCTTTCAAGTTTATTGAATTTACCGGTGAAGATCAACGTATAGCACATTCCTTCTGGGATTAGTTGGTAGTACCAGAACCCATAAAACTCGAGTCATACCTGCAACGCTCGAGTGATGGTCACGACCGAGCATTCTAAGGAAAATCGACAAATGTTATATACAATAGTATAATATACATATGTTTTGGGTCACTGAACCGAATGAGCGAGTAAATGATGCAGTCGGTAGGGTTGGCCTAGAGGTCTATAAAGCCGTTCTTGGGCAGTGGGCGCTCAGTGCGCCCATCTGGACACATGACCACCCACTTCGGGCTTTCAGAGTTGATTGTGTTTCGCCTGCTCTACTCCAGGACGGTGCTCTAGAAATCTATTCTATCATTCCCGACTGGCCAACATACCCTGGCTGCGATGGTGCACGTGTATACGACTTTCCCGACCCCAATGCCGATCTGGATCAAAAAGTCTCCCCCAACTTAGCGTGGAAAATAAATAACCCGCATGAGATAGGTATTTTACATAAGAAATTTAGTCTCCTAGATGGCGCTGTCTCCCCCGAAACCAGAGTTGTCCACCCAAATCTGCCCGAATTCCTAATTGAAGATGCCCATGTAAGCGCTGCGCTCAAGCACTTTGAAGGTCTTACAGAAGGATTTGCGCTTGTTCCGGAGCGTATGTTTGTACTCAAGGCACTCGAGGGTATGATTGGTAGGATCCCAAACCAGCGTATTGCCACCGTACGTCCCATGCTATCGCAAAATATCCGTCTGAAAGGCCGTGAACCCAGCGAGTACCGCACGCAATTGCTAGAGCACTTAATGAAGCTAGGTGATAGCACCATGATGATGTTCGATATGCTCCCTGACTCCGCAGATGCGAGTAGGGTACATTTTTTTGGAGAGATAGCAAGGCTAGCGCGTACTGCACTGCATCAAAACCTCAAATAACCTTACGGTGGCTAACGGTAGTGACTCTGTGTACGGGTAGCAAATCTCAGCCGTAGTCCTAGTGACTCGATACAGCGGCTAGACGACCTCCAATGTGGCTGGGTGCCGCTACCAACTCACTACGTACCTAAGGGGGACTTCTCTGGCCAGGAGTGTCTAGTTTCATAGGCGACTATGCGCATGCGACAGACGGATAGACTACAAAAACCCGAATCACGAATTAGCCTCCCAAAATAAAGCACACTACAATTTCTTCTGTAAATCGCTTAAAACAAACAGGAGAAAAAGCATATGCGTGCCTTACAAAAACATCATATCGTAGATGTCTATGTCTGGGTAGGTGATCAACTGCCCATTGAGAGAAAGTGCGGAGCACACTCAGTCCTTCGTGATAGTGAGTTACTAACCATCCTCATCTGGGATGGGCTCAACGAACCACACAAAAATCTATCGTCTCATGTAATTTTCTAAGGTCTTTGTGCCGAGCGAGATTGTCCATCTTCTGCTTGAGTTTACTAGACACATTCCGTACACGCTTGGGCACGGAACTGGCTAGTCTGTTTCGAGGCGGAGGGCGTCTTCGACCGCTTTGTAGGTTGACGGATCTCCATTTTTTGAGCGCCAGTACCACCATTCTGCACCCCAGAGGTCTACGGGAAGTGCGCCAACGCGCTGGGCGAAATCTATGTTAAACCGAATACGTTCGGGGCTCATAGAGATGGCCTGCTCCTCTGTGGACATCTCCCAGATGTTTTTACTTCCCCAGGGCTCTACCTGGAGTTCATGGATAAACACGTTTTTTCGAATAATTTTTTCGATCAGGAACCGACGTAGTCGATGGAGCCAGGGTTTCTGAATGGTTGGACGGTATCTCCCGCGTTCATACATCATGGTGTATATGCTGAAGCCGACGCCGCCACGGGGGTGCGGCCGACGTAGCGGAATGCCCCAGCCATTGCTCGTACTCATAAAAATCGGGCGCTCTGAGTCTATGCGGGAAAGCAGTGTGTATTCGGCGCGTAGTCGCTTGCGGCTAATGTCGATTTGCGTGCCAAACCCGCGCAGGAGCGCTTCATTTTCGAGTTGATAACTTGTGACAAACGGTACATCTTTGTACCATTCGACGACGGCTGTAAGGTACGCGAGCAAGGCATGGGTCTTCTGTGGCTCGGCCAGTAGATACGCCCAGGTAGGCCAATGGTACTCTGGCCAGCGTGGTTGCTTAACGCCCAGACAGAGGGTCACTTCGCCGCCGGCGTTTTCTATCATTTTCATTTGCCAGTCGAGCTCGCTAAAGTCATAGCTGCCCTGCACTTTCTCATGCTCGTTCCAGTAACTCATGAGGCGGAAGCGGCGCCAGCCCTTTTTGATCAGCCACGCCAGCGTCTCTTTTGGATCGAGTCCAAAGTTGCGACATTGTTTCAGACTGAAGCTCACGCCGTATTTTTGAGGGTTTATCATTGCAATTAATATAACAGATTTCCCCCACATCCGGTGCTATACTTGGTAGATGACCGATGACCAAATCTCAGATTTGAAGCTATTTATGACCACGATGATTCGTGGCGAGGTATCGGCCGCACTTGAGGAAAAACTCGAAACAAAACTCGAGGAAAAGTTTGAGCAGAAACTAGCTCCAATTCATCACAAAATAGACGAGCTTACTGCCTTCGTACAAGACGCAATCACAACTAGTAACGACGTGAATCAAGACCAACTTGACGCTCATGAAGTGCGCATAACGCGCCTCGAAAAAACCGTAGCCTAAATGGTTTCCCAGGTGCTGTAGTTAGCAGAGTTTGGGTGCGTTTCAGGGACGAGTCAGCATTTCTGGAGCAATATCATGTACCACGTGCCTGCTATCTGTCTAACTTTTTCTACTAAACGCTTCGCGAGCCTCGTGCCACACACTGTCATCACCGAGAACCTTCCAACGGTAGTACCAGTATTCTGCGCCCCAAAGGTCTATATGTCGTATGCCGGTCTGCTGGGCAAATGCTAGGGTGCTGCGGAAACGAGCGGCATCAAACGACTTGTTTTGTTCGGCTAGGGTTATTTCTTTCACGCTTTTGCCGTTGGGCGCCCAGGCTTCCATTTGCAACTCATGGATGATGCTGTCTTGGCCTTTGGCGAGCTTTTGTACGCCTGCGAGCGCTGCGTAGTGCCAGCTAGGGAACGGGTAGTTGATGTACATCTGCGGGCCAACCGTGTTCCAAACGCGGCGGTAGAGCGATATGGCATTTATGTCGGCCATAGGTTCGCGTAGTGCAAAACCAGCGTAGTTGTTGCTACGGCTCATAATGACTGGGTGGCGGGCATCCAGTTTTTTCAGAAGTGCCTTTTCCTCGGACAGCCTGGCTCGGTCGTGGTTGTGGCATTCGCCAAATGCTTTTAGGTAGTATTCATTTTCGAGCTGATAGCTGGCGAGTGCGTGAGATGTTTTGTAACGGTTTACGACCGCCGTCATAAACTTCTCAAGCTGCGGCTGCCACTGCTGGCGCGGCTGACGCGTTTCATAGAACGATGGTACGTGGCATTCGGGCCAGCGTGGCTGCCGCAAACCCACCGCGAGACTCACTGTTCCACCGGCCTTCTCTATGGCCGCAAACTGCCAGTCCAGCTGCGTGAAGTCGTAGCTCCCAGGTGAAGTCTCAATCTGGTTCCAGTAGCTAACGAGACGAAACTGCCGCACGCCCAGTTCGCCTATGACGGCGTCAAGTGTCTCCTGCGGGCTAACCCCCAGATACTCGGCATAACTTGGTATAAAGGTGACCCCAAACTCATACGGTTTCCCCTTCTGCGAGTGTTGATACCACAGCGCTATGGAGTAGCTCAGGGACGCAAAAAACATAATAGTACAGATAGAAATGATCATAAGTCGTTTCCAGAAGGTTTTAGCATGGCGCATGGAAGATGGCACATGGAATCTTTTCTTACATAAACTCGGGGGCACACGAGAGGCATGTACTGTTGTTTTGTCGTTCATTATGCATCATTCCTCATTCATTATTCTACGGGCTTACAGCGCGCTATGCTACCATTATACCGTGTCGAAACAATGTAGCGTATCTGTAGTTATCCCGGTGTTCAACGATGCTGACATGCTCACGAACTGCCTAGACGCCTTAGCGCTCCAGACGGTTGCACCATACGAAGTCATCGTCGTCGACAACAATTCGACGGATCACACTCGTCAGGTTGCTCGATCGTACCCATTCGTAACACTTATAGTTGAGCCAAGTCAGGGTGTTGTTCATGCGCGCACCGCTGGCTTCAATCGTGTACGAGGCGATATTATAGGACGGATCGATGCAGACACCATCGTGTCGCCCGACTGGGTTGCCAAGGTGCAGCAAATTTTCATGGCTTCCGCCGTTGACGCGGTGAGTGGCAGTATGCAGTATCATCACGCACCCTGGGCAGGGCTGTTCAGTACTATCGATTATGGCATACGACAGTATTTGGCATGGTCGCTCGGGAGGCAGTACGCTCTACAGGGTGCAAATATGGCGGTTCGCGCCTCTGCCTGGCACGTTGCCAAATCGTACCTTTGTAGCCGCGGCAACCTGCACGAAGATTTTGATCTTTCGATCCATCTCCGCGAATGCGGGTACACGACCGTGTATGAGCCCTCGCTCCATGTGGCGGTTGCGTTCCGCCAAGTAGCAGGCAGTTGGGGTGAGTTTAGTCGCTATGTACTGCTAAACCCTGGGACATATGCTCAGCACAACATTGTGCGTTGTGCCGTCATGTACCCTGTCGCGTGGCTAGCCATCGTAGCCTATCCGCTTCTGCACATACTTTATCTCGGGTACGATGATACAAAAAATGGCTTTTCCTGGACGAAACTCTTCTCTGGCACAACCCTAACCCGGGTGAATCCCGCCACGTTCGTCGACTAACTATTCTAGCCACTTCACTTTGCGCGAGGTCTAACCTCGTACATCACATGCGCGAGGTTAGACCTCGCGCAAGTTTAGTTTTGGGCGGGGGTGTGCCACTGGCCGGTTTTAGGGTCTTGGTAGGGGGTGCAGGCTCCCCAGAGTCCGGCTTCTGACTGCTGGGCTTGTTCCATAGCGATGTTGAAGTCGCGGCTTTTGGCAAAGGGGAACGCATAGGCAAAGGCGTAGCCTTTCTGGACGAGCTCGAGATTGAGGTTGCTTCCGTCTTCGAGGTAGACATAGCGCAGCAGCCGGTCATAGCGGTCACGGTTGGTGGTCAGTGTGTCACTGACAAGCCGAATACGCTGCGTGCCGACGCGGTTTTTGGTGTAGGCCGCAGCAGCCGGACCGTAGCATTGTACTGGGGTATTTTCTTTGTGAGTTTCCGGAGTGTCTATGCCGATGAAACGGATTTTTTCCTCGGTGCCGCCCATGTCTACGAGCACTGTGTCGCCGTCGACGAACTGCTTCACTGCGTATGACACCGGCTGCCAGCGCATAAACTTCGTCGAGTCAATTGGTCGCAACCACCCCTGCCAATGCGCCACCGCCGCACAAGCTATCACCACCATCGCAAACACTATTAAGCCCTGCCGCTTTTTTGTCATACCAGCCAGTATATCACCCTGCTAGGCTGCTTCGTCGAGGCCAAACACTCGGACTGAGCGGGGGCTTATGCTAAATGTGGCAACCTGTCCAGACTCTATTGGAAACGATTCGCCGTCAACAGAACCGAGCACATCTCGTCCAATCCGTAGCGATCGTACCTCACCGGGGAGCAAGCGTTCCCCAGGTAGCGTACCCGCTTGAATGTCGCGTGTATAAGCCGGAATGGCGAGGTGGTCCTGCAGCTCGGTTACAAAAGCGCCAGGCGTGGTGATGCTGACTTTCGGAAAATGAGCATGATGTCCGACGACTGCTGCATTTGCGACAGTAAAGCCCAGTCTATATCTGGTGGTCTCGTTGTGACTCGGCGCTTCTTCGGTGATGGGAAATTGACCTGAAAATAGCGTGCGCGCTACGAGGATAGTGCGTTCCTGAAAGTCACGAATAGGAGCGAGGCGGTAGCCTGGTAGTTTGCGCATAGGCCCGTTGAGAAACGCTGCACCCGTACTCAGCATACCGATGTCGGCAATGGTTACGGCAATCCTCCGTTGGCCGTCGACTGTCATTTCGACCGGACGGATTTCTTTGATGGAGCCATACTCTATAACTTCGTGCGGGTCCAGAATCTTCCCTCCACG
Organism: uncultured Candidatus Saccharibacteria bacterium; assembly: GCA_964541145.1. GTDB lineage: Bacteria > Patescibacteriota > Saccharimonadia > Saccharimonadales > UBA4665 > JAGXIT01. The sequence goes on from CAZIOX010000005.1 coordinate 69,435, forward strand.
CCGCTGAAGATTCATGGACGCATTTGTGGCATTGCCACCCCGGGTAGCGCACAGGATATGCGGCGTTCCTTCCACTGCCATAGCTGCTTGATTGAAGGTCGTATCTCCCCCAAAGGGTACGATGACGCTGACCTCATCGTCGTTCATGAGTGCGCGTAGACGCTGCATAGTTTCCTGCAATGCTATAGACGTACCGAGAACTACGGCAGTCGCAAAATAGGGGTGCTTTTTCATCAGTTTTCCGATGTTAGAGGCGGATTGCCCAGCACGCGTCGAATGCTGGTTATACAGGATGATTGGGTTGCCTATATTGCCGATTTTATCCTGCAGCGACTCTTTGCTTACCATCAGTAATCAATCCCCTTGTTGGCGAGAAATTTGTCATCGAAGTGGTGTTTTATCTTGGTCATGTCCGTAGCGATGTCGACATGTTTCAGTAGATTTGGCGGGAAGTTCCGACCGGTCAGGCAGAGGCTGGTTTTGGGATGTTTTTTGGTGATAAGGTCACGCAGTTGCTTTTCGGTGAGTAGGTCATCGTGAACAGCATTGTTTATCTCGTCACAAATAACGAGGTGAAACGCACCAGAGGTCGCAGCGTCAAATGCGACGGAGTACGTTTCGGCGGCGGCCTGTCTGTGCTGTTCAGGCGTGACTTCGCTAGAGCTAAGATCACCGGCGTCGTAAAAGCCTTTGCCACCCTTGTAAAACAGTACATCATCGCCGTACACGGGTAGTATATCGCGGATGAATGTGTGCTCGCCCACCCCCCAGTGCTTTATAAACTGCACATACGCCACTCGCCAGCGGTTACCGAGTGCACGACACAACAAGCCCAGGCTAGCAGAAGTTTTGCCTTTTCCGTCACCGGTGTACACGACCACTACAGACTGTTTCGTCTGAAAATCCTCAAAACTCATGACACTACTGTAGCATAGAGCTGGCGACTGTTTATATTTCCATATTGGGGGGCAGATAAGGTACTTGTGGTTCGCTGATTGTCACACCGTTTCTTAGAAATGCTATAACCCAGCCCGGCAATTTCTTCTTTGGGGTTTCTATTGCAACCCCAAAATTTGCTCCCTTTTGTGTTGCATTGTCTTTTAAGGCGCGTTGTAGTAACTTTGTTCCATGCCCATTCTGGCGGTGTTCTTCCTCTATGCCAATGCCGAGCAAGAAGGTTCGGCCATCTGTACCTTTACCAAGTGCCAGCGCCCCAATAAGTTCACAAGATTCTTTGGTAGTATAGATTTCTACATTTGCCGTACTTTCTAGTGGCGGAAGCCCCGCAACACCCCTGCCCACATTAACTAGTGCAAGACTATCCTCATCACCTCCGTGAGACAGAAGGACCGGTGTACATAAATTGTAGTTTGGCGACATAAACTATACTATACCACAAAAAGCTCTGAAAATGCAAATTTATTTTACCTGGAGGGCGGCGTCTATGCGGGTGCGGTCGAAGCCAACAATGATGGTGCCATTTATGTCGAGCACTGGTATACCAGTCTGACCAGATTTCTGCATGGCTTCTTCGGCGTATTCACGCGTTTCATCGACATTTTTTTCAGTGTATTTTACACTCGCGCGGTCGAGGTACTGCTTTGCCGCCTGGCAAAACCCGCACCAATCGGCGCTATACACGGTAACTTGTGGTGTGTCTGACATATCAAATCCTCCTACTTTACTATACAAAGTATAGCCAATAATCTCTCGCTACGCAAGTCACGAGGATCGATGTGCAAGAACCCGATCTCCCACCGTAGCGCAACATGGACCTAACATAAGATGTCGTGCTCCCCGCCAGTGGGCGCTCCGTTCTGGCTCGCTGCCAACATCGTCGGTACCATCTAGTGGTCATAGTGCGCTTGCCGAGCCAGCACCGCTCTATACAAGGCATACCAGCCTTTAGTCATTCTAGTTCTTCATGCTATAGCATTGGAAACTAGAATTTTGCTACTGTGTCTATGCTCCGTTCTTGAGTGATATACTATGCACTATGAAGTATGCGTTTGTGTTTGTGAGCGTGGTGGCGATATGGTTGGCGATGGTGCTACTCGCGATCAAAACTGACGTCAACACCATTTTTTTACAGACGGTTATACTCGCGCTCACGGTCGTACTTTTTCTCGTAGGGTTTCGTAGGGGTCGCTAAGGTGACGAGAACACTACAAGTTTTGGCTGCGGTGCTACGGGTTGGCTGGGTACGGTGCATACATCCTTATGATTGGAAGTTTGAGGTTGCACGGCAGTGCCAGAGACTTGGTGGTGTCTATGTAAAGTTTCTCCAGATGCTCGCAGTCCATAAAAGCACAACATATTTAGTTGAGGGTATGGGCGCAGAAATGGCATTTGAACAAGTGCCGTATGAAACAATCGATGTAGAGTATGAGATTGGTTCACTCATACGGCAGTTTGCCCAGATAGAGCACAAGCCATTTGCGGCTGGGTCGTACGGCCAAGTCTATATGGCATGGCTTCACTCTGGTGAGCAGGTTGTTGTGAAGGTTTTGCGTCCATCAGTGCGCAGGACGTTGCGCACGGATTTGCGTATAGTGAAATGTATTGGCGTAGTAGCCAGTCTGTTTAGAGGGTCTAGTATGGTGAATTTTCGTCTTATGGCACGAGAATTTGCACGCGCAACATGGCTCGAAACCCAATATCAGCTCGAAGCGCAAAACGGGGAGAAATTGCGCGCGTATTTTGATCAGAGAGCAAGTCTTGTTATTCCCCGTTCTTACCCTGATCTTACCAGTCGCACCGTACTCGTGCAGCAGTTTATTGGGGGCGTGTCTGTTGCATCGCTCGAAGCTCAGCAGCGTGATGGCTATAAGATTGATGAGCTTGTACGCCAAGCGACAGGCTCGGATGTATGGGTGCAGCTTCAGATCTTAGGGACTGAATTGCTTCGGGCGACTCTGTATGCGGATTACCTCATGATCGACCCTCATCCAGGCAATGTGCGGCTTTTGCCTGACAATAAAGTTGCGCTCATAGATTTTGGCCTTGTCTCTCATGCGCCGACCAATCGAGGAGCTTTTGCGGGTATGATACATCAAATGCGTCAACTATATGAAAACAATTTTGAGGCCGGTAATTTTGCCGTTGCAATGCTCGCCTTTTTTGATGTGGAGCTGCACGATGCACTCGAAAAGGTTGCATCGGTTCGCAGTCAGGATTATTCGGCGTCACTGAGCGTCTTTATTAAAAAATACACTGCCCATAGAAGTGCCCAGGCTACAATCCAGCACTACATCTCGGACAAACAGCTTTTGCAGCTTTTTAGGAATGTCTTGAACCAAGACAACAAACTTGGGATCCGTGTCTCTGAGGAAAATGCTATGCTGCAACGTTCAATGATTATGTTCCTTTCGGTGATACGGACTATTAGCGATGCACATGATGTGCGAGTCTATGAGCCGATCGTGCGCAGCTGTATTGTGGCAGTAGACGACGAAGTGTGCCGACGGGGCATTGTAGAAACTGGTACGCTCCGCGAAATGAGCGAAGAAAGAGCCTTTGAAATTACCGCCAATTGGCTGGCGCTTTTAGCAGAGCACGACAAGAGAATGTACCAATCTATAATGAACATGAAAGGAAGCTACGTATGAGCGATAATTCACTAAAAGAATGGATCATCCAGCTCCGGTACCCTTACACTGCCGGCGTCATAGCTGTGATGTGGCTTGGCACGGCTGCTCTCGTATGTATACGTCCGAACGAATCAACCGAAATGCTGGTAGTTCTCACAGCACTCGCAACTATCATCGTCGCGCTCGTCGGTTTCTCTAGCGGCCGCCGCTAGCCGATGGACTGTTAAAGTCTATGCCGTGTTTGGTTGCAAGTCTCACAATTTGTAGAGTGAGCTGTTTTAGCGTGCTTGCACTGGCCGGTGATTCTCTCGTATGTAGTTTTGGAGTTGGATCGCGAGATTGCACCTTTCCAAGCCACCGTGGTGGTCGTTTTGAGGCAAGCCAAAAGGGATTTTCGCCCTGCAACCAAGGGGCATACATATTGCCACTGAGTGGCAATATGTATTGAGCTTCGAGAACAATGACAGTATTTTTATTTAATCGTCTAGGTGAACTTCTGAGCAGGGATACTTTCATGCTTGGGGGCATAAAAGGGTCTTGTGAGCCTGGTAGGTGTTCTCTTGTTAGTACCCATCCTCTGACCAGTTCTTCGTCCTTGTTTAAATGCCCTCGTGATGTGTAAGTTCTTGGTTCTACAGTACGCCGTAACACTCGTATGTCTGGTTCGGTGGCTGCTTCCAACAAACATGCTCCAACAAATTTCGCCGCCGCGGACAATTGCGTAGGAAAAGGCGGAGTTCTGTCGCAGAAAGCTAAACTCGCAATGAGCTCGGTATCTTGCGAGGGGTGCGCCTGCAGGATTTCGCGTTGCAAAGTTGAAAAGTACTCGAGATTTGGCATGAATATTTTATATCATATGCTTGACTGATGTACAAACGCTATTCCCACTCAATGGTGCCGGGGGGTTTGGAGGTGATGTCGTAGACGACGCGGTTTATACCCTTGACTTCACTTATGATTCGACTAGACAGTTTGGCAAGGAGCTCGTGGGGCAACCGCGCCCAGTCAGCGGTCATACCGTCACTGCTGCTCACGGCGCGGACGGCGCAGACTTGCTCGTAGGTACGGCCGTCGCCCATGACGCCAACAGACTTAATGGGCAGGAGCACGGCGAAAAACTGCCAGACGGCTGGACGTACCGAGTGGTTTTCAATCTCTTCACGGACGATGGCGTCGGCTTTCTGAAGCAGCTCGACACGTTCCGCTGTAACGTCACCGATGATACGAATGGCTAGGCCTGGACCGGGAAACGGCTGGCGTTGCACCATTTTCTCTGGCAGACCGAGTTTTGCCCCCAGTTCTCGTACTTCGTCTTTGAAAAGCTCGCGGAGCGGTTCGATGAGTTTGAGGTGCATGTTTTTGGGCAGTCCGCCCACGTTATGATGGGATTTTATGGTCACACTGGGGCCGTTCACGGAGACGCTTTCAATCACATCTGGGTACAATGTGCCTTGCACGAGGAACTCCACAGTGCTGCCGATGGCTTTGGCCTCGCGCTCGAAAATGGCGATAAACTCTGCGCCAATAATTTTGCGCTTTGTCTCAGGATCTTCGACACCAATAAGTTTGCCGTAGAAGTCGTTTGCGGCGCGGATAGGCTTAACATTGAGCCCAACTTGTTTATACGCGGCCAGGACTTCGTCGTACTCGTTCATTCGCAGCAAGCCGGTGTCGACGAATATGCAGGTTTGCTGGTCGCCGATAGCTTTGTCGACCAACGTGGCGGCCACCGAAGAATCTACTCCGCCAGAAAGTGCACACACTACTTTCGCGTCGCCGACCGTTTCGCGTATACTCTCGACGGCTTGGTCAATGATCGAACCTGCCGCCCAATCGCGGTGAAATTCACAGAGGTCAAAAAAGCGTCCCAGAATAACTTTCCCCTGCTGACTATGGGCAACTTCAGGATGAAACTGGAGCCCAAACAAGCCGAGCGCGGTGTCTTCCATGGCGCAGATAATGTCACCACTTTTGGCTGTCACCGTGAAACCTTCCGGTACTTTCGCGACGTGGTCGCCGTGACTCATCCAGACCGTTGAGCTATCAACCTCACGAGGTATCAGCATGCTTTCGCCTTGCAGATGAATCGTCGCATTGCCGTATTCACGAGTGGTGCCTGGCTCAACTTTGCCACCAAGGTTTCTGGCAATGAGCTGCATACCGTAGCATATACCGAGGATTGGTACGGAAAGGCCGAGCAGATCTTCATGTAGTTTCGGCGCATCTTTTTCGTACACCGAGTTCGGGCCACCTGAAAGCACAATGCCTTTTGGATTGTGTGCTTGCACGTCTGCGGCGGTTGCGCGAAATGGCAAAATAATACTGTATATGCCAAGTTCACGCGCTTTTCGTGCAATCAGCTGGGTGTACTGGCTGCCGTAGTCAAGAATGACCAGCGTTTCCTGAGTCATTGGGGTCTCCTGGGGGAGCTGATCGATAGGGTATTTGCAGTCGCACATTGATATGTTGTCACTGGTAGTTGCCTCCATCATTGGTGATGAAGAGGTCGTGCGGGTGGCTTTCGCTCAGGGAAGCCTGCGTTATTTGGGTAAACTGGGCGCTTGCCCAGAGTTCTTCAATGGTTTTTGCTCCGACATAGTACATACCGCTGTACATACCACCTAGCCATTGGTCGACAAGCTGTTTGACGGTACCGCTGGTGGGGACAAGCCCTTCCACTCCTTCCGCCACCAGAACGTCACCGGTGTAGCTTTTGCCATGGAACTCGTCTTCGCTACTGATCTCGAGGCCCTTTTTCATGGCGCCGATGGAGCCCATGCCGCGATATGATTTGAAGACGTATTCGTCTGAGCCATCGAGTATGCTTCGGAAGCGCGAAGGGACTTGTTCGGCCTTGAAGCGGGTAATTTCACCCGGAGATTCTTCGGTGGCAGCAAACATCCGTCCCATCATGACGGTGCTAGCGCCCGCCGCAAGTGCTTTGAGGGCATCGCCAGAATTGATAAGTCCACCGTCGGCTACCACTGGGACTCCGGCCTTGTGGGCGATTGGTTTGATTTCGAGTAGTGCAGATAACTGGGGCACGCCCATGCCGGAAACAATGCGCGTCGAGCAGATAGCGCCTGGCCCCATCCCCACGCGGAGACTATCGGCGCCAGCGTCTATCAGTGCTTGTGCTCCGTCGGCCGTGGCGACATTGCCTGCCATAACCTCTACTTTGTACTGGCTTTTTATATATGCGACCGTCTCTATGACCTTTTTTGCATAGCCGTGGGCAGAATCGACCAGGATGAAGTCGACACCAGCGGCTATGAGGGCCTCAACACGTGACTCGTACCCGGGGCTGCTTCCTACTGCTGCGCCGACGAGTTGGCCAGCGTCCTTGACTGCTTTGACTTCGGCGGCTTGCTGCTCGAGGGTGAGGTTACGGTGGATTATGCCCACACCGCCCTGCTCGGCAAGTGCGATCGCGAGTCGCGCTTCGGTGACAGTGTCCATAGGCGCAGACACAAATGGCGCCTTGAGCGCCAGTTTTTTTGAAAGTTTTGTTACCAGTGATATGCTTGCTCGATCGAAGCCAGAGTATCCCGGACGAAGGAGCACATCGTTGAATGTAAGTGAAAGTGTAAATTGTTCCATGTCTCATTCTACCGCGTGAATAGACTATTGCCAAGACTGTCTGTGAGAAATCTTACACAATAATGGCTCGGGGTGTTTACAGCACCTAGGGAGCTCTGTTACAATCTAATAACGTAATGGCGGATACCTCAACTTCCACCCCAGATTCTCGAGTGGAGCGCTCTAAGAGTGTTACTGCTCCTATACTGTTCGACATGGCAGATACCACGTGGCGTTTGTTTGTGCCTACCATTGGCCTGCTGCTCGTTGGCCGGCACTACGATGGGCAATTTGGCACGAAGCCTTGGCTTATGCTCGTTGGCGCAGCTGTCGGGGCGATTATTGCCGGGCTCCTCGTTCGTTCCCAGCTGAAACGCGGAGGTGTCAAATAATGGCACCTTATTTTTTTGCCATGGATAAACTAAATATTGTTCTACCGACGGAGGAAATTTTCAAAGTTGGCCCGCTGCCTGTGACAAATGCGATGCTGCTCGGTGGTTTGAGTGTTGTGGTGCTGCTCGCAATCTTCTTCTACACCGCAGCTATGGTCAAAAAAGGCCGGACGAACCGTTTTGTCGGACTTGTCCAATGGGCGTTTGAGGGTATGTACAAGGCTGTGTACGATATTGTTCCAAACAGAGCAATGGCGCGCAGTATTGCGCCGCTGGCACTCAGCATATTTTTCACCGTGCTTATTTCGTATTGGATGGACATACTGCCTGGAGTTGGGCATTCCATAAGTTGGCACGGTGGCGAATTGCTTCGTTCCCTTCCGACCGACCTGAATTTTACCATTGCCCTGGCAACTATCTCGATGGTTAGTGTGCAATACTACGCCATAAAAACACACGGTCTGCTCGGCAATGCGCAGAGGTATTTTATAAGCCCATTAAAAAATCCTATTGCAACATTCGAGGGTTTTTTGGAATTCGTTGGGGAATTTTCTCGTCTCGTTGCGCTCAGTCTTCGACTGTTTGGTAACGCCTTTGCGGGTGCGGCTTTGCTGGCAATCGTCAGTATGCTCGCGTCGTACGCATCGGTGGTTATTTTACCTGGGTTTATGGCATTCGAATTATTTATCGGGTTTATTCAGGCCTATGTGTTCTATATGCTGACCTTGATCTTTGCCAGTCTTGCCACGGCGAGCCATGGAGGCTCTCACGACACCGCTCATGACACACGTAAAACCGAGGAGGTGCCTGCGTAGCGCATGAGAACCAGTCAGGTTGATGCTGTTAGTCATCCTGAGCGAAGTAGAAGGATCTTTCTCAGATAATGATTCCTCCACTTCGGTCGGAATGAGGTGAAGCGTACTGACTGTGCTTGGACACGAGGTGAAAATCCTCTCTGTACCATCAATCAACAAAGTAATAATAAGGAGTTTACACAAATGAAAGAATTAGCATTTTCCCTCGCATATGCCCTGCCAGCAATTGGTGCTGCGCTCGGTGTGGGCCTGATCGGTAAGGGTGCTCTTGGTGCGGCGGGTCGCAACCCAGAGAAAATTGGTGAACTGCGTACACTTATGATTACCGCTATTGTATTTGCTGACTCGCTGGCCATCATCGGTATTATTGTTGGTTTCTTGGCTAAGGGCTAAAGGAATGTTGGACGCTAGACGTTTGACGTTAGGAAAAATCAAGTGATATATACATTATTTACACAATTTGCGAGCGAGGCAGCACACGCAGAGGAAGCGACCAGCCCAATCAAGGCACTGGGGATTGATGGCAAACTCCTGTTGTTTCAGATTGTGGCTTTTCTTCTGCTGACATGGCTGCTTAGTAAGTATGTGTTCCCGGTACTCATGAAGGCGGTGGACGAGCGTCAGCGCCAAATCGACGAGAGTAACGCTGCTGCGGCCGATGTCGCTAGTCAAGCAGCAGAAGCTGAGACTAAAATTGCAGGTCTGTTGAAAACGGCGCGATCAGAGGCGGCAGAGATCGTTACAACGGCGAAGGAAGAAGCGGCAGGTCTTATTGCGAAGAGCGAGGAAAAGTCTAAGGTTCAGGCAGAGCGCATCGTAGCTGCCGCGCACGAATCTATCGAGAAAGATATCTTGGCCGCCAAAAAAACACTGCATAATGAAACTATCGAACTCGTCGCGCAGGCGACTGAGAAAGTCGTGGGTAAAACGGTGACGAGCCAGGTAGATAAGAAGCTCATTGCTGATTCGCTGAAAGAGGTTGAAAAATGATAAACAAGAGGATTTCCAGCTTGCGCGGAGCGCGGTTCCTGCCTCTTGAATCAGGTCTCATGACTTTCCGGAAACGGAGTGTCAGTTAATGCACGGAAAACTCAGCCGCCGCAAGATTGCCCAGTATGTGGCAGGGCGTGTGCACAGTGGGCAGGTGCCCGCGCTTGTTATACAAGAAGTAGCTGCATACCTCAAGGAATCACATCGTCTCCGCGAGCTTCCGCTGGTGGTACGGGCGATAGAGGATGCGCTGGCAGACCAAGGAGTGGTGGTCGCCGCAGTCACATCGGCACAGCCGCTCGACGAGAGTTTGCGCGGAGCCGTCAAGGCTCTCGCTGGTGGGACAGAGGTGTATTTACGAGAAGTCGTCGACGAAAGCGTGCTGGGTGGTGTGCGACTGCAGACCCCAGATGCGTCGTACGACGGAACATTGCAACATAAACTACAGGCCTTACGCGCCGCGAAAGTATAGAAAGGAAGACAGAAGTGGCAGACATAGCAGTTACAGAAGTATCAAAAGGTCTCCGCGACGCCATAGCGCGGCTAGACAGTGGTGAAAACATGGAGTCTACTGGAGTCGTAACTCGCGTGGGCGATGGCGTAGCATGGGTACACGGCCTACGTAGCGCCGGGTACGCTGAAGTGCTCGAAATCCAGACGAAAAACGGTGTGGTTGAAGCCTTTGCGCTAAACCTCATGGAAGACGAAATCGGTGCCGTACTACTCGGGAGCGACAAAGACGTCGTGGCGGGCAGTGCGGTGAAGCTAAAAGGTGTTGTACTGGAAGTCCCAGTTGGACCAGAACTTCTTGGTCGTGTCGTGAATCCGCTTGGTCAGCCTATGGACGGTGGGCCAGCCATCAAGGCAAAAGCAACTGGCCGCGTCGAGCGACCAGCTATCGGTGTGATGGGGCGCAAGGGTGTCCATGAGCCACTGATGACAGGTATTATGTCTATCGACGCGATGTTCCCTATCGGCCGTGGGCAACGAGAGCTCATCATCGGCGATCGTCAAACCGGTAAGACTGCCATTACGCTCGACACTATGATCAACCAAGGCCGCCAGAAGACAGGCGTTGTGAACATTTATGTCGCTATTGGTCAGAAACTTTCCAAAGTTGCTCGCTTGGTTGAGCGACTCAAGCAAGAGGGCGTCATGGATCAGACTATTGTGGTTGCAACTGGCCCGAGCGATCCGGCTTCACTGCTCTATCTGGCGCCGTACGCCGGTGCAGCCATGGGTGAATGGTTCCGTGATAATGCCAAGCACGCGCTCATCATCTACGATGATCTTACGAAACACGCGGTAGCCTACCGCCAAATGTCATTGCTGCTGCGTCGTCCGCCCGGGCGCGAAGCCTTCCCGGGTGATGTCTTCTACCTCCACTCACGGTTGCTTGAGCGCGCCGCAAAGCTCAATGATGACTTGGGGGCTGGTTCACTGACGGCCCTGCCTATCATCGAAACACAGGCTGGTGACATCTCTGCGTATATTCCGACGAACGTTATTTCCATCACCGACGGTCAGATTTTCATGGAAACCGATCTGTTTTACCAGGGTATCCGCCCGGCTATTTCAGCTGGACTTTCCGTGTCCCGGGTGGGCGGTGCTGCCCAGACGAAAGCGGTCAAGTCGGTCGCTGGTGGGCTGAAGCTTGGCCTCAGCCAGTTCCGTGAGCTTGCCGCCTTTGCACAGTTTGGTTCTGACCTGGACGAAGCGACCAAGAATCAGATTGAGCGGGGACAACGTCTCACAGAGCTACTCAAACAGCCGCAGTACAGTCCGCTCGGAGTATGGGAACAGGTTGCCTCAATTTTTGCTGTAAACGAAGGGCATTTCGACCGCGTCCCGCGCGATAAAATTAAAGATGCCCAGGCGGCTCTGCTCGCCAAACTTGCCAAAGAGCATGGTAAGGAAATGGAAACTCTAAACACTGGTGACGAAAAGGTTGAGGCAGATGGCGCAACCGGCAAGCTCCTGGCGCGGGTCGCTGAGGTAGCCGCGAAAGGGTTTGAGGGTTAAATGGCACATCGTTCTATGCAAGAATATTGCGGACTGGCACCACTGGAATCTATTCCTGGAGATATTTCCTCTGCGCGAGAAAGTGTCGAAACTAGAATTGCAGAAGGTCGTTTTCCTGCGGTTGTCGATGTAGCAATCAGTGGTGGTCAAATCACATTAGCCGGAGCCATACTGCTCCCAGGATCTATTTCTCGAATTCGCATAAAACCTGCCCTTGGAGGGAACGATGGCTAGCACTCGACAGCTCAAAGGGCGGATTCGCTCGGTCAAAAGTACCAAACAGATTACCAAGGCTATGCAAATGGTAGCGGCGAGTAAAATGCGCCGAGCACAAGACGCTACCAAGGCGACGAGCGAATACACTCGCACTGCCAACGAAATCCTCGCGTATCTTTCGAGCCAGGGCGCTACCGACACCCACCCACTGTTCCAGATACGCGAAGTTAAAGGCCGGCTCATCATTGTTATCGCCTCCGACAAGGGTCTTGCTGGCGCCTACAACGCAAATGTTATGAAGGCGTACATTCAGGCGCTGCGCGAGGATGATGTAGCAGGTGTGCGAAACGAAACTATCGCCATCGGCCGCAAGGCTTCGCAATTTGTCACCCGCCTTAAAAACACTGAGGTTTCCGGTACCTATGTCGACTTGCCCGACCACCCAGAAGGTTCAGAGTTTTATGCTATTCTCTCTACGGCATGTACGATGTTTGAGGAACAGAAGGTTGATGCCGTCGATATTATTTACACGCAGTTTGTCAGTAGCATGACGCAAACGGCGGTTGTGGAGCGAATTTTACCAGCTGGTTTTTCGAAAACTGCTGTGACGCAGTTTGTGCGTGATGCCGTCTACGAACCGTCGACCAGTGTCGTACTGGAGGGTGTTGCACGACGCCTGGTGGGTGCTGAGATATTTCAAGCGCTGTTGGACGCTCGTGCCAGCGAACACAGCATGCGAATGCTTGCCATGAAAAACGCTACCGATAATGCTGGCGAGCTCGTCGATGACCTGACGCTCGAAATGAACAAGGCACGGCAGGCTGCCATAACCCAGGAACTGGCGGAGATATCCGGCGGCGCGGAGGCCATGAAGTAGCATAGCTACTTCAGGAATGAGGTATGAAGAATGACGAATGACGTATCTACCATCAAATCATGTACTGATCTTAAAACCTGGCAAGAGGGCATAAGCTGGTGAGTATGACGTATCAAATCGTAAAAAAATTTCCCCGGGACGAAGACCTGGGTTTGAAAATACAGATGAAAAAAGCCGCCGTTTTGGTAACTTCTACCGTTGCCGAAGGATTTTCTCGAGCTAGGCATACAGGAAAAAAGCGATGGTATAATATAGCCAAAGGTTCACTGACGGAACTTCAAAGCCAGTCCCTAGTTGCATGCGATGGTAGGTATAGGAATACTACTGAATATGGCGCGTATGCCAAACAGCCACTGGTGGTGTTGCCCCTGTTGATTGGTTTAATTCGTTCCTCGAAAGATAAGGACAAGCAATGAAGCGTATATATCATTCGGCATTCACCATACATCATTCATATGCAAAGGAGAGCAACAAATGAGAGAACATAACACAGGTAAAGTTATCCAAGTGGTCGGCGTCGTTGTCGACGTGGAGTTTGAGGGTAGTGAGCTACCAAATATTTACGACGCACTCGAAATCAAGCGTGCAGGCGAAACTCTGACACTGGAAGTCGCACAGCATCTCGATGAGCACACTGTGCGAGCGGTGTCTATGCAGAGTACAGACGGACTGAAACGGGGTGAAGCAGTGAGTGCCACAGGCGCTCCTATCTCTGTACCAGTCGGTGTTGAGACCCAAGGCCGCATGTTTAATGTCGTCGGCGACCCCATAGACAGCTTGCCAGTACCAAAGGGCAAGCGCGCCCCGATTCACCGTGAGCCGCCGACGCTCGACGAACAAAGCAGCAAGACTGAAATCCTTGAAACCGGGATTAAGGTCATCGACCTGATCGCACCGATTGCCAAGGGTGGTAAGGTTGGACTCTTTGGCGGTGCCGGCGTGGGCAAAACCGTGCTGATTCAGGAGCTTATAAACAACATCGCGAAATTTCACAGCGGTAACTCGGTGTTCGCGGGTGTCGGTGAGCGTACTCGTGAAGGCAACGACCTCTACCACGAAATGAAAGACGCCGGTGTGCTCGACAAAACGAGCATGGTGTTTGGACAAATGAATGAACCACCCGGGGCTCGTCTGCGCGTGGCGCTTTCTGGTCTAACGATGGCAGAGGCATTTCGCGACGAAGGTAAAGACGTTCTGCTGTTCGTCGACAACATTTTCCGCTTTACCCAGGCCGGGAGTGAGGTATCTGCCCTGCTCGGTCGCTTGCCATCAGCCGTAGGCTACCAGCCAAACTTGCAGCAGGAAATGGGCGCCCTCCAGGAGCGTATTACTTCTACGAAAAAAGGTTCTATTACTTCAATTCAGGCCGTCTACGTCCCGGCCGACGACCTGACCGACCCAGCCCCGGCGACGACCTTCGCGCACCTTGACTCGACCATTGTACTCAACCGCGGCTTGACGGAAATCGGTATCTACCCTGCTGTTGATCCGCTGGACTCTAGCTCAACCATTCTTGACCCGGAAATCGTTGGCCAAGAACACTACGAAGTTGCGCGCGAAGTCCAGCGAGTGCTGCAACAGTATAAAGAACTGCAGGACATCATTGCCATTTTGGGCATGGAAGAACTTTCTGACGACCAGAAACAAATAGTGAACCGCGCGCGTCGACTCCAGCGCTTTATGGCCCAGCCGTTTTTCGTGGCTGAGAAATTCACCGGTAACGCCGGTGCGTTCATCAAGGTCGAGGACACAGTCAAGGACTGCCGCGACATTCTCTCTGGCAAATACGATGATAAGCCCGAAAGCTGGTTCTACATGGCCGGCGGGTCTTTAAGCGAGAAAAAGGACTAAAAAATGAATGGAGCTCTGAGCATGACGAATGAGGTATTTTCGTACGATTTGTACGTTATGCACTATTCGTCACCCATCATTCACGAGGAGGGAGTACACACGTGCAGCTACAACTAGTCACCCTCTCTGGCTTGAAGTTTGACGAAGACGTCTACGAGGTGCTCATCCCGACGGTAGACGGCGAAATTGGCGTGTTCCCCGGACATGAACCGCTCGTTACACTCGCAAAATCTGGTGTCATCCAAGTACGGCGCAAGCGCACTGATCCGCTCGATAAACTCGAATATTTCGCCGTGAGCGGTGGGATTGTCGAAGTAAGTCCCGACCATGTAAAAGTGCTTGTAGATGAAGCCGATCATGGCGAAGATATCGTCGAGGCTGAGACACAAGCGGCATTAGATCGCGCGCTCAAGCTGCGTGACGATGCGAAAGATCAAGTGGAACTAGAAAAAGCTCACCAGCTCGTAGACCGCCACCTGGTGCGTCTCAAAGTCGCCGATCTACGCCGTCGTCGCCGCGGCTAGGCTTCTGCAGAAAAGATGAATAAGCTCAATACATAAGAGGTAGGAGGTACCATGACGTTTAATAGAGAACGAGCAACCTGGATTGATACTGCCGGGGTTTGCACAGAGGCGGGCACCCCAAACTGTAAAGGTAAACTAGGGGTTGACTTCAATAATCGTACTGAGGTCAATTGCTCGTCCTTCAACTGTTCCGCACAGCTCTCAGCGGCGGCTCTCGCCACAACCGTTGCAGTCAGTCAGGTGGGAAGCGTAGAGTAAGTCGAGTCAAATGGCTGGCCTGCGTCAATGTCTTCAATGAGTTTAGCGGCGTTTTGCATACTTGCGAGCGCAATTACTCCTGCAAGAAAAGCGGTTTTCGAATCTGTGATGCTCCTAAACCCATCAGCCTCGACGATCGCATGTAAAGCATTTCGTATCTCCTCGGGTAATGAGCAGTACACCGACCTAACAAACATCGGATCCTGTAACAGATCTTTGCGAGCAATTGTGTCTGCGCCAAGACGTTCTGAGTTGCTCATTTTTTTACTATAGCAGACGACCAAATGTCCTGAGCGTGATATTCCGTACAATCAAGTAGTACATCTAGACAAAACACCTTGCGCAGAGTACCATATAGTACAGTTTCGTGATATATGTCACCGAAAATAGTATGACGCATCGACCACAAACCACTATCGATACCGACCCATCACGCACAGACATGTCTGTGCTTGGCCACGAAGAAGTTCGCGGTACTCTCGGGGCTATTAGTATCGGTGATGTCAGTAAGGTAAATGGTGACTTGAACAAAGGAGAAATAGTAGTGCAGTATACCGTTGATGAGCTCGCCCCACTTGGTTTTGGCAATCCGGATGCAAACATTAGTTATACGAAGCAAAAAGAAACGGGCGCGCTGGGGCCTGAAGTGGAAGGCTTTGCCGTAGGCTTGATCAACTCGGCCGCATGCATGGCAGAAGTGACTGAGCCTGATGATGGCTGCATGGATGGCCGAGGGGCTGTGTGGGCAATTGTGCCTAATGCACAGGGAGGCTTTGAGAAGAGAGCGATCAATACGGGGCGTCGACTTCGTTCGAAGCTCGCTGGCGGTGGGTACCTCACTGCACTAGCGATGAAATGTGCGCTCGATAGCCATATTGAGAAGGTAGGTATCGAGCTCGCCGAGGTAGCAGATGAGTTGACTTTGCAAGGGATCATTTGCGGAACGCATAAAGGCGATCATCAGTCTGAGGGCAAAACAGACTGCGGAGCAAACGATAACCTTGAAGCGATCTTTAAAAATGGTCTAGATTACTACATGCAAATCTCAAATACGATTGAAGCAATATATACCAAAATTGGTTTACCGTACGACGAGATTACGGCCAGTCGTGTCAATGCAGGCTGGGTAGGCACTCTTGAACACGAAGGCTATTTCGAAGGCAGCACTGGCGAGACGCGGCACGAGGTTATCATGAAACATATCTCAAAAATCCAACAGGAACGAGGCGAAGAGCATCCCGTGGCGGCTAGCAAGCACCTCCGCGGCGGACATAAGGAAGCGTTTGTAGTGATGAATTTTTGCGATGGCAAGACGTTTTCTCAGGCAGATTTTCGCAGGAAGCTACTGGAGCAGTTTCCTGACATGACAGAGGACGGTGCACCACAGGTCTTTGTCATAGATGTGTCCCGAATAGAGTATCTTGCAAACGCTATGGCGAAAAACCGAGAAGACCAAGGCACGTCGTTTGAAACAGCGCTATTTGCCGGGGTTGCGTATCAGTTTGCGACTGCAGCTACTCTCACCGATGGTAGTTTGCGCACATTTGTCGTTACCGATATGGCATAATACATCGGAAGTCTTTACAAAATACCTATATCTCTGTAAGCTTGTAGTATCACTAAAAAGTGGAGGAAAATATAATTATGTTTCGTAAAAATAAGCTCGCCATGCTAGTGAGTGAGTTTCTCGGCACGGGTGTTTTGACGCTCGCTGTGCTCAGTATGTCTCACTCTCAGCTCAACTTACCATACTTTGTCGCGACAGCGGCAGGTTTCACGCTCGTTCTTCTGGTGGTGGCGCTCGCTGGTATTTCTGGTGCAGTTTTCAACCCGGCACTGAGTATTGGTCTATGGAGCGTTGGTAAGCTGCGCACGCTACAGGCGATTAGTTATATATTAGTCCAGCTCGCAGGCGCAGCCGCTGTCTGGTACTTGTTTGCGTACTTTACCAAAATTCAGGATGTGAAAAACAACGGTGTTTTTGACACACGGGTTTTGCTCGCTGAGGTGCTCGGCACATTCCTGTTTGCTTTCTCTGTTGCAGCCGCTATTTACCAACGACTTAGCCTTGGCCTAAAGGCTCTGATGGTGGGCGGTGGTTTGATAATGGGCTCCTTGATCGCTTCATTGGCTTCAGGTGGCGTACTCAACCCAGCTGTCGCTCTGAGTCTGCACCAATGGGGTTGGGGCACCTATGTTGCCGGACCAGTTTTGGGTGCGCTGATCGGCTTCAATCTCTACAATATTTTGTTTGTTCAGACCGAAGAGGCCGAGCTTGCCGAAGCACAGGCGGAGGTGGCTGAAGTTGATACCTTTGTAGAAGCGGTAGAAGTTGCAAAGCCTACCGTAAAGACTGTTAGTGCTCAGCGCTCAGCTGCTCGCAAAAGGACTGTTAAAAAAGCACCAGCTAAAAAGAAAACAGCAACGAAGTAAATCCAAACACTGCCATGCAGTCTTACTGCCCCTTCGGGGGCAGTTTTTGATAGGCGCGCTCGACGGCAGGGTTATATCTGCGAAAATGTTTCAATAAGATTTGCTTCGAAGGCGTGGACGTCCTTCAAACTATCGCCGTAGGCAGAGGTGTCTGGGGTCTGGAGTGTTTGCACGCACTGCCAAAATGCGGAGAGAAGCTGACGTACACGTTCGGTTTCCTGAGGTTTGAAGCTGATGATTTTTTCCTGCACCTCACCGTGTAGTGTTGGCTCGACAAACACGAGCTTGCCCTGCTCTACCGTATAGTCATGGTACGTGCGCGAGCCTTCGACGAGGAGCTTGTAGCAGTATAGCTGCAGCGTGTATTTGTAGAGTTTGAGCGGATCGTTTCCGAGCTGACCGGTTTTATAGTCGACGACGACAATTTTCTTAGCTTGCGTGTCGAGTTCTAGCAGATCAATTTTTCCACCAAGGTGTACCTTACCCACGAACACGTTTTCATCGCGAAACGATTGTTCGGCAATATTTCCACGACGCCACTGCGGTATAGGACTTTTGAGATACGCTGAGATGGCTTGTGCCGCGTGCGCAATTTGGAGCTGCCGATCGGCCTCGCTCAACAACTCTCGCTCAAAACAGCGGGTAGCATGGGCGATGGCTTTCAGGCTGTCGGGTAATTCACCGGTAGAGTTAAGTTGATTTTGGAGCCACTGGAGGGTTTCATGGATAACCGTACCAAAGCTTGCTTCTAGACTTGGCGCAGTGGGAAAACGCAGAAGCGTACCGAGCAAGAAGCTTTCAGGGCCACCATATTTGAGATCGATATAATGCGTCAAATGCGTAGGACTGAGCTGGTAATTTGCTAGGCGCTCACTGAGGAGTTCGCGTAGCGGTGCGGTAGTTGGGCGGTGCCGTTCTTGCCAAAACAGGGTTAATGTTTCGAGTGCGGGCGCGGTAGCCTCCTCTCGGACGACACGTTGATAAGACTGCGGCAACACTCGAGAATATGATTGGTGGTTCTCGGTCACTTCATCGAAATATTTGACAGCTTCTGTTGTTTTCCCTGCGTATGTTTGCCGATGATTCGAGAGATGTAGACCATGTTTTGCCCGAGTAAGAGCGACGTAGAGTACGCGCAGCCGTTCGTCGTCTGTTGAGCCACTGTGTCGGATGTGGGCGAGATTGGCGGGGAGTGTTAATTTGTTACTCATGCCGCTCGCTTTTGAGCCCCATACACCATTGTCGCACGCCGGTAAAAACACGTGCGAAAACTCAAGACCTTTTGCCTTGTATACTGTCATCAACTGCACGGCGTGAGGGGACTGACTATGAGGGTTCGTGTTTAGCATTTGCTGTCCAGCTGCTTCATACGCCTGGGCGAACTCCAGGAGGTCGGCAAGCTGCAGAAGTTGTTTTTGGCCGAGCTGATGTTCGCGAAGTTTGGCTCGTAGTACGGCAAGCTGTGACACGGTTTCGTACAGCACTTGGTCACCATTTTGCCTGATATAGTAGTCGCGTAGCGGGCTTCGGACACTAGGCAGATGAGGGTCACGTGTCGCAATGTCTGTCGAGCCAATCAGCGTGTCGAGGATGGTTTCGAGAGAAGCCGTCTCTACCTTGCCGGCGAGTGTGAGTAACAGCAAGGCGGCATGACGGAACATCGGCGCGTCAAGGAGAAGCTCAGCCCACGGCTTTCGCTGGTCGCTTGCTTGCCAGGCAAGCTTCCAGATATCTGCCGTAGAAAAGCCCCAAAAATTATAACTTAGCACCTCTGGCCAGAGGCTGTTGGCGACTGCCTGCTGACCATGGTGGAGAGCGAGGACAAGCTTACTCATGGTTAAAAGTTCGCGTACGACGGGTGCTTCAAGGACATTTTCTCGCTTTTCATAGCTCACTGCGACTCCATGCTTCTGCAGGTAGGGTACGAGAGGTTCGAGGTGCTTGTGCTTGGGAGCTAGTACGGCAATCTCTTCGGCTGGCGTGCCCTCGGAGATGAGCTGCGCAATTTCTTGAGCGACGGCACTGTACTCACTCGGTGCGCTTTCGTAGCTTGTGCGCTCTAAGCTCACAGGGGGGAGCGCAATGTTAGTTGCGCGGAGTAGTTTTTCGACACCGGGAAAATGGGTATGCAGACGAGATTCGATTTGCCTGGCGATATTTGAGGCAGTTTCCAGAATTTCCGTCCGGGATCGATAATTTTCAGAGAGGGATACAACCTGGACATCACGGTATGAGTGGTAGAAATCGAGCATGTTACTGACTTCAGCTCCCTGAAAGGCGTATATCGCCTGGTCATCGTCGCCGACAGCAAGAACGTTTGGCATACCTTCGTGCACTGGATTATCGGTGAGAAGTTGGACGAGGCGAAGTTGCGCGGCGTTGGTGTCCTGAAACTCGTCGAGCAGCACGAACTGGAACTGCTCTTGCAGAGTGAAGCGAAGGGCGTCGTTTTGACCGAGGACTTCAGTTACACGAATGATCATATCATCAAAATCGTACAGTCCCCGCAGCTGCAGTTCGGCCTGATAGGCCTCCAGTACGTCCGCCAGAGCTGAAACTCGCAATGCCTCCAGACTCCCAGCCAGCGTAAAATGATTGTTCGTGTTTTTTGCCAGCCAGTTGTTTTTCCAGGCAGTGAGAGGCTTGGTTGACCCAGAATCGCTCGCTGCCTCAAGGGCTACTTCAAGATTGCGGGCAGCCAACGTTGCGTAAGCGGGTGCTTTGACGGACGAGCCTACGGTCGAAATGCCCGTAAGATCATCCAGGATTGTCCGAAAAAGTGGCTCGGCGACGGCTAACTTACTGGGCATACGCGCCGCATAAGGGGCAAGGGTTTGCTGCAGTATCGGCTGAGTACGCTCGATGGTACTGCTGACGTCCAGCGCAACAGCGCGCAGTTCATCTGGGCTGAAAAGTCCGCGTTTTATTTCGCTGATAGTGCTGACGAGGTCTCCAATATGGTAGCGTACCTGCTTTAGGGGGCTGCTGTAGTCTAATCGTGCGATGATTTCTGCTAGTATTTGGTGCTTACCGAGCTCGTCGATCGGTCGTTCGAGGCGTAATTCGGTGAAATACTCCGGAAAGCGCCCAATGATTGTGCTGCCGAAAGAGTGGTAGGTGCTGATCTGAACGTCGTAGGCATGTCGGCCAATAAACCGGGCGAGACGTTCACGCATGTTGGCAGCACCATTTTCCGTAAAGGTAAGGCACAGGATGTTGTGTGGTTGTGCGTCGGTGCTTCGCAAGATGTGCGCAACGCGGGCACTGAGGAGCTGGGTCTTCCCCGTCCCAGGTCCGGCAAGTACGAGGACGGGGCCGTACACGGTGTCAACAGCACGTTTTTGCTGTTCGTTAAGCTGTGCGTATACGGCCGCAAATGTTCTTTCTTCCATCTCAATATTCTACTCTTATATCCGTACTGCTGCTACTTCACTTTAGGGGCGCGAGCTATAATTTTGTCGAGCAGACGGGGCACAAGTCTTCTCTGTCGAGCGTACTTGTCCACTGAACTACTGCCTCCTGGGTCGACAGGACATCCATAAAGGCTCGTAAGTTTGCTGCATCTCTCAGGGCAGCAGCCGCTCGACCATGGAGGTGGACGTCTTTCCAAAGGAGCGATGCCCAGTTTGCTCCAACAGGAGTGACATAGGCAGGTTCTTTTGGCCGATAGGCGAGCTTTGGGCGACCTTCGTGCTCAAACCGGAGGTTATTGGCTACAAACTCGGCATCGTACAGTGCGGTTTGTGCCATGCCACTGAAGGGAGTTTCGGCATTATCACCGATGACAAAAATATCTTTCTCCCCTTCGCTTCGTAAAAATTCATCGACTAGTATCTTTTTGCGACCACTAAAGGTAAAGTCTGGTTCTGTAAAGAACGGATTGTTGGCGACGCCGGCGGTCCAGACTATAGTATGGCTTCGAATGGCCTTCCCCGATACCATAAGATGTTCTGGGCTAGCACTTTCGACGCGTTTGCCGAGGTACAGCTTTACCCCGAGAGCACGGAGTCGTTTCTCTATGGCTTTGCCGACCGGACGCGGCAAGCGGGGCATGAGATGGGGCATGCCCTCGACAAGGTCAATGTGTACTTTGCGACGGCGGATCCCGTGCTTTTCCATACTGTCATGCAAATACGCTCCGAGCGAGCCCGCCAGCTCAATCCCAGTAGGTCCACCTCCGACAATGACATAGTTGAGATCTGGTTCGTTTTCGGCGATCAGTTGGGCGTGGAGGTGACGCTTAAAGCGTTCGGCCTCATCGATACTTTTTATACCATAGGAATTTTCCTTGAGCCCAGGTATGCCAAAATAGTTCGTCACCGAGCCGAGCGCCAGGATGAGCGTGTCATACGCAACCGGTTTGCCGACCCCTTCAAGTTTGACGTGCTTTTTGACACGGTCAAGTTTGGTGAGTTTCGCGACAATGACATCGACTGGATCATCGGCAAAGATGAGTTCTAGGGGTATGCTCGATTGCTCACTACTGCCACCGGTCGCTGTTTCGTATAGTGTGGGATAGTACAAAAAGTCTGGCCGCTCCGAGACTAGAGTCACAGACATATAGTCGAGCTTGCCAAGCTCTAGGGCAGCACGAACTCCGCCAAAGCCGCCTCCGACGATGACTATTTTTTGCTTGTCTGGTTTATTTTGAGCTGCCATTAGGAGAAATTGTATCAGTAACGATAAGCGTTTCGCAAACACCATCCCACAAACATCTCCGAGTGGCTACTGACTCTGGTTTTGCAATACTTTTTTTGTCGCAGGTATGTGTGACAAATTTTGTTGTAGAATTTGGTTTGCTGAGGGTGTATACTCCGCACTATGAAGCACCGATCAATCCCCAAAATGTTCCTATTAACAATCGTAACGCTCGGCATATACCGCCTGTACTGGTTTGCTAAAACCCGTAGAGAAATGATGGCCCTCAACAAAGATGTCAAAATACCACCGGTTATTTGGTACATACTACCTATTTTAGTGGTAGTCTTTTTTGTCATACTTTTTTTTGTTTCTTCAGTACGCATCGATAGAAACGTTCCAGCTGAGTTTAGCTCGAGCTCAACATACAGTAGTAGTTTTGAGTCAGAACTCAGTAGTTCTTATGCCTACTCCAGTGCGGAGAAGACGCCACCATCAGGACTTCAGGTAGTCTCTCTGGTTGGCCTATACGTTTCTCTCTTTGCTATCGTTCCTCTTATGGCTATCTGGCTGTGGAAATACAGCAAGGGCGTCGAGCTTGTTACCAAAGAAAAAATGAGCTTCGCCATGTCTTTGCTGATCCTGCTTGCTGTGCCAGACGGCATCGATATCTTAATTGTCCAAGATGCGTTCAACAAAATTGCAGCTGACACGCCATCAGCCACCCATCTTGGCCCAGCGGCTCCCATCGCGCCCGCTGCCTAAATGTCAAGCAGATACAACGCTTGCATCTCAAAAATCGTAGCCTATAATGCACAGATAGTTCATAAACCATAAAGGAGTACAAGACGATGAAAAATCGCGGCATCGGTACAGTGATTCTATTAAGCATAATTACACTTGGGATATACTGCGTTTACTGGCAGGTGAAAACCAAGGGCGAGATGAACGCACGAGGTGCGCAAATCCCGACGGCTTGGCTCCTGATTGTTCCCTTCGTAAATATATGGTGGCTTTGGAAATATTCTGAAGGTGTTGAAATGGTTACAGACCGCAAGCTCAGTGCAGCTGTGTCATTTCTGCTCCTGTGGCTGATCGGGTTTATCGGCATGATAGTCGTGCAGGATGCTTTCAACAAAGTCACTGCCGCATCAGTTGCCACTGGCCCAGTCATGCCTGCCGAGCCAACACCCACGCCACAGCCACCCGTTACGACCGTTTGATAGCACAGTTTCCGGGCGGCATGGTCCAGTTTGGATTTACGGATACAAACGTCGCTTTTCGGGTAGTGCAGTCGAATCATGCGTTTTGTAAGTCACCTGCGTGCAGTCCCTGAAACAGTACGACCGATATATAGGCGAGTTAGTTGTTTCATTTTTCCGTATTGCTTATGGTAAGCTAGAACATATGGATGGGCTCAAAGAAAAACTGCGCAAACACGGTTTCTTAGGTGATCTGGATGACTCGAAAGAAGCGAAAGAACTCTTCAGTCACGACGCCAGTATGTTTGAGATTGTTCCACAGCTCATTGCCGCCCCAAAGGACTCGCTCGATGTACAGCGGCTGGTTCGGTTCGTGACCGCCAACAAACAGGAAAACCCCAGCCTTTCCCTAACAGCACGAGCAGCCGGTACCGATATGGCCGGCGGAGCTATCAATGACTCTATTATCGTAGATTTTGCACAGCACTTTACAAAAATTGGATCGGTGACGGGGCTCCATGGCACCGCTCAGCCCGGTGTGTTGTACCGTGATTTTGAGCGCGAGACGCTTAAAAAAGGTGTGCTCATGCCATCGTATCCGGCCAGTCGCGACATGTGCATGATTGGCGGCATTACGGCCAACAACTCTGGTGGCGAGAAGTCGTTAGAATACGGTAAGGTCGAAAAGTTTGTACAGGCACTCAAGGTAGTATTTGCCGATGGCAAGGAATACACTGTACGGCCGCTGAACAAAAAACAGCTGCAGGCTAAAATAAATCAGGGTGACTACGAAGGCAAGCTCTACCAACGCATCTACAAGCTTTGCGAAGAACATTATGACCTCATCAAGGAAGCTCGGCCGAAAGTAAGTAAAAATAGTATGGGCTATGGACTGTGGAATGTCTGGGATCGCGAAACTGGCATATTTGACCTCACTCAGCTCATCGTCGGTTCGGAGGGCACACTCGGGCTTGTTACCGAAACAACTTTCCGACTGGTGCCGCACCGCCCTCACTCTGGCCTACTCGTGTTATTTCTAAAAAATATTAACCACCTTGGCGAACTGATACCCAGGGTTCTTAGCCATAACCCTGCGACATTTGAAAGTTTCGACGACCAGACACTACTGCTTTCTCTGCGTTTTATGCCCGCATTTTACAAACGCCTTGGCTTTCGTAAATTCGTTCATTTGCTTTGGAGTCTTATTCCAGATGGACTGCAACTGCTGCGCGGCGTCCCAAAGCTGATACTGATGGTGGAGTTCAATGGCAATACAGAAGAAGAAGTTCGCGCAAAAGTTCGCGCTCTTCACCATGATCTTGGCCGATTCCGAGCTCGGTATGAAATAAATGGCTTCGAAGAAAATCCGACAGAAGGTAAAAGCGAAAAATTTTGGGTTATGCGTCGCTACAGTTTCCAGATTTTGCGTAGCAAGGTAAAAGACAAACACACTGCACCGTACATCGATGATTTTGCGGTGCCACCCGAACACCTCGCGACGTTCTTGCCGCAGCTTCAGAAAATCATCCGCAAGTACAAACTTTTTGCTACCATTGCCGGCCACATGGGTGACGGTAACTTCCATGTCATACCACTTATGAAGATAGAAGACGACAAAGAACGCAAAAAGATTGAGCCAAGTCAGCGCGAGGTCAATAACCTAGTACTGAAATATGGCGGAAGCCTCAGCGGCGAGCACAACGACGGCCTCGTGCGCGGCCCGTGGCTCGAAGCCCAGTTTGGTAAACCTGTTCTTGCGCTATTCAGGGAAGTAAAACACATTTTTGACCCCCAAAACATCTTCAATCCCCACAAAAAAACCGATTCTTCCTGGGATTACTCCTTCTCGCATATCCGCGAACATTTCTAGTGGCAAGTTTTTTGTATCCAACTCGATCAAAATTCTGATCCACGGACACTTTTGGATCGGCTCAGAATCAATTCATATACTAGCTTAGCTTGCTCATTATGACGTCATGACACGATAGCGTTATAATGCCAAGTACCAGGCGCGCACTGGATGCACGACCGGGCTATAAATACGATGAACTGCTGAGTTCTTATAAACACTAGAGCCTGCCGAAGCTTTATAAACGAGACTCGCGTATGAACGACACAACTACTAATACTGCTTCTGAAAAGACAACAGTGTATCTTGACTCAAGGGTAAAGCGGGGCGTACAGTACTATGCTTTGCGAGATAATTCGAGTTTATCAAAGATTATCAATGATCGGCTTATAGAATATCTTGAGGATGAAGCCGACGCTATTACCGGACGTGCTGCATTAAAGGATCAAGAGATGCCTGTCGGGTTTTAAACAGGCGGTAGATGAACTAGGATTTGATATTCATGACTTACGACGTAAAGCTCAAGCCGAAATTCGTTCGAGAGCTTAAGAAGCTTGATAAAAAACAGGCTGAGAGAATACTTGTCATAGTATATCTACTGGGTTCAGACCCATATCCATCTGCAAGCAGCCAGATGAAAGGTAGTAAAGCGCGTAGGCTAAGGATTGGTGATTATCGTGTATTGTATGCGGTTGAAGATTCCCAGCTTATCGTACTTGAGCTCACCGTGGGGCAAAGACGGGAAATATATCGTTGATTTCCTTGTGAGCGGAGGTTGCGCAGTGTACAATTATGCGTAAGCATGAAGAAGGGTCTTGAGCGTTTTGGAAAGAGGTGGAATGGGGTGAAGGTTCCCTCTGTTCCACGAGTGTCCCCGGTGCAAATGGTATGGCTATGGGTGCTTGGCAGCGCCGTTGTGCTTGGTGTGCTGATAGCTTTGTCGCTCAACCATTCTTTCCCGCTACTGCAGACTCGGGGTGAAGTGGCAAACCGGCAGCGTGACCTGCTGTTGTTTGCGACCATGCTGGCACTGCTCGTTCTCCTACCGGTATACGCGATGATTTTTGTGTTTGCATGGCGCTATCGAGCCGGGCACAAACAGCAGTATAAGCCGAACTGGGACACGCACAAGGTCTACGAGGCGCTGTGGTGGGGGATCCCTGTTTTGATTATTACAGTCTTGGCGGTGGTGACCTACCAGACTTCACATAGTCTCGACCCATTCAAGCCGCTGGCTTCAGCTCAGAAACCTTTGCGGGTGCAAGTAGTCGCGCTACAGTGGAAATGGCTGTTTATCTACCCGGAGGAAAAAGTGGCGAGTGTCGGAGAGCTAGCCTTCCCTGTCGGCCGGCCGGTGGAATTTACTATGACGAGCGACGCGCCCATGAACAGTTTTTGGATACCGCAGCTGGCGGGGCAGATTTACGTTATGAGTGGTATGTCGACGAAACTGCATGTCATGGCCGATACAGCGGGCGATTACAAAGGTATGTCGAGCAACATCAGTGGCAAGGGGTTTGCTGATATGAAGTTTACGGCTAAGGCTATGAGTACGCGCGACTATGACGCGTGGATAGCGGCGGCTGGTGCGTCCGGACAGCACCTCACCATGGACACGTACGATACCCTAGCGCGGCCGAGCACTATGGGGGTAGTTTATTACCGCTTGCATGACTCAGCTATCTACGATTCCGTTATAATGAAGTACATGGGTGAGCATACGGTGAAGGATCAAACTAACAAAGAAGTGAAACCTCCAGAAGAAAATGTGCCATCCCAGACGGAAATGACGCACGACACGCACATGAAACACATGGAGGGTATGTGATGGTGAAGAACGGCGAAGAGCGCATGGCGAATGATGCTTGTAGTTCGAGTACATACGCCATGCTTCATTCCATCTATGGTGTTCAGATGTGGACAGGAGGAAATAAACGATGATACTGGCAAACTTGTGGGGTCGGCTTGACCCGAACTATTTCTGGCACGGCTGGGTGCAGTTCGGGGGGCAAGCTGGGGTGGTACTGGGGCTTTTGACGGTCGTGGCGGCACTGACTTATTTTAAAAAATGGCGCTGGTTGTGGCGCGAGTGGCTAACCACGCAGGACGCCAAGAAAATAGGCGTGATGTACATCGTCGTATCGGTCGTCATGCTGCTGCGCGGGTTTGGCGACGCCGTAATGATGAAGCTCCAGCAGGCCCTGGCCAGCGGCCATAGCAGCGGGTTTTTGGACGCCGAACATTTCCAGCAGATTTTCACGGCGCACGGTACCATCATGATTTTCTTTGTGGCCATGGGGCTGATGTTTGGCATTATCAACCTGGTGCTGCCACTCATGCTTGGGGCACGTGACGTGGCGTTTCCAGCGCTGAATTCGATCAGTTTTTATCTGTTTGTTGCAGGCGTCGTACTCGTAAACCTCTCGCTGGTGTTTGGCGAGTTTGGAGCGGTTGGTTGGCTGGCCTACCCGCCGCTGAGCGAACTGGCGTATAGCCCAGGTCCGGGCGTGGACTACTGGCTGTGGAGCATACAGATTGCTGGTGTGGGAAGCATGCTCAGTGGCATAAACTTTATTGTGACCATCCTAAAACTACGCTGCAAAGGTATGACGCTTATGCGTATGCCGGTCTTTGCCTGGAGCGTACTGGGGGCAATGATGCTCGTCGTCGTGGTCTTCCCTATCCTTACCGCTACACTTTTCATGTTGTCGCTCGACCGCGCCATGGGCATGCACTATTTTACGGCTGACCTGGGCGGCAACGCCATGATGTATATAAACCTCATATGGGCATGGGGGCACCCAGAAGTGTACATCCTCGTGTTGCCGGCTTTTGGTATGTACAGCGAGATAGTCGCGACACTCAGCCGCAAGAAGTTGTTTGGCTACACAAGTATGGTCTGGGCACTCATGGCTATTACAGTGCTGTCTTTCCTGGTGTGGGCGCACCACTTTTTCACCATGGGAGCGGGCGGAAGCGTCAATGCGTTTTTTGGCATTATGACCATGGTTATTGCCATTCCGACTGGGGTGAAAGTGTTTAACTGGATCTCCACCATGTTTAAAGGTGCTTTGACGTTTGAAACGCCGATGCTGTTTGCAATGGGTTTCTTAGTCATGTTTACCATCGGTGGTTGCTCCGGTGTCATGTTATCGTTAGCGCCAGCTGACTTCCAATATCAAGATACTTATTTTGTGGTAGCACATTTTCACCTTGTAATGGGTTGTGCTGCTATA